>CAJSZT010000007.1:0-148790 GCA_910573785.1 Lachnospiraceae bacterium | reverse complement strand
AATCCCATCTGCCTATATACTATAGGATACTTTCAGGAAGTATCAAAGATGTATCTACAATAGATGAAAGTCTTGCCAACTTAAAGCTTTTGGGATCACGTTCTGTTCATCTGGTCATGGATAAGGGGTTTTTTAGTGAGGCAAATATCAATGCGCTATATAACAGCCATTATCGTTTTAGCGTTGGCATTCCATTTACTGCTTCTATCGCTACAAACGCAGTAGAGGAAAACCGGACAGGAATGGATTCCCATAAAAATTTTATCAGTATTGGTGAGGATGACCTTTACGCGGTAACAAAATGTACGAAGTGGAATGGGCACAGATGTTATATCCATACGTATTATGATAGTCTGAAGGCGGAATTGGAACACAAAAAATTTACGCATAAGCTGCTCCAGTGCTATGACGAGTTGGTAAACTGTAAGGAGAAATCTGAAAACCAGGCATTTTATAACAACTATTTCATTGTCAAAGACCTTCCGAAACGTGGACGGAAGGTAGAGTATAATGAAGGGGCAATCAGCAAACATAAGCAGAATAGTATTGGCTGGTTTGTAATGATAAGCAATAAAACCAAAGATGCTGCCGAGGCATTGCGGGCATATCGCCAAAAGGATGCTGTCGAAAAAGGTTTTGACGATCTCAAAAACGATCTGGATATGAAACGTTTGAGGATTCACTCAAACGCAACCATGGAGGGACGTATATTTATCCAGTTTATTGCGCTTATCCTGACTACCTATCTGAAAAATGTTATGGAAGAACACGGATGGACACGCAATCATAACCTTCAAGAAATCTTTAGTGAAATGAAATCTCTAAAACAAGTATCCATTGAAGGTAAACGTAAAAAGCTTGTAACAACACCGACCAAACGTCAACGGGAGATTATTGAGTTATACCAGGTCACCGTATGACCTGTGTATAATTCAACGGGATTTTAGGATTTATCCCATAAGACTGCTGATGGTTATGATCGGTACCGTTATCCTCGGATTTGGGATAACTCTTTGCGTGATCGCGAACGTTGTTATGAATTCCGGCGAAGCGTTTGTTAAGGCTGTTTCAGATACGATACACAAAAATTTCGGCAATGTTAAAATTGCATTTGATATCGCCTGTGTCATTATGGCTGTCTTTCTTTCATTGATATTCTTTAATCTTAAAATTGTCGGAATAAGAGAGGGAACTGTTATTGCGGCACTTTGCACTGGTTTAGTTGTGAAGTTTTTATCAAAATTACTTCTTAAAATGATGTGATATGTTGTGAACTGTAGATGTAAACATTTCTGGCAAACGCAGTATTTTAGCGGAAATGGACATCTGCTAAAATACAATATATGCGGCTGGCTCATTTGTGGTGAATGAAAAATTGCAGATGTTGTAATACAAGGAAGAAGGTGATAATCCTTTTATTCATATCTGTAAACAGTTTAGTACAAAGAAAGGCGGATGTATATGGAAATTACATACCATTGGGAAGGTGATTACTTGATTCCCGACCTCAAACTTTCGGATACAACAGAATATCATATCGGAAAGTACGGAAGAATGAAACTGCGGTTTTTGAAGGAGAATCATGGAGGCATTTATTCGTATATGATTTTGTCAGAAACATTATGGAAACATCTTGCGGAAATTGATGAAGAATGCAATGAGATGATGGACAGGCTTGTGGGGCAGATGGCAAAGAAAGAGGGTGTGACGGAGCAGTTAAAATCCGATGACTGGCTATGTTGGCTTCAGAAGATGAACAGCATCAGGAGCAGGGCGGAGGAAGTAGTGCTGCATGATTTGATATATTCCCTTTAGTATTGTTTTGGCTTTAAGTTTTGTAGCAGGAGGCGCAGATGATGTCAAGACGCCGGCTCCGATTCACCTGTGGCGATCTTGACATCATCTGCGCCTCCTGCTATGAAGTGGTTAAGGGGGAACAAAGTTCCCCCCATTGCATTAAAAATACCAATGGCGGTATTCTGAAAAAATCAAAATTGGGGATTGACAGGAAATGAAAAATGGTTTATTATTGACAACAAGAAATGGGTTTTTACCGTACGGTGTTTTCACTCAAGCGGGCTGCTCGTTTCTTTTTTTATTGCCAAAATATCATACAGATACTTCCTGCCATCATTCGCATGACGGACAAGCATACTTGCTGAATAAATATTATGTCTTGCTATTTTCCCCGTTTTGTCATCATATACAGGCAATGCAAATCTGATGTAGTAGCGAAACCATCCATATACCGCATCTGTTTTGTGTTTTTCTTTCCGGTTTGCTTCATGTTTTGGATTGGCAGCTATTCTTATAAGTTCAGGAATAGCCTGCACAGCATTTGCTTTAGCCTTTGCCACAGCGCCTTTTAATGCAATACGGCTTTCTGAACTTGCGTATTCATCGGGAAAATCTGCCGAAATATATATTTTTTCAGAAGTTTCCTCAATTTCGTAAAAATCCCCGATATACCCTTTCAGGTATTCTTCGACAGCCGTCCAGTCATCCCGCACTTTTGCCTTGAAGCGGATATTGTTAATCAGAACCAGTTTTTTACCGTCCGCATCGGTTATGATATTTACATTCCTGTTTTCAATCATCTCTTTTGTTTCCTTTCTTCTTTTCCCTTGATTTATATACATTAAACTGGTTCTTGCACTTCTGGCTGCAAAATTCATTCCCTTTCCGGCTTGCGACAAAGGCTTTTTTACAATGCTTGCACATACGCATATCACTGTCCTTATCCGTGAGCATGAAGGAAAAGCACATCTGCACCATGACAAGCAGGGAGTGGAAATCCCATACGATAACGGGCGTATCCTTTTCCAGCGCAATCCGGTAAGTCGGGGCTATGCCGCCGAAAGCGGAAATGCCCTGACGGTACAGGCTGCGTGTCTGTTCGTCAATCGTATCATAATCCATGTAATAAAGGAAACTTGTCATAAAAGTAAACGCCCAGTCAGTAAATTCCTTCACAAGCCAGTCGTATCTTTCCACATATTCCTTCTGCAATCCCATCGCCACAGCCTGTGGCGCATTCCCCATAGCCATTGTAATTGCAATGCCATCACGGTCAGTCACAGACCATCCTGATTCCATGCCGTTCTTTCTGAAATCCGGCATATCAAAAGGGTAAAAATAAGAAAGATACTCATCTGTGGAGAGTGTTTCTGCTTTGATAAAGTGGTTTTTGGGCAAATATACTGATTCATAGGTTATAAAATCTGCTGTTGTCGGCAGGGCGGTCATAAAACCGAGAAAACCATATTTATGAATAAAATCAAGCACGGACATTTTCAGTTCTTCTTCCGGAGCCTTGTGCATGGCGGTAAGCCCGACATTTATGGCATCAATGACGAGCCGTTTTGCTTCCTGCATGGGACGGTACATTTCCGGTTTTGCGTCTTTGGAAACCGTTATGTAGAGGTTATTGTCATTGCCTGTCATATATTCATAGCTGCTGTACCGAATCCACGGTGCGCTGGTATGTTCAAATAAGTTTTTCATAAAAAATCTGCTCCAATCCATCAATCCTGCCACATTATCTGATGTAATATTTCTTATATTATAAACGGTTACTTGTTATCGGTCAAGCTGTCCGGTGTCCTTTTCTTCCGCGCTCCGTTTTCCAGAAAATATTTTTCGTCAAGCGTCAGCGGCAGATTGTTTTCTTTCCTGTATGTAAGTATGCCGCCGTAAAGTTTCCGCATCTTTTTCAGTGCAGTTTCCCTGATACCACGAATATTCCGGCCAGTCTGTCCGATGATCTCCGCATATTCTGCTGTGGAATAGTCACGCAGGAACAGGTAATAGAGCATATTTTTTAGATGCGGCTTTAGTTCTTTCAATATTTTTGATATATCCGCATCCGTGACAAGCTCATGTATTGTTTCAGGGTTGTCAAATATAATATCGAGGAAATCACCTGCAAGCATGAGTCTCCTTAGGATCATGTCATAGGAAGGTCTGCCGGAAAAGTACAATTCATATGCGCCCCATTCCAAAGGAACAGCAGAGCGTCCTGTCTCGTGGTCTCTTTCTTTCCGTTCCCTGTTGGTGCCCAGTTTGTCCCACCACCTGATGACTTCCTTAAAATCTTCCTCTGTCCTTACACTTTCTTCAATACGCCGGATCGCAAAAGCGCATGCTTCACGGTGGAGCATATCCCCGTCTGCTTCCGTTATGAAATTCTGCTCCCTAAATGCCGGGAGTTCAGCATATTTCGGCATTTACAGTCAGTCCTTTTCAAAAAAATAAAATTTTGTAGCTGTTTTTTCAAAAACACTTCCGTTTTTATAGCCGTTTTTCTCCTATTAGTGAAAGAGTAATTCTTTTTGACTAAAAACAATTACAAAAAAGGAGGAACAGCTTATGGAGTACGGATAAAATCAGAATCCGGTTACTAAGTGCGGAAGTCAGGGAACTTGACGGTTCCCCGAACAATTATAAGGGAAATGCGTGTGAAGCGCAAGAAAGAAAAGTATATTCATCCATTAACGCAAGATTCCCAGTTGGATGATATAAGGCAAAGCGCAGAAGAAAAGAGGCAGGCAATAATAAATTGTTACAGTATGCTCGAATGGTCGTTCCATTATTTTTCCTTACGATATCCGATATCAGACGCTGTATTACAAATATTCAAGACGCAAAAGACTTATGAAAATTTTGAAACAATAAAAAATTTTTCTAAAAAAATTGGGCTGGGCAATATTGACAATATCTACACGGAGATTTTCTGCCGGAAGCGGGTGAAACGGTGGTTCTGACGGGAGATTCCAGAGGACCTTTCGGGGAAATGAAGTATGTGGTGGAAGAGGCATTTTTAAAGAGGATTGAGTTGCCTTTTTATGGTGAGATCAAAATGGCGGAGGAGTGCGTTCTTGTGATCAACAGCCATGTAACCGAAGAAGGCCGGGAGAAAGATGGAGAGGCAATCTATCAGTGCAGAGTGGGTGTGAAGTTCTGCGTTCCCATTTCCAGTATTTCCGGACAGGGAGTGTGGATGAGCATAGATTTTGGAGAAAGTTATCAACTGTATGTTAATTTCGATGAGGGGATATCTTTGGACAATGCCGCGGATTTTATTGCTTCCATAACGGGAAAAAGCAGTCTGCCGGATATCCCTATTCCGTTTTTCGACCGGGGGCAGGGGGGGCGCCCGGGCGGAATAGACCGTGCAGTGGAACATGCTGCATATCGGGGGCTTTCTTGCGATTGTCGCCGGATTTCACGGGGTGTGGAAAAATCATGACCTCAGAGTGAATATCACGGTGCCTGATCTGGAAATCAGAGGAATCTATGAACAGGAAATGGGAAAAGAGACGGCAAACGGAATTTTTCCCGGCTTTATGGACCTGGCGGTAAGATATATCCGGCTTCATGGCTATCTTCCGGAAAAGTCTTAGCTTGCCGCCACGATGGAATTTACGCTGCTTACGGCGGTCCTTGTGCTGGAGGGAATCTATGAGAAAGGAGAAGAGGGGCAGCTTTTGACCTTAAGAGGCGGTCTTGCCAGGCCGTTTCGGGTGTCGGAGCTGGTTGCCCTGATCACGGGGAAAGAAGCGGCAAAGAAGGGCCTGGACTTTGTGGTCAGCACGCTATCCGTGGTTTACCAGACGGAGCTGGCGGGAGGACAGGAATCCGGCAATTCACTGGGTACGCCTCGCTATTTCGAATTTTTGTGTGCCATTGCCTTTGAGTGGGGAGATCAGAATCAGATTGCTTCTTCCTTTCATCTGCAGTGGGAGAAGGATGTGTACCGATTCTGGATTACGGCCGGCATCACCTTGTTTGAATACTTTGAATTTGCCGTGTCCTGCCAGGTTGCCATAGAAGGCGGGGAAGCTTCTTTTCAGGATTTCCAGTTTATGACGAAAATCCGCGGCATAGAGATTACGGCAAGCTATGACGCGCAAAAAAACTTTATGTTCCGGGTACTCAATTTCAATCTGGGAGAGCTCATAGAAGGGCTGATCAGCCTGATCGCGCCGGACCACAACTGGTATCTGCCATGGCCGTCCGGCATTTTGAAGCAGATTACGTTAAAAGAGCTGGAAGTAGTCATGGACAGACAGGAGGAAACCATTCGGGCAAGATATAAGATCATCAGGAGGACCGGCGGTCGGGTGAAGAAGATACTTATGGTCTGACATATCTGTTTTTTACCGGAAAAGGCGTCTTCTATTTTGGGCTGTTAAATGGGGACACCTCAAGGGCGGTGCCCCAGGTGTCAAGAGGGCATTTTGAAGTGGTCGTGGAGCTGGGGATCGGTATCTCGGCGGGGTCGGCAGAGAAATCGCCGCAGGCCCGCTGAAGGCAGGCGCTTATGTGATGCTGACGGCAATATTTGAAGGGGTACTTGCCAATTATGTCCCTGACGGAGAGGGGCAGAAGGATTCCATATATTACAAGGTAAAGGCACTGGCTGGGGTAACGGCCTCCATCTATGGAAGCGTGGATTTTGTGCTGATCCAGATCGGATTTTCCGTGAACCTTTCTTTTTTGACGGAGCTGGTTTTGGAAAGCTATCAGCCTGCGGAACTCTCCGTAGAAATGTCACTGTCGGTGGACGCTTATATTAAGATTCTGTTTATTAAAATATCGTTCAGCTTTTCATTTATGTGGAAAGATAAATTTATTTTGGGAAATAAGAAAGTTGCTCCATGGGAAATCGACAACTCTGTGCGCAGGTCAGAGCTTTTGGAGAAGACTTCCTCCTATGAGATCCAATGGTACGACGGGTCGGTTGCTGCGGAAAGGCAGGAACTATGTGCGGAAATTATTTATTATATTGCGTTTGATGAGCCGGAGCCTGGAAAAGAGTGCTCCGGGAAGCGGAAGATTGCCTTTTTGGCTCTGCTTCATGGAATGGCAGAGGAAAACTGTCTCAAACTGGGTTATGAGGACAGGCTGGACACTCCCTTCGCGCGGCTTGCGGAAATCTGTTTCCGTCGCGCGCTGCTCTCTGTGAGGGTGGATGGGCAGGAGCTGGTGGTTGACCGGCAGCTTTTGGAATATTTATCGGAGTATTTGTCCCGTACGGAGAGCTTTGAGGAGGAATTTTCCTATGAAGAACTGAACCGTTTTCTGGCCTGCAACGTAACATTTTCCTATATCAGGAGCAGCGGAACAGAGGAGGCCGGGGAAAATGCGCAGATTGATGGAATTCCGTTTCCTCTCTGGCCCCAAATGGAACTCACCTGGTTTTCCGCTCCTGATACAACCGTGATCTGCGATCTGGAAGAAGAACCTCTTGTGGGAGAACATTTTTTTGCCGACATGGAGGCGTATTACCGAGAGCTGGCCATGTGGAATCCGCCCAACTGCGTGTATTCTTATGAGAAGAACAGAAAGACCGGGGGGGACCTCGGTTTCGGAATTTATGTTTTTCCAGTATTTTTATATGCTGACCAGGACCCTGGTGTCTCTGGCTTCGGACAGAATCGGGGACACGCAGATGAGTTTGGATCAGGCTGTATCAAAGAACCTTTGGGGAACCTGTGCTTTAGGGCAGAAATTGTTCGGACGGAGACAGACGTGAGGGGCTGGAGTGGAGCTTTACCAAAGCGGAGCTTACCTATCCGGAGGGCGTTCTTCAAATGAGCTATAAGCCAGAGGTGGAGCCATTTTACCGTAGGTAGCCGAAGACGCTGGAATTGAAGTGATCGAAAAGCTGACGGTGATTCTTAAAGATCAGGCAGTTTCGATTACGCCGTATCGTTATACCAATGAATTGGATTTGGAGCACTGCGGATTTGCCGGCGTGGATGAAAGAATATTTCTGTACCGCCATAATTTGTGCCTTGAGGCGGAAAAGCCGCAGCTTCGAAAGATCAGGGCGCAGACGGCAGCAGGCAGGGAAACAGAATTTCAACTTTTTAAACCTCACCCTGTTTGCAGAGAAGCACAATAGCAGAAATATAAAGCAAAATCAATGATAGAAAGATCTGCGGATGACGGGATGTCTGCTGGTGGCTCCGGCAGATGAGCCGGAGGAATATCTGGAAACGAAGGGACGGGAATCCAACGTAATCCCCGATATTCGCGATGGACTCATTGGAGTACTTTAAGAGGTTTGCCGCCCGCTCCACCCGGAACCGGGCAATGTATTCCTGCAGCCGGATCTTCATTTCTTTGGAAAAGATCCTGGAAAGATAGGTGGGACTGATATGGAGGTCGGCCGCAATCTCATCTAGAAGGATCTTTTTTTGAACTCTTCCGAGCCTGTGAGGCTGCCGGCTGCTATGAGCTGACCCGCCGCCGGATGGAGTGGTGGATCCGCCTGTTGGACAAACACTGCGTCACCTGCCCGGAGACCCCGGAGCGAATGCCACGGTTGGAGCGCACTGCCCATCTATGAATTTCTCAATGTGATCACCGGAGTGCGCAGGGAGACCGGACATCCAGTCGTCCAGCCGCATATGGAGGGACTCTTATCGGATCTGGAAGGAGAGATTGCGACAGAGTATGGCAGGATCGGATTCCGGTATGCTTATGCGGACGGGCAGATACACGGGGAGATCTCGCTTCCGGAGGGAATGAACGGAAAATGGATCGGGACGGACGGGGACAGCAGGGAGCTGAAACCGGGGAAAAATGTGATTTAAGGGACGGAAAGCCGCAGAATTCTAAAAAGTATCCTGCGGCTTAGTGGAGATCGTTCTTTTTTTGATGCTGTCGTCAAAGATTGTATTTTTCTAAAAAATCTGACGGAGTAATTGCAGGTACATTTGAGTTTGAAAAATCGCCGGTGTTCCGGGTGATGATATAGTCTGCATGGCTTTGTGCAGCACATTCATCTTGCAGGCAATCCTCAAAATCGGGGAAATCATTTCTCATTCACTGCCTTTTTATCCTTTTCCTTCTGCAATGCCGCTGCTTTCCACTGCTCACGGTAATCCGACGGAGCCACTTCATACATCTCTTTAAATATCTTACTGAATACAGACGCATTTGAAAAACCACAGTCAACAGCAATCTTCATAATACTTTTTTCTGTATAAAGCAAATCCTGCATAGCATATCGAATTTTGAAGGTTTAGGTACAGAACCGAATTTGACGTGTGCTATGAACCGGGGACATTAACTGCGGTAACCTATGAAGGTGAGGAAGAAACAGGAAGAATGTCATTGGTTACTGCCGGGACAGAATACTGTCTGGTCCTGAAAAAAGAACCAACCCGTCACCAAAAGGTAACTTTAATCAAAATGTTACGGAGACATACAATGGAAGGGCATTCATGATTTTGAAAAAAATGATGTATGTGAACATGTCAGAATAAAGGTTACAGCGGAAAATAATATAGAGGCTGAGCTGGAAGTTTAAAGGATCTTATGTCAGCTCAGGTTAAAGCCCATGTCGTTGTGCGTTATTGTCCGTGTATCCTGCCATGATTATAATAATCATATAAGAAGTGCAGAATCACGAGATAAAGGAGAGAGAAAAAATGATCAACTTTGCGACAAAACACAACGATCCGGAAGCCAGTTTGGGCTGGGGCGAACGAATCGGATATGGTACAGGAGGCTTTGCTTTCAATATGATCAACGGGATCATCGGTTCCTTCCTGACCATTTATTTCACTTCCGCAGTCGGGCTGAATGCGGGGATCATTGCGACGATCTTTGCAGTATCCAAGGTATTTGACGGCATATCAGACCTGATCGTCGGAAGAATGGTAGACCGTACAAGATCAAAGCTTGGCAAAGGGCGCGCGTGGCTGGCAAGAATGTGCATTCCGTTTGCGGTTACGACAGTCCTGCTGTTTTACGTGCCCCAGGGGCTGCCGGAGATGGCACAGTATGTCTATGTATTTCTTATGTACAATATCGTGAATGCCATCTGCCTGACCGGTATGCTGGTTCCTTACTATTCCATGGTTTCTCTGGTTACGGCCAATGCTTATGAGCGCGGATTCTTAGGAAACATCCAGCAGATCTTCCAGACCCTGGGAAATGTAGTTGTCAACGCTACTTTTGTGACCCTGCTTGGAAAATTCACCAGCAGCACGGAAACGCTTTACACCCAGCGCGCGTTTACGATCACGATGCTGATCTACTGCTCGGTCATGGTCCTGGTATCTTTCTTCTGCGTATTCAGCACGAAAGAACGTGTGACAGACCAGAACGCTTCCGGCAGGGAAAAGCAGGAAGAAAAGAAAGACAATGGAAATATCATGGCAACGGTGAAGGCTCTGCTGACCAATAAATACTGGGTCATGCTGACGATCGCAAACTTTGTGGTATTCTTCGTGATCATTATGTATGCAATGGGAAATGTATTCTACTGTCAGTATGTGCTCTATGATATGGGGCAGTACGGCTGGGTATCTAACTCCATATCGATCGCGCAGTTTGCGATCATGTTTGCGACACCGTTCTTCATGAAAAAATTCGGCAAGACAGCCATTTTCAATGCGGGTATGGCTACGATGGCGCTTGGATTCCTGGGATTCGGCCTGCTGGGAGGCTCCAATACCACAGTCATGATCATCTGTAATGTCCTGAAGGGCTGCGGCGTCGGAATGGCGGGCGGAATGGCTCTGGGGATGGTTGCGGATACGGTGACATACGGTACGCTCAAATCAGGGATCGACACCGTAGGCATGGGAAACGCAGGAATTTCCGCGGCGCAGAAGATCGGACTGGGACTGGGAACCGCGGTATTCGGATGGGTGCTGAACGCGGCAGGCATGGACGGAACTCTGGACGCGCAGGGACTGCGTCAGCCGGAGAGCGTTACTACAGCGATCAACTTTATGTATAACTGGCTGCCGCTGATCATGGTTGCGGTCATCTTCGTGATCCTGCACCTGTTCTACCACTGTGAGCGCGACCTGGAAAAAATGTGTGCGGGAGATGAGGTATAAATCTATTTATCAATAGTTCCTGATAACAGGATTGCTGTAAATATGGTCTATGGATGCCTAAACTGCGGGTCAATGAAAACGGTAGAAGAAACAGAATCGTAAACACATAGTATAAAAACGCGCTTCAGAAGAAAAAAGTCTGAAGCGCGTTTCACTGTATACCAACGCATACGCAAAGCCTGCCCGTGACAGGTTTTCTGCATTCATCATACGATCACCTCAGCCTCGGTCAGGTACTTCTTCCGATATTCTGTAGGCGTCAGGCCGTACTGCTTTTGGAACAGGCTGTAAAAGTAAGTCGCATTGGAATACCCGACAGTTTCAATAATAGAATGAATGGAAGCATTTGGCTGCTTTAATAACTCACAGGCTCTGGAAAGTCTGGACTCCTGGAGCAGCTCCGTGAAGGTTTTTCCGGTATAGTCCTTCAGGATCCGGGTGATCTGCCGGTCGCTGTAATTAAAAAAGGCGGACAGCTCTTTCAGTGTGATCGTATTCAAGTGCTGCTCAATATACTTTAAAATAAAAATGATATTTTCTTCCTGCTTTTTTCCGGAAGGATTTCCTGCAATGATTGTTTTTTCATGCTTGCGCAAAAGCTGGATAAAAAAAGTGGTCAGAAGCGCGTTTAACAGAGCATTGTAATAACTCTCCTGCCGCTGATATTCCTGATACATCTGCTCCGCCAGTCCGCGCAGCGCCGGATCCGCTGGCTTTTTGAAATACAGGTACGATTCTGTGCCGGGCTGATGCAGCGCCCGGGAGAAAAAGGCATACAGCGTCCCCTGCTGGGGCAGCGCGTCTAAAAAGGTTCTGCGGAAGGTACTGCTTTTTACGGCCAGGTTGTAGATGGCGCAGTCCTCGCCAAACGCGCTGAGAGCATGAACGGCGGTCGGCGCTACAATGCAGATCTCCCCGGCTTTCATTTCCAGAGTCTGGCTGGCGAAAATATTTTTGCAGGTTCCGTTCAGGACACAGACGATCTCAAAAAAAGAGTGGGAGTGCAGAAAAGCAGGTGAATACCGTTTGTGCGGGATCACCGCGATGTCCAGAAACTGCGGAAAATAGGTCTCCTGGAGAGAGTCCGCAGGCTGATAGGGGCTCGAATGATCAACTACATCAAGCTCCGGGCAGAGAAGGTGGATCTCCTGCACGGTTTTTGCCACATCAAGATGAGCCTCCGGGAATGTCTGGTATGCTCTTTTAAACCGCAGTTCATCGCGGTCAAGCGGCGGAATCTGATACATAAAAAACCTCCTTTTTCCGACGGCAATAGAGCCTGCCATATCCTGACAGGAATACGCAAACCCTCCGGGGATGCGCGCTGCGCGCATAAGGAAAATGGCTGCTGTTGCAGCCGCGCTCCGGCGCGAGTGTATGTCAAGACGCACATTTTTTATGTTATCGTATCATTTCAGTCTGAGAAAAGCAAGTGTTCTGTTAACAATGTCCGCAAAGGTTAAAGCGAGTGTCCTTGTCCGTTATTGCTTTTGGCGGAGTTTTTGATTATAGTAAATGTATGATGAAGCAGACAATATGAGGAGAAAACATATGAAGATCAGCAAAATAAAGATCAACGGAATGACGAATCCTGTGGGTTACGCGTTTGACAGTGTCCGCGCTGCATGGCTGGTGACGGAAACAGAGGCAAAAAAAGCGGATCATGTGCGGATTGAAGCCGCGGAGGATCCAGGGTTTGAGAACATCATCTGTACCAAAGAGGGATCCGCTCTGGATTCCGCGGGCGAGGAGCTGGAGATCCGCCTGAAATGCAGAACCAGGTACTATGTGCGGGTAAGCGTCAGGGGAGACAATGGGGAAGAGGCAGTCAGTGAAGAATGTGCTTATTTTGAGACTGCGAAGAGGGAGGAGCCATGGCTGGGAAGCTGGATCAAACCTCAGCCGGGAGACCGTTTCCATCCCATATTTGAAAAGACATTTTCCGCGCGGGGAGATGTGACGGACGCACGGCTGTATATTTCCGGGGTTGGAATGTACACGGCGGCATTGAACGGAGAGAAAGTAGGGAATGAGACTCTGACTCCGTATTTCAGTGACTACCACACAGAAGTCCAGTACCAGACCTATGACGTGACGGACCAGATCCGGGAGGACAACACCCTCTGCGTGGAGCTGGGAAATGGCTGGTATAAAGGGGCTTTTGGCCTTTCCTATACATCCGGCATTTACGGCAGTGAATATCAGATGATCGCGGAGCTGCATTTGAAATACGCAGACGGGTCGGAGGATGTGATCGCTTCCGATGAGAGTTGGCTTTACCGAGGCTCGGATACGGAGGACGGCGATGGGATCTATGACGGGGAGACCATCAACCGTCTGCTGTGGGAGGGCAGGGACAATCCGAAAAGGGTGCCGGTGAGCGGCGGTGTGGAAGGCTCTCTTACAGAGCGGTACAGCGTTCCGGTCACAGAGCATGAGTCCATGCCGGTACGGCAGGTCATCCATACGCCTGCAGGGGAGACCGTTCTGGACTTTGGACAGAATTTTGCAGGATATGTACAGTTCCATGCAGATCTCCCCAAGGGGACAAGAGTGGTATTGGATTTTGGCGAGATCCTTCAGCAGGGAAATTTTTACAGAGAGAATTACCGCAGGGCAAAATCCCAGTTTGTGTATGTTTCCGGCGGCAGAGAAGAAATCGTGAAACCCAGGTTTACCTTCTTTGGCTTCCGCTATGTCCGCGTGTCCGGCTGGGATGGGGAAGTGGATCCGGAAGATTTCTGCGGAAAGGCCCTCTACTCCGAAATGGAAGAAACCGGTTTTTTTGTGACAGGGCATGAAAATGTGAACCGGCTTTTTTCGAATGCGAAATGGGGACAGAAGTCCAACAGTATCGATTTCCCGACAGACTGCCCTCAGCGTGACGAGCGGCTGGGCTGGACCGGAGACGCCCAGGTATTTTCCGGCGCCGCCAGCTATAATATGAATACGGCTGCGTTTTACAATAAGTTCCTCCATGACCTGCGTACGGAACAGGTGAAGCTGGACGGGATCCTGCCGGGGGTGATCCCGGTACTGGATCCGGAAAATGTAGCTTATGCGGCGGTGTGGGGAGATATTGCGGCATTCCTTCCAACCGTGCTCTACGAGCGGTTTGCGGATAAAAAGGCGTTGGAAGCCTACTATCCGATGATGAAGGACTGGGTGGACCGGATCGACCGTGACGACTCGGCGCGGGGACATCATTATCTGTTTAACTTCAACGCTCAGATGGGGGACTGGCTGGCCTTGGACGGACGCAGCGAACAGAGTATGAAGGGTGGGACGGATGATTATTTTATCGCATCCTGTTATTATTCCATGTCTGCGAAAATGGTATCTGACGCGGCAGGAGCGCTGGGCTATACGGAGGACCGCGCCCATTACGGCGCGCTGAGCGGGAAGATCCGCAGGGCGGTTCTTCGGGAGTATTTTACAGAGAGCGGAAAGCTGGCCGTGGATACCCAGACCGGCTATATCACGGCGCTTTACAGCGGGATCTACCGGGAGAAGGAACGTCTCGTGGAGGACTTTAGGACCCGCCTGTACAAAGACTGCTATAAGCTGAAAGGCGGGTTTGTGGGAGCGCCGCTGATGTGCAGGGTGATGGCCGAGAACGGCATGGAGCAGGAGGCGCTTTATTTCCTGACTCAGGAGGGGTATCCGGGATGGATGCACTGTATCGGCCTGGGAGCCACCACCATCTGGGAGCGCTGGAATTCGGTCCTGGAGGACGGTACCATGAGCGGCACCATGATGAATTCCCTGAACCATTTCGCGTTCGGCGCGGTTGTGGAATACCTGTACCGGGATGTGGCCGGGCTGAAAGCGCTGGAGCCGGGATTCCGTAAAGCTTCCATTGCGCCGCAGATCAGTAAAAAGCTGGGGTTTGCCAGACTGTCCTATGATTCGGTATACGGAACCTTCCGGTCGGAATGGAAGATTCAGAAGGACGGCTCAGTCAACATCTTTGTGGAAGTGCCATTTGGCTGCAGCGCGGAAGTGGAGCTGCCGTATGCGCCGGCTTTGGACAAAGAAGTTTTCGAGGTGGGAGCCGGGGTACATGAGTATACCTATCAGCCGACAAAGAACATGAACGCGCTTTATGATAAGAAGACGCTGTTTGTGGAAATGGTGGACGATGAGAGGGCGATGGAAGCCATCGGGAGGCATACCCCGTTTTTGAAGCTTTTGCTGGATCAGAGAGATGAGGAGTTTCTGCATGAAAGCCTGACCGGACTGAGGGAGCTGTTCTACATGGGATTTGCGGAGGAACAGGTGGACGCGCTGGCGGAGGAATTGCTGAGGCTGGAAGGTTAGTGTAAGGCGTAACCGTACAGTGTGGCGCGCGGCCCAGGAGTGAACTGTAACTGTTTTATACTGCATACTAGTACAGCGTTGCGTATATAATGGTGAATAATGTGTCTGATATTTTTGTCAGGACAAGGCGGAGGAAAGAGGCGACACGGTGGCATCGTTGATTGACGACAACGCAGAACTGGCAGAAATAGCAGGCGCAGAATTCACCGTTAATTACGCAATGCTGTACCAGATTTCGTCGGCCGTGAGTATTGGAAGGAGGTAGATAAAATGGTAGAATATTACACAGCAGAAAAGGTAACGGATGCGGTGACCTGTATCCGCAGCATGACAGGGGAGCTTCTGTATCTGATCGAGGGAGCGGCGGAAGCGCTGCTTGTAGATTCCTGCCTGGGAGTGGGGCAGCTGCGGAGGTTTGTGGAAGGGCTGACAGAGAAGCCGGTGACGGTGGTTCTGACCCACGGGCATCTGGATCATGCCCTGGGCGCGCCGGAATTTGATCGGGTATTTATGAACCATGCGGACAAGGAGCTTTATGAGCAGATGTCCCCTCTGGAACAGCGGATCGGTTATATCCGGGGCGGGCTGAACGGAAAGCTTCCGGATTTTGACGAAGCGGATTATGTACCTCCTTCGCCCATGGATTTTCAGGATTTGAAGGATGGGGACAGCTTTGACCTGGGCGGGATCCACGCGGACATCTATGGGCTGCCAGGCCATACAAAAGGCTCCATGGTCGTGCTGGTCCGTGAGGAACGGATCCTGATCCTGGGGGATGCCTGCAATAAGTCCACCTTCCTGTTTGATGAAAATACGCTTCCTGTGAGAGCCTACCGTGAGGAGCTGATCCGGATTGCGGGGCGGCTGGAAGGGCAGTATGATCGGGTGTTCATCAGCCATCATCAGATGGAGGTGCACAAAGAAATCCTGCAGAATGTGATCCAGGTGTGCGATGCCGTCCTGGCAGGGGAGACAGACGACGTGCCGTTTGAATTTATGGGGCAGCAGGCGTATATTGCGTTTTCGGCGGATGAACACATGAACCGGGCGGACGGCGTAGACGGGAATCTGATCTACAGCAAGGAAAGGCTGGGGTAATTATGATGCGGTGCTGGAGCGATGTTTCGTAATGAGATCCGAAAAGAAGAGTACATTTGTTACATGTCACACCTTGACCAATCACTACGCTGATTGGTCAGGAGGATGCACATAAAAGCTGGGATTCAGGCCGTCCATTGCCGTAGGCAATTTTAAATGACGGCCTGAGTTACAGGGCACGCCTGGACAAGGTGTGACCAGTAACGTACATTTTCCACCGATAGTGTTCACAGGTATCCAGCCCATTGACAAGCCGCCGGGGAATGAAGTAAAATCGGAGTAACTGTTTACGTCAGGATTGCGCGGCAAATACAGATGACAGCTGCAAGTCACGCCTGGTTAATGCGCGGCATGCGGCGGATAATATGGGGGCTGGGGGGAAATATGTACATATCAAAAATTGCGGCACAGGCGATCGTAGAAGAGATCGGGGAGGAGATCCACGAGCATGTAAACATGATGGATGCCGAGGGCGTCATCATCGCCAGCACGAATTCCGCCAGGATCGGGCAGACCCATGAGGGGGCGCGGAGGATCATTACGGAAGGACTGCCGGAGCTCTACATTACCGGAGACATGGAGAACGAGACCACCAGGAGGGGAATCAACCTTCCTCTGATCGTGCGCGGGGAGATCGTAGGCGTCGTGGGCATCACCGGGGAAAAGGAGCGGGTCGTGGGCTACGGGAAGATCGTCCGTCGGATGACCGAGATCATGGTGACGGACAGTATCCAGAAGGATAAGAAACGCTACGACCAGAGGGTGCGTTACCGGTTTATCCAGGAATGGATCGAGAAATCCGCCGCAGGCTCCTACAGCCGGAATTTTATCGACCGGGGGAACCATCTGGGAATCGACATCACGAAGCCTTATCGGGTGATGGTACTGTATTTCCGGGACTATCAGGAGCTTTCGGATACATTGGAGGGGCAGAAGCTTCTGGAGGAGATGGAGGCCACCATCCGCCATGAGACGGACCGGAGCAGGATCCTGTATCTGAGAGTTCCGCCAAGGCAGATTTGTCTTCTTCCGAAATGCAGTGATGCTCAGATGGAGAAGACAGCAGAAAAATTCATTGGGATGATCGACAAAAAATACGGCAGAAGCGTGACAGCAGGATTTGACAGCGCGTCGGGCAGCGGAATGGATATTGCCCGGGGAGTCGCGGAGGCGGTCCGCGCGGCATCCCATGCCCTGACCTGGAAAGAAAACTTCTATTATTATGATGATCTGAATATTGAATTATTTATCAACGAGATCTCTGAAGCCACAATGACAGAATACCTGGAAAAATTATTCGGAAGGGATTTCGGGGACAAGCTGGGCGATCATATGAACCTGATCGAGCACTATTTTGCCTATGAGGGTTCTGTGGGAAAGATGGCGGAGGCGCTGTACATGCACAAAAATACGCTCCAGTATAAGCTGAAAAAGCTGTCTGCGATCACGGGAAAGGATATCCGTCAGCCTTCTAATGGGGCGATTTATTATATGGCGCTTGCATTTTATCAAAAGCTGTATATGGAGAGGATTCATTTTCATGACACGGCGGAGTGAGCAGGCCGCGGCATCGCGGTCAGGCATTGAATCATGGCGGCATGCTTCGCCTTGATCCGGTCTAACACGCGCCGAATCACAACTATATGGTACGCATAACAAAATATATAAATTTATATGTTTTGCATACTATTTACCTGAAATCCGAAATATGCTATTCTTTATATAAATAAAGCACAAAGGAAATGCAAAAACATATAATAAATTGTGCGTTTTCCACAAAGTGCAGAAGTAAAAGGAGGAATAGAGTATGACAGGAGTTCCATTTTTAATCGTGTTTGTCGTGGCTATCGTGGTCATGATCGTGATGATCAGTAAATTTAAGATCCATCCGTTTCTTTCTATTTTACTGGTTTCGCTGGTGCTGGGGCTGATCGGGGGGATTCCGTTCGCTGCGGTTACGGATGCGGACGGCAACACCATTGACGGGATCGCGACGGTGATCGGAAGCGGATTTTCATCCACATTTACCAGCATCGGTATCGTTATCATTTTCGGAGCCATGATCGGAACATTTCTGGAGGCCACCGGAGCTGCGCTGAAGCTGGCGGATATGGTGGTAAAGCTGGTAGGGCCGAAGCATCCGGAGCTGGCGATTGAGCTGATGGGGTGGGTGGTATCCATTCCGGTGTTCTGTGATTCCGGATTCGTTGTACTGAACCCCATCCGTAAGGCGATGGTGAAGCGTACAGGAGCTTCTTCGGTTGCGATGACGGTCTGCCTTTCCGCGGGTCTGTACGCGTCCCATGTATTTATCCCGCCTACGCCGGGGCCCATTGCGGCAGCGAATACGCTGGGCGCGGGGGACAGCCTGCTTCTGGTCATGGGGCTTGGCGCATTGGTTTCCATCCCTGCCCTGGCAGGCGCATGGTTCTACGCGAAGTATATCGGAGGAAAGGTGCAGTCCAATGATGAGGCGGATCAGGGCGGTGTGGTAAAGAGCTATGAAGAGCTGGTAGCCTCCTATGGAAAGCTGCCGTCCGGCTTTATGTCGCTGGCGCCCATTATCATTCCGATCATCCTGATGGCAATGTCCAATGTATCCTCAATCCTTGGATGGAGCGGCGTCCTGGCTGTGGCATGTACGTTTCTTGGGACACCGATTATCGCATTGGCAGTGGGAGTGGTGCTTGGAATCATCGTTCTGGTGCAGGCGGACATGGGAGAGAAGCTGTACGACCTGACCAATGATACCTTGAAAACCGTTGGGCCGATCCTGTTTGTGACGGCGGCAGGCGGCGTGCTGGGCAAGATCATTTCCTCGACCAGTCTGGTGACATTTATTACGGATCATGCAAATGTCCTGGAGTCCATCGGTATTTTCTTCCCGTTCCTGCTGGCAGCGATCCTGAAGTCCGCACAAGGTTCTTCTACGGTTGCGATCACGACCACCGCAGGAATCATGGCGCCTCTGATGGGCGCGCTGGGAATGGATTCTACCGTGATGTCCGTGCTTTGTGTTATGGCGATCGGAGCCGGCGCTATGACCGTATCCCACGCAAATGATTCTTATTTCTGGGTAGTGACGAACTTCGGTGAAATGACACCGGATCAGGGATATAAGACACAGACGGCAGTGACGCTTGTGGAAGGAATCTGTTCTATCGTATTTATCTTTATCCTTTCATTGTTTCTGCACTAAGGGAGCTGCCGTGATAAAATCAGGAGGAAAGCAGATATGGGATTGAGAGAAGACGCGGACCGGATCGTCCGGGAATCCATCCGGAAGGTGCTGCCGGATGAGGCGGTATCCCGCGCCCTGACAGGGAAGGATTTTGGAAACGGGAGGGTCTATGTGGTGGCTGCGGGAAAGGCGGCCTGGCAGATGGCGAAAACGGCGGCGGATATCCTGGGAGACCGCATGGAGGCCGGTGTGGCCGTGACAAAGTATGATCATGTAAAGGGCGATATTCCGGGGATGAAATGCTTCGAGGCCGGACATCCGGTTCCGGATACAAATTCTTTTGCCGGAACCCAGGCCGCGCTGCGGCTGGTAGAGGATCTCCGGGAAGAAGATACGGTTCTGTTCCTGCTTTCCGGCGGCGGCAGCGCATTGTTTGAAAAGCCGCTGATCCCGGAGGAGGAGCTGGCCGATATTACGAAGCAGCTTCTGGCCTGCGGCGCGGATATTGTGGAGATTAATACGATCCGGAAGCGGATTTCCGCAGTGAAGGGCGGCAAGTTTGCAAAGCTGTGCGAACCGGCCCGGGTGTTCAGCATTGTATTAAGCGATATTTTGGGAGATCCGCTGGACATGATCGCGTCCGGCCCGGCTTATCCCGATTCTACGACCTGCGTCCAGGCGGCAGCGGTTGCGGAAAAGTATCAGCTTCGGTTAAGCGAACGGGCCAGGGAGATGCTGGGACAGGAGACGCCGAAGAGCCTGGACAATGTGGAGACGGTTATTACAGGCAGTGTGCGCGACCTCTGCAAGGCGGCGGCGGATGTCTGCCGGGAGCTTGGGTATGAACCGGAGGTGCTCACCGACCAATTGTCCTGTGAGGCAAGGGAAGCCGGGGCATTTCTCGGGGCAATCGCAAAGAGCCATCAGGACAGTGAAAAGAGCCTGGCCTTTCTGGCAGGCGGCGAGACGGTAGTGCATCTCACGGGAACGGGCATGGGAGGCCGGAATCAGGAGCTTGCCCTTGCGGCGGCCCAGGGGATTGCAGGGCTGTCGGATACGGCGGTATTCAGTATCGGAAGCGACGGGACGGACGGTCCTACCGATGCGGCCGGAGGATACTGCGATGGCGCTACAAAGGGAGCGCTGGAAGAGCAGGGAATGGATATCTATCATGTGCTGCAGCAGAATGACGCATATCACGCGCTGGAGAAAAGCGGCGGTCTGATCATCACCGGGGCAACCGGGACCAATGTGAATGATGTGGCGGTGCTGCTGATCCGGAGATAAAATAATAAAGAAACGATATCTGGCGTTGAATATAATCATATTTTACAGAAAATATCAACTCAGGAGAAAATAAAAATGAATTGTCCGTCATGATCAGCAAGTCCACATCGTTGTAAAGAAGGCACTCTAAGGGTGCCTTCTTGCTGTATCTAAAATCAAAAAAAGAGAGGACAATTCACCCATGAAACGAAATATCTATCTCATGTATGCCATTGCATTTCTGCAGGGCATGGTATTTTACGGCCCTGTTGCCACCCTTTACCGGCAGGCCGCCCTCTATTTTCTCTCCAAAATCATATTCTGGCAGGCATCCGGCTTTGTCGGTTTTCTGGCGGAACGTGTCCTGCTCACTGTGATCAGCTACGGAATGGCGGCGTTTCTGTTCGGGGCGGGGATCTGTGCGGCGGGAGCGGGATTCCTTTGGAGATTTTCCAACCGCCTACTTTTACAAAATGGTTACAGCCATCCAATTGAAAACTCGGATCCTGTGATATAAAATAGAACTTAACTGCGGCGGCTTCCAATGCGATTCAGAATTCACTATATATTGGGCCTCATCCCCTGGTGTTCCATCCAGTTCAGGAGTTCTGTTTCTGGCTGGATAGAGTACTGGATTCATATTTGGAAAGGAACCAGACTATGAAACTGCAGACCAAGATTACGTTAGTGGCTACGATTTCCATGCTGTTTTTATCCATGGCATTTTCATTGTGGAATCTGTCGATGACCCAGCGGCAGATCATGGACAATATCCTGCTCTATGAAGCGGAGCAATTGCAGAACGACATTCGTGCCTTCGGAAAGCCATCGGGAGATGAAAATGCGCAGAGCTTACTGGAAAAGAAGTATCATGCGCAGAGCGTGTTCCGCTCCGGTCTCAGCAGAGACGCCATACTGTACTATGACGGAGAGGAGATTGACAATCGCTGTCCTTACATATTTGACATAAAAAATGCGGAAACGCTTTCCAGTCAATACCAAAGTGACGCAATTCCGGAGGGCTCCCCTGTTTCTGTGTATTTGGAAGAACTGAACGGGAAGCGGCTGCTGTTCCTCTATGAGAGCAATGGTCCCATTCAGCTGCTTCATTACCGGGATGTGACCGAAGTTTTTCATTCCGGCAGGAGACTTTTGTACCGGGGGATCGCTGTGGCGGGGATTCTCTCCGTCCTGCTGGCGGCGCTGCTGATGCTGACTATTCGGAGGATCCTGATCCCCTTCTACCAGCTGCGGGATGCGGCAAATGTGATTGCGGACGGAGATTACCAGAGACGGGTAGACCGGCCCGGGACTGACGAGATCGGGCAGGTTTCCCAGAGTTTTAACCGGATGGCGGACCGGGTCGAGGAGCACATCCATACACTGGCGGAGATGAACGAGAAGCAGAGGCAGCTCCTGGGCTCTCTTGCCCACGAACTGAAAACCCCTATGACCGGTATCCAGGGCTATGCCGAACTGCTGCAGCGGGTAGAGCTTCCCACGGGAAAGCAGTCCGACTGCCTGCATTATATTGAAGAGGAGTGCAAGCGTCTGTCCAGACTTTCTGCAAAAATGCTCCAGCTGACGGAGCTTTCTGATGAGACCGTGATCGAAAAGACCTGGCAGGCGGTGGAGGGGCTTTTCGAACAAGTCAGACAGATCACCCGTTTTCGGCTCCAAGAAAAAAAGCTCCGTCTGGAGATGGATTTGGAAGAAGGGCTACGGATGGAATGTGACCGGGACCTTCTGCTCAGCTTTCTGACCAACCTCATCGACAATGCATGTAAGGCCAGTCCGGATGGGGCCGTCATCCGTCTGATCGGCACAGGGGAAGGGCTGTTTGTGCGGGACGAGGGCTGCGGGATCCCGGAGGAGGAGATCCGGCGGGTTACGGAGCCGTTTTATATGATCGACAAATCCCGTTCCCGGAAGCAGGGCGGCGCAGGATTAGGACTTGCGCTCTGCAGCCAGATTGCAAGGCTTCATGGGGGGATACTGGATATCCAGAGCGTCCCGGGAGAGGGGAGCAGGATCGGGATGCGGATCGCTGTGGCAGGTTTTGAAGAGATTCCGGATTGCAACCGCACAGGTGGAAAAACTTGAAAATGAGAGGAGGAGGTTTGTTGAAACGAAACAGGAAGATTTTTATGCGGCGTATGCCTTTGATCCTTTGCAGTATGATATGGATGCTTATCTCTGCTTCCTGCGCGGGAAAGAAGGACAGCCTGATCGTACGTGAAAACCCCGGACCGGGGGCGGACAGCTATGGGGAGACTTTCGGGCCGGATGAAGTGGATGATGGATCCGGAGGAACAAATAAAGCGGGCAGCAATGGGGCGGATTCCCTTGCGGAGCGGCTGCAGGTGCCGGAATTATATGAAAAATCCATACAATCCGAGGACGGTACATTTCAGCTGACCTGCAATGCAGAGACCGTGGTGCCGGATGTGTCACAGATTCCGATTTATAAGGTGAGGCCAAAAGAAATTGACGGGGAGTGGATTGACTGTATAACGGAAGCATTTTTCGGCAGCTATCCGGTTTATGACGGGGCTTCCTATCTGCCGGATCCGGAGATTTATGGGAGTGATGTTGAGAATCCGATGAAAAAAAAGGAAATACATCCATGGCTGGAGGATCCGGACAATCTACCGGAAACGTCAGAATATTATAGCCACTATTTCTACGGTATCGTGGAAATGGAAGAAGATCTTTTCAGCTATAAGCTGGAACGGACAACCAACAACAGTCTGGAGGCTGAAATAGTAAGAAAAAAACCAGAAGCACTCAATGCAGTATTATATTGGGACTCCGGCTATTATGCTTCCGAGGAAACGACAACTTATCCAAGACCTTCGAAAGAAGAAGCGGAAAGGCTTGCCGGAATCACACCGGAGCAGGCTCAGGAAATGGCAAAGGAATACTTAAAAAAGCTGAAATTGGATGACTTTTCGCCTCAATATACCTGTCTGGGTGTATGTTACTATTTTGATGAATCGGGCATTAGCATGAATCACGCAAAATTTATTGATGCGGGATATCTGGTTAGTTGTACAAGGAAGGTCGGTGAAATTCCGATTACAGAAGAGGCGAAGGTTGGAAACTGGTCTGAAACAGGGTTGGATGATATTAGTATTAGTAAATGGGCATATGAAAAAGTGCAGTTTTTTGTCAATCAGGAAGGACTTCAGGAAGCCAGGCTCTACAACCTGTACCGCATGGAAGAGCAGCAGGCAGCAAGCACAGAACTGCTGGGTTTTCCGGAGGTCGCGGATCTCTTTGAACGGGCAATGCAGATGAATTATAAAGATACGGATGCTCTTCATACAGACATCCGTATTGAACGTGTACAATTGGGCTATATGCGGACCTACAACCCGGGCGTGGACAGTACCAACGGTGTGCTGATCCCGGTATGGGACTTCTTCGGGAGCACAGAATGTGTTGGGAGTAAAACGCAGGAAGAGTGGAAGGATCAGGTGTTCAAACGGGCTGAGCCCAATAATAGCCTTCTGACGATCAATGCCTGCGACGGATCGATCATAGACCGGCAGATTGGTTATTGATATCCAAACAGCTGCTATACAGGATACGTTATTGCTTCATTAAGCACAATTCAAAAAGGGGCTGTTGCACTAATATAGTGCTTCAGCCCTATTTTTGATGGAAATTTTTTCATCTAAATACAAAAAATAGAGCCAGATACTTGTAAAATCTGGCTCCTGTTGTAAAATAAAAATTATGCGAATTAATACTTTTATTTTACATAAAGATTATACTCGTTTTCCTCAAAATTATCAACTAGTTCTTCCACTGGATATTGAACATTTGATTCCAGATGATGATTCGGTTCGTTTGTTAAGTCAATTTATAGAAAGGATGTTTTTAGGAGATTTATATCGGACTTACTGCCGGGAGGGGCACGCAAACGAACCGACACCGCGTCAACTGCTCAAGATCTTGGTTTATGGTTACATGAATCATCTCTATTCCAGTCGGGAGATTGCCGCGGCCTGTCTCCGGGATATTAATTTCATGTGGCTTCTGGAAGGGGCAAAGGCACCCCATTATTCCACCATTGCCAGGTTTCGTACCCTGCATTTCGGTCCCTGCGCAGAGCCGATCATGGCAGAAGTGTCCCAGTTCCTGTATCAACTGGGAGAATTGTCCGGAGAAACCATTTTCATAGACGGTACAAAGATCGAAGCATGCGCCAACAAATATACTTTTGTATGGAAGAAAGCGGTCAGTAAGAACCTGGGAAAATTATTGGAGAAACTGGCTGCCTTTGTAGAACTCTGTGAGGAGACTTACGGGATCAAGGTGGTGTATCAGAACCAGGTGAAAATGAAGCATGTAAAAAAGCTGCGGAAGAAACTGTATGCATTGAAAGAATCAGAAGGAATTGAATTCGTCCATGGCACTGGGAAACGAAAAGATATCCTGCAGAAAAGCATTGAGACTTTGGAGGGACATCTGAAAAAACTGAAAGAATATACGAAAAAGCTGCATATTTGCGGAACACGCAACAGTTATTCCAAAACCGACCATGACGCGACTTTTATGAGGATGAAAGAAGACGCTATGGGGAACGGACAGCTCAAGGCCGGATATAATCTCCAGCATGGCGTAGACAGTGAATATATTTCATGGCTGACCCTGGGACCACAGCCAGCGGATACCACAACATGGATTCCATTTACTGGTGCAACAGCCCCATAAAAAATAACGGACGTTCCCTTCTCAGACCTTAATCCCACCAGAAATACCACACATCCGACCCTTCCAGCCCTGCCGCCAGTTCCGACAGCTTATAGGTCCGCGTCCCCTGGTCCACCCGGTCCACGCAGAAGGCATAGTGCTCTTTGGCAGCCTCCAGGCTGTCCGCCCCGTTGAGTCCAGCGGGTGCATAGAATTCCATCACATCGTGGGTAAAGACCGCCGGAATGGCCTGATATTTTTCATACCAGTATTTGCAGATGGAGATCATCTCTTCCGGCCCGGGGCACTCGTTCCATCCTCCCATGGGCAGGCAGCCGATGATCTCCCATGGATGACGGACCGGGAGTTCTAAGAGCAGCACGTCCGCTTCCAGATTGCCGTCGGAGAAGGAGCAGTAGCCTATGAAATGATGCAGCACTTCGCCTTCTGTTTCATTTCCGATGAAATCCTCCTGGCCTTCCTCGTCCAGCTCCAGATCCTCCATGTATTCCTGATAGCGTTCCTCCAGGATCTCCTTGCCATTGTCCCCGCAATTGGCAATGATCTCGTCTCTGTCATAGTCCTGGGATACGACCTCCTCCAGCCATTCCACAGTATATTCGTCCAACAGGAAAATAGCCGGATAAAAGCCTTCCATCCGTCCGGCCTTCAGAGCCCTCCGGTAGGCCTGCTCCACCGGCTCCGGGGCGGTTCCTTTCTTAAAGACCGTGTACCTGCACTGAAAACGTTCTGCGATCCGTTTTGTTGATTCTTCCATGATGTGATTCCCTCCAAGCTGTTTTTACTATACAGAAGTTGTTGAGTTATTCGAAAATAAAAAACAACTGCCTGTACTTTTATGATAATCATAGCGTTTCTAATTCTTGATGTCAACAAGACATGTGGCTAATCAAGAAACAGGATAAATAAATACCATAGTTTGCGGAAAACAAAGAAAAATGGAGAAAGCAGTTGAAAAAAAAGTAGGGGCATGGTAGGATACTAATATCATATCTGTGTTCAGAGAAAAATTATTATGAATAGGAAAATTAAATCAGATTCATAAGATATAGTCCCTTTATTGCAATATTTCCCTGAGAAAAGAGAGTATTATGGAAAGATTGGAGGAGCGTATCATGTCAAATCCATCACCATTACGTTATCCAGGCGGAAAAAAACGCTTATCAGATTTTATTGGATTAATGATAGAAAATGCAGATATACCTAATTGTACTTATGTCGAACCATTTGCTGGAGGTGCGGGAGTAGCTTTGGCGCTTTTATTTGATGGAAAAGTAGAAAATATAATTATAAATGATTTTGATAAGGCAATTTATTCTTTTTGGCGTGCAGTTAAACAAGAACCGGAGCAGTTGATAGAAAAAATAAAAAGCACACCAATAACAATAGATGAATGGTATAGACAGAAGAAAATTTATTTGTCACAATCTACATATTCTATAGACTTGGCATTTGCAACTTTATTTTTAAATAGAACCAATCGTTCTGGAATTTTGACAGCTGGTCCTATTGGCGGTTATTCACAAGCAGGTGAATGGAAACTGGACGTTCGATTTAAGCGCAGTAATCTGATTTCAAAAATAGAAAAAATTTCGGAATATAGAAATCAAATAAGTGTTTATAATAAAGATATTATAAGCCTGTTAAAAAATTATATTCCGCGGTTTGGAAAAAATATCTTTATTTACTTTGATCCGCCGTATTATAATAAAGGGCAAAAATTATATAAAAACTTTCTTACACCAGCGGATCATAAGAAAATACATGATGTTATAACTGACAGTATTGTTGCACCGTGGATTATGACTTATGATGATGTCCAGGAAATTGAAAGCTTATATGCATCTTATAAAATGCAAAAATTTGATTTGATCTACAGTGCGGCAAATAAGGGGAAGGCCTCAGAATTATTGATTTTTTCAGATAATGTATTGTGTCCATCTAACCAACAATTATTAGAACATCACATAAGCGTAGATTTTCGGGAATGTATTTAGGAGGGGGACGAGATGATAGTCAAAAGTATAGAAATAGAGAAATTCCGTGCATTTGAACATGTATCGTTCGATTTGGGGAAGCGCATTACTGTGATTTCAGGGAGAAATGCGACACAAAAAACAACTGTACTGGGTATAATTGGGCAGCCATTTACTATTTCTTCAAAAACACATCCTATGTATGGATGTAAAACAATTGATGGTTATAATTTTCGTTCTCAGTTTCGAGAAAAATTTAAAATATCTCCACAATATGATGTGATTGGTGAGCATAAATGGAAATTATATTTACATAAGGGAATCTATGAACAAGATTATTTTTCCATTGAGAGCATTGCAAGAAGACAAAGGGGATATGAGCCAACATTAAGAATTTGGAATGCTGAAAGTCGTGCTAAAGGTGCAGGCTATATTCAATTACCTGCCTATTTTTTGAGTTTGAGCCGATTATTTCCCATAGGAGAAACCGGTAAAACCCAGGCAATGGCATTTGATCTTACTCAAGATGAATTAAAATACTGTATTGCAAATTATAGGACAATTTTGTCTATACAAAGTATGGGAGATAATCCGGAGATAGGCCTTGAAAAAGGGACATCCTCAAAAATATTTGCAGGAGTCAGTGATAGTGTACATGATATTTTTACTAATTCCTCAGGTGAGGGGAATGTAATTAAAATTATTTTGGCAGTATTGTCGTTTAAGCGTTTAAAAGAGCAATATGAGCGGAAATATAAAGGCGGAATTTTATTAATAGATGAATTAGATGCTACCTTGTATGGTTTTTCGCAAGGAAAGTTAGTAGAATATTTATGGAAAGCTGCCGGAGATTATAGAATTCAAATTATTTTTACAACACACTCACCTCTTATTTTAAAATGCGTTAATAAGTATTATCGAAAAGAGCGTCAAGAAAAAGGTATAAATCTTCCTCTATATGCATATGATAATTCTATAGTGTATTTAGAGCCCTGCTATAATGAGGAGGGGAAAAGAACGATCATGCCTAGAAATATATCTTCTACTGATGAACTAAGCAGAATTCTTAATGACATTAATCTTACTACATCTATTGGTGGAAATAAAATAAATATCTATTGTGAGGATGCATGCGCAATTTCATTTTTGAGGTATATACTTACGGATGCTTTGGATATTAATCTGGATTTATTTATGACATTTATTGATATAAATTTAGGATGGACAAATTATATACATCTTGCAGAAAAGAAAGTTCCTGAATTTCGAAATAACATAATTATTCTTGATGGTGATGTACCTGATAGACCCGAATACAGATCAAAAGCCCGGCTAGTTGCTGAGTTAGGAAATTTTTTGTTTTTACCGTTAACGATTGAGAAGGATATATTTGAACTGTTAAAAGATCATTCTGCTTTTTTGCGCTTTCAAAGTTTTTTTTCAAAAAATCTTGGGTTTAACTATGATATTTGTTTTAATAATTGGCCTTTGGATGTGAGACAATACTCTACGACAGATTATAAGAATTGGTTTTCGCAAACAGTATCGGTGCTGGGAGATGAGAAAATTTTATTTTCATTTTGGTGTAGTGAACATCTTGATATGAAAGAAGATTTTTTAGAACGTTTTACTGTTCTTTTTAATACATTTGCAGAAAAAATGGAGGTTGATGCATTACCATCCACAGATTATGCTTTAATAGAAGAAAATGAAAATAATACTTTTGAAGAGATATGAGTACAATTAAAAAGGGGCTGTCGGAAAAAGATTGACTGCCTACAATAAATGCTGCGACTGGTTAGATATCAAAGCAAGATATTGTGCAGAAATATAATTTTTTTTCCGACAGCCTCTAATTAATATAAAATTATGCTTCCGTCTGCTGATGACGGTGCATGGAAAATTCGTATTTGCTGTATTCGGATACAGTATCCGTAACCAGACGGTCATCCGCCCTCTTCAGCTGCTTGTCACGCTCCCGCTTGAATGCCCGCTCTTCCTGGATATTGCCGGGGCCGGCTACGCATCCGCCCAAGCAGGCCATTCCCTCGATAAAGTCCTCCGGCAGCTTTCCGGCCTTCAAAAGCATGAGCGCTTTCCGGCATTCCGCCGCGCCGTTGCACTGGCGTACGTTCAATCCGCTCTGTCCGCCGTGCTCGATATAAGCCTGCTTCACCGCCCTGGTCACACCGCCGGAATTGGAGTAATTCTTGGCATGGATACTTCCGTTCTGAGTCTCTTCCAGAGTCACTGGCTCCAGCTTGATCTTCTTTGCGCGGAGCATCGCCTGGAATTCTTCAAAGGTCAGTACAAGATCCGCGTTTTCGCCTTCCTTGTCCTGATCCTGTCCGGCCTCGCTCTTCTTCGCGATACATGGTCCGATGAAGATGCATACCGCGCCCGGATGCATGGCCTTGACCAGTCTTGCCGTTGCGGCCATCGGGGATACCGTGGTGGAGATGTGGTCAGAGAGCTCCGGGAAATGCCGCCGGATGAGGTGCACAAATGCCGGGCAGCAGGAGGTGGTCATCTTTTTGCCGGCCTCATGTGCCTCCGCCCATTCCTTTGCTTCGGAATCAGATACGAAATCCGCTCCGATCGCCACGTCTACCATGTCCTTGAATCCCATCTTCTTGGCTCCTTTGCGGATGGATTCCATGGTGATATCCATGCCGAACTGTCCCTCAGCGGCAGGAGCTACCAGCGCGTATACCGGACGGTCGCCCTTCAAGTAGTCAATGACCTCGATCATACGGGAGCTGTCAGAAATCGCGCCGAACGGGCATTTGCTGATACAGGAACCGCAGCGGATACATTTCTCATCATCGATCCATACCCTTCCGTCCTCATCCGCCTGGATCGCGTCTACCGGGCAGGCGCGGCGGCAGGGGCGCATAATATCCACAATCGCGTTGTACGGACATGCATCGTAGCACTGGCCGCATTCTTTACATTTTTCCGGATTGATGTATGCCTTGTCCCTTGCCATGGTGATGGCTCCGAAACGGCACGCCTGCATACACTTCTTGCCCATGCACTTCTGGCAGTTGTCTGTCACGGAAAAACGGGTGATGGGGCAGTTCTCGCAGGCTGACGGGAGGATCTTGACCGTGTTGTGGCAGGGCTCGCCATCTGCCGGGTTGATGTTCTTGGCAAGCATGATCCGTTCACGGACGATCTCTCGCTCCTTGTGGACGCAGCAGCGGAACTTCGGTTTGGTCCCTGGCAGGATCTCGTAGGGCAGTGTCGCCTCGATCTTGTGCAGGTTCCCCTCAAAGGCCGCTTTGGCAACCTGGTAGAGCACTTCGTCTTTTACTTCTCCAATGGTATTATTCTCGTGTAACATACTATGATTCCTTTCTTATGTAGTGAATTATGATATGTTTCCTTAAAAGCGTTTATATTTTAACATATTTTTTTGGGTGAAACAATACTATAGATGAACGAAGTGGAGTAAGATTTTTTAGTTGATTTTTCAGAAAATATTTTGAAACTGCGAAGGAATGACGAGGCGGAAAAAATAAAAAACACGTGGCATATCTCAGCTGTACGCCATCTGACACTTAAATTTTTCAAAATCCTTTTCAAGAAACTGTACTTTTTCGATGAGGTAGTTTACCTTTACTTCATAGGCAAGGTTCTTGTCGGCCACCGGAATGGCCTGGTTGAGCTTATTGGTAAGTTCGATAAAGTTCTCGGCGATCAGCTGTATGTTCTTATCTGTCTGGTTTTCAAGATGCACCTCAATGGCGGTTACTCTCTGCTTGAGGATAGAGACGTCCTCTTTGAGTACAGCGACATCAGTTTTAAGTACGGCGACATCGGTTTTAAGTACAGCGACATCCTTTTTGAGATCAGCGACATCGGTTTTAAGTACAGCGACATCCTCTTTAAGACCAGCGACATCGGTTTTAAGTACAGCGACATCCTCTTTGAGACCAGCGACATCCTCTTTGAGACCAGTGACATCCTCTTTGAGACCAGTGACATCCTCTTTGAGACCAGCTACATCTTCTTTGACACCTAAGATTTCGGAAAGAATGAGATCAAGTTTTTGGCTGTCGGTCATTTTACTGCCTCCTTTCAGGGAATCTGTTTACGTGGTTCTGTAAGTATAGCACAATCATGGTACAAAGTCTATAAAATAATCGGGAATAAAAAAGTAATAAAAAAGTTCTGCCTGTACGGTTGAAACAGTTTGAAAAAAACGCAGAATCTGTTATGATAAGTGGAGTAAATACCAGAAAAGATCAGAGAGGAAAATAATTATGGTTGAAACAGGGGTAGCCTTTGGCAGATTTCAGATTTTTACATTAAAGCATATGGAATATATCCTGGCGGCAAAGATGCGCTGCCATAAGCTGTATATCGGGATCACGCATGCAGATATCGTTTCCTTTGCGGCAACCTCGTCGTTGGATCGGCATGGGGTCACGAAGCGGGACAATCCGCTGACCTATCTGGAGCGCTACGAGATGATCCAGGGGGCGCTGCTGGACTTCGGGGTCAGGCGCAAGGAGTTTGACATCATTCCGTTTCCGGTAACGCAGTCGGATCTGATTCCTCAGTATGCGCCCAGGGATGCTACGTATTACTTGAGCATCTGCCGGGAATGGGATGAAGAGAAGGCGCAGGCCGTCCAGCGGCAGGGACTGAAGACGGAGATCCTCTGGCAGCGGCTGGGCGAGGAATGCGGACCGACAGGGTATGATGTTAGAAAGATGGTGGCGGAGAACAAGGAATGGTTCCAGTATGTGCCGAAAACGGTAAGCGACTATATCCGGAAGCGCGGGATTGATCAGCGGATCAAGGAACTGGAAAGGCTGTATTCCAATCCCGAGTGGAAAAACCAGAAGCCGCGGGAGCGGTCTGCGAATCAATAGGCCGGATCTGAGCCGGCCCGGTGCGGCTGGTGTTACTGTTCACACCCTTTGGGTGCTCCAGTAACAGTATCCAGCCTATTTTAAGTCGCCTTCGGCGAGAGGCTGGATATTATGGCAAATGTTACTTTATTTGCCGGACACCGTGCAGCAGGGTGCACGATTCCGTGTGAACAGTAACCGGCTGGTTTCCGGAAACCAAAAAGAAAACAAAAAGCCTGGAATCCTAAAATGTAGATTCCAGGTCCTGCATCGGTCCTATGGAAGCAGATATGCGTACATCACTACAAAATGGCAGGCGCTTCCACCCATGACGAAGAGATGGAAAATTTCATGACTGCCGAAATTCTGATGCCTGCTGTTGAAGATCGGAAGCTTCAGCGCATAGATCACACCTCCGATCGTATAGATGATGCCGCCCGCCAGAAGCCATCCGAAAGCTGCCATACTCATGGAATTTAAGAGCTGTGTAAAAGCCAGCACGCAGGTCCAGCCCATTCCGATATACAGGATGGAAGAGACCCACTTGGGGCAGAAGACCCAAAATGCCTTGATCAGGATCCCGACGATGGCGATCCCCCAGACAAGAGAAAGCAGGATCAGCCCGGTCCGCCCTTTGAGCACCAGAAGGCAGATCGGCGTATAGCTGCCTGCGATCAGGACGAAGATCATCATATGGTCGATTTTCTTTAAAACAGTATTAATTTTTTCTGACAGATCGAAGGTATGGTAGGTTGTACTTGCCGCATATAATAAGACCAGGCTCGCTGCATAGATGGCAAGAGAGATCACGTAGATCCGTCCCGGTTCGTGAGCTGCCCGGATCAAAAGCGGGACTGCGGCGAAGATCGCCATCAGCATACCGATAAAATGGGTGATTGCGCTTCCTGGATCTTTGATGTGTTGTTTTGTCATAAAAACCGCCTCCTAAATTTATAATTAAACGATAAGTAGTTTTGAATACTACATATGATTATATTCATATATTACACCGGTTATTCCTAAAATGCAAGAGAAAAATTACCATTTTATCAATTTAGAGGTTACATATAGTAACAGTTCGCTGGCTGGTCAGTAAACTGTTACTACAGATATCAGAATACGAATCAGTACAGAACAGGAGGAAACATGAATGAGAAACCATGAAGTGACACAGGCACACCCTCTGCTGAACTCAGGCGGTAGCCTTATGGAGCCGGGCTGGTCCAGAAAGCTGGTCCAGACGTATTCCAGAGACAGGATCCGGGCGCCGAAGTTCCGGATCAAGGAATGGGATTATTATCTCGTATTAAATGAAGACTTTGCCGGGGCATTCACCCTCTCAGATGACGGCTACATCGGGCTGCAGTCCGTGTCGCTGCTGAATTTTAAGGAGGGCTGGGAGCACACGGAGACCATACTCAATCCATTTCCCATGGGCAGATTCCATATGCCGGAGACCTCGGAGAGAGGGGATGTGGTATACCGGGACAAACGCCTCCACATGGGATATTTTATAAAAGACGGAAAACGCCAGATCCGCTGCCGTTTCAAGAATTTTTATCAGGGGAAGGATTTTTCCTGCGATATTCAGTTGGAGCAACCGGAAATGGATACGATGGTGATCGCGACTCCGTGGAAGGAAAAGAAGACTGCCTTTTATTACAATCAGAAGATCAACTGCATGCCCGCATCCGGAAGCATGACCTTTGACGGAAGGACCTATGCCTTTTCCAGGGAAACAGACTTCGGTACGCTGGACTGGGGCAGGGGCGTGTGGACCTATGACAACCGGTGGTACTGGGGTTCCGGGAATCAGATGATCGGTGAAAAAGCATTTGGCTTCAATATCGGATATGGGTTCGGTGATACCTCGGCGGCATCGGAGAATATGTTGTTCTATGACGGGAAAGGGCATAAGCTGGATGACGTGGAATTTCACATTCCCGCGGACAGTTATATGAAGCCGTGGACATTTTCCTCCAGCGACGGCAGATTCGAGATGGAGTTTCAGCCGGTTCTTGACCGGGCTGCCCGAACGGCTGCGGTTCTCATCGAAACGGACCAGCATCAGGTATTCGGCAGGATGAACGGCAGGGCAGTGCTGGATGACGGCAGGGTACTCGAAGTGAAGGATATGATGTGCTTTGCGGAGGACGTGCATAACCGGTATTGATGACCGAAAATTTCGGATTCCGCGCGGCAGTCGGTATATTTGACACAGAGTCTGCTGCCGGCCGCTGCGTGGAATCGTAAACAGATAAAAATTTTCTGACTGTACGGCTGGAGGTTCTAAAGAGCCTCCAGCCTGCTTTTAAGCCTGCCTTCGCTCAAAGAATTTATCAATATTACTTTTAATATCCTCAGGCTTTAAGTATTTTGACAAATAGCCTTCAGGCTTTAAAGGAATAACTTTTTTTACACTTTCCGGATCCACACGGCCTGTCAGGAAGAAAACAGGAAGCTCGGCCAGCGAATCGTCGGAACGGATCATCTCCAATACCTGCTTGCCGTCGCAGACCGGCATCTCGTAATCCAGCAGAACCAGATCCGGCCTGTCCAGAGTGATGGAGCGTATCGCGGCGACTCCGGATGTGGCCACGGCAATCTCATAGTCCTCTTCCAACAATTGCTTCATGCCCTGACGGATCGTCATGGAATCGTCAACGATCAGGATCTTTGGCTTTTCCTCCGCTTTGCTGGCCTCTCTCTGGGTCAGGTATTCTTCGATCTCGGAAATGGCATTATCCATGCTGATCGCGGTTCCCACGCCGTTTTGGAGCAAGTGGGGCGCAATGACGCAAAACGCGAAATAACCGGCGCCGGTATCAAACAACAGGCTGACCTGGGGATTGTGGCGTTCAAATACCTTGCGGAACTGCTCATATGTCAGGAGATTTTCTTCCTGCATTTCCTGCAGGTCCGCATCCGGAAGATGCTCTCTGATCCGTCCGACAAACTGCTGCGCCGTATATCTGGCAGCATTGATCAGCATGGAATCCAGTTTGTTTGTCTGAAGGCCCAGTACCTTTCCGACAGTATTGATCAGAAGCATTTCCTCAAAGACCAGTATGATCTCCCATTTTTCATCCTGCTTTGTGCCGTAGACCAGACGGTAGTAGACCCCTTTTCCAAACTTTTCTCCGCCGTATGCGTCGCTGATCATGCTGGATTCCAGCTGAAACATATCATAGATCAGCTGGACGATCGTCTTCTGCATGGCATTCAGTTCATCACTTGGCAAAAGACTTCCCCACTTGCTGCTGTCTTCTCCCTTGATCGCGCGGTCTTCCGTCAGAGTATGCCCGATCAGCCAGCCGGCGCAGACTCCCAGAAAATGGGCAACAGCATCCGGGGAATAATCCGACCGCTCCAGTTCCTCCTCCAATGCCGGAAGCGTATTGTTGCGAAAACCGGCATGGATATGCTTGTGTACCAGGATATCCTTGTAATCAATGGATGCCATATATTCTTCTTCATCCGCAAAATGCTTCATCGCATGGTCCTTGAAGAACTTGATCCCCTCCTGGCATGCCCATTGGCTTTTTTTGTCCTCCTCACTGAATGAGAAGAGCTTGTTGATGATCTTGAAAAGACGCTTATGTTCCTTATCGATTATGTCCACTCCGATACTGAACTCGTCCTTCCATACCAATTGATTTTCCATAATGAAATCATCCTCCTTTGCCGCAGTCAAGGCTTCATTCTTTGCGCGTTGTTTCTGCAACCCCCTTCTCCTCCCCTGACTGAGTATCATATCTGTCAAGAATGACATTTCATAAAATACAGTAAATGGTTTATGGCTGGTTACTGTTCACACCCTTTGGGGAGTCAGTTTCCATGGTTTTCCGGTTACATCGTAACGTTACCTTTGACTTTACCGCTAAATATTACTATATCATATATATGCAGAAAAAGGTAATTTGATTTTATACCATTTTGCTAGATTACAACAAAAAAATATAGGACAAAGCGTCCTTGCTCTGTCCTGAGTAAATGCCGTTTTCTGTAAGGGCTGCGTTATCGGATGATAGTTCCTGCTTTTCCGTGGATGCCGTCTTTTACTTTGTCAAAAGAGGTGATCAGCGCGCTGCGGCACTCCCCCTTTTCAATGAACTCCACGGAAGCCCGAAACTTCGGATACATGTTGTAAATGCCGAAATGCCCCTGCTCCATGTATTCTCTGGCTTCCCTGACTGTGATCTCTCCCAGCTTGGTCTCATTCTCCTGTCCAAAGTTGATGCATACCTGCTCCACGCTTGTCAGGATGATCAGAATGTCGGCTCCCACGCCTTCCGCAAGCTTGCCGGCTGCAAGATCCTTTTCGATGACGGCGCTGGCGCCTCTCAAATGATTATCCTGCTTCATGACCGGAATCCCGCCGCCGCCGCAGGCGATGACCAGCTGATCCGCGTCTAAAAGGGCTTTGACGGCATCCAGCTCCACGATCTCAACCGGATTGGGGGCGGATACGACCCGCCGGAAGCCTTTGCCGGGCTCCTCGATGATATAATTGCCTTTCTTCCGTTCCTCATTGGCTTCCTGGACCGACATATACCGTCCAAGTACCTTGGTGGGCGTATAAAATGCCTCGTCATAGGGGTCTACGATGACCTGGGTCAAAATCGTGCTGACCGTGCGGTAAATGCCGCGGTTCAGCAGTTCTTCCCGGATGCCGTTCTGGAGGTCATATCCGATATAGCCCTGGCTCATGGCAGAGCATACGGACATGGGCGCGGCAGTGTAGTCCGGATGTGCCTTGCCGAATTCATTCATGGCGGTATGGATCATGCCGACCTGGGGGGCGTTGCTGTGTGTGATCGCAATCTGATAGCCTTCCTCCAGAAGATCGGCAATGGATTTTGCGGTTTTCTTTACGGCCACCATCTGCTCGGGGAGCGTAGTGCCCAGAGCGCGGTGCCCAAGTGCGATGACTGCTCTTTTCTTCATAGTTGTTCTCCCTGTTCTTTCATATATTCATATCAGTTCCTGTGAACACCGGGTCAGGGTGTGAACAGGAGCTTATATCATTCCACCGTCCAGTCCGATGATCTGCCCGGTCAGATAGGGGTGGTTCTCAGCCAGGTCATAGACCAGTTCCGCAGTCTCCTCCGGTGTGCCGAATCGTCCCGCCGGAACCTGTTCCCTCAAAGCCTGCCGCTCTTTTTCGGAGAATCCGGCATTCATGGCAGTATCTATGACTCCGCAGGCAATGGCATTGACCTGAATATTGCTTGGGGCCAGTTCCTTTGCCAGGGCCATGGTCAGACCGTTGAGGCCGGCCTTGGAAGCGGAGTATGCAGCTTCGCAGGAGGCGCCGACCCTCCCCCACATGGAAGAGATATTGATGATCTTCCCGCTTTTTTGGGAAATCATGTAGGGGAGGGCGGCACGGGAACAGTAAAAGGCGGAAGAGAGGTTCGAATGCAGAATGTCTTCCCAATCCTGGTCCGTCATATCAGTCAGAAGTCCGACATAGGAGATCCCGGCATTGTTCACCAGAACGTCCGGTCCGTCACAGATCTCACGCAATCTGGAAAAAATCTGTGCCGTGTCGGCAGGATCACCCGCGTCTCCCGGTACGGCTTCGCACAAATGCCCGCAGGCAAGCAGCTGCCTCTTGATATTATATAATTCTGTAACAGAATGCCTGCAGTTGATAAATACAAAATACCCGGCCCGCGCAAAGCGAAATGCACAGGCCCGGCCGATGCCGCGAGAGGCGCCGGTGATCAGTACGGATCGTTTTCCCATATAGACTCCCTGGACTGCCTGCATAGATGCTTCGGCAGCCGTCACTTTTTCTTATTATAAGAAACGAATGTGTTTCATATTCTTATCATACCACGGTTTGACAGAAATAGCTATCAGTTTTTTATTCATTTTCAGGGCTGAACGGAAGGAACGGTTTCGAAGCCGAATAAAAATCAGATGAATTATTACAAAAATGTTAAAAGGGTATTGCAAAATTTGAGGATATACTTTATAATACGACTGTATCATTAAGAATAAATCATGACGTTGGAATCATTTTGTCAAAAATTTTTAAAAAATATTGAAAAAGGATGACTGATGTTGTATAATGATATTTATATGTGGGGACATATAAATAATTAAATATTAATAAGGAAAGGTGACAAGATGAAATTTAAAAGAGTACGCAGTCTGTTGCTGGCAATCGCGTTGGCTTGTTCCATGGTTGTCACTCCGGCATTTCCTGTAAGTGCTTCACCGGAAGAGGAGAAGCAGGCAAATCTGGAGAATCAGAAAGCAGCAGTTGAAGGTGAAGTAAATGATTTGCAGACGCAGCTGAATACATTAATGATCAAGATGAATGAACTGGAGGGGCAGTTGATTGTCAAAGGTCAGGAGCTTGTACAGGCGAAGCAGGATCTGGCAGTTGCGGAAGATAAGAAGCAGCAGCAGTATGAAGATATGAAGCTTCGTATCAAGTATATGTATGAAGAGGGAGACGTTTCCGCGCTTGAGCGTGTGATGAGCTCCGGAAGCATGGCAGAAGCATTGAAGCAGGGGGAATATGTAGAGCAGGTACATAGCTATGACAGGGATAAGCTTGAGGAATACGCTCAGACGGTGACTGAAGTAGAAGACCTGAAGGCTACATTGGAAGAGGAAACCACTACCCTGAAGAATATAGAGGCAGAATATCAGGTTCAGTCTTCAGAACTGGAGACTACGATCGAATCCAAGCGTGAGGAGGTTGATAACCTGGACGAGATGATCCGGATTGCGGCTCAGGAGGCGGAAGCAGCCCGTATCCGCGCGGCGGAGGAAGCAGCAGCCGCTGCACGGGCGGCAGAAGCGGCAGAGCGGGCACGTACAGCTTCAGCGCGTACCCAGCAGCCGACTGTGGCGCAGCCCACGGTTACATCGACTCCGGATACTCCGGCAGAGGGGAATACAGATTCCAATACACCGGGAGAGAATACAACAGGGGAAGAGAACACAGACAATGCGACAGATACGCCTGAAGAGGATACGACGACTCCCACCCCGGAGCCAAGCTATGATGTCTTTACGGGCAATTCCATTGTGGATCGCGCGTATGGCTGGGTCGGGAATGCGGAATATGTATGGGGAGCCTGCTCTCCGGGATCCTTTGATTGTTCCGGTTTTGTAAGCTATTGTCTGACAGGCAGTTATTCCCGTTTGGGTACTACATATACATTCCTCGCATGGCCGCAGGTGTCAGATCCGCAGCCCGGCGATGTATGTGTCAACGCAGGACACTGCGGGATTTATATCGGTGGAGGCCAGATGATCCATGCGGCAACAGAGGGCGTTGGTGTAGTTGTCGGCCCTGTACAGGCTGGCATGATCTATGTACGCTACTAAAGAGGAATTCTCATCATATAGATACAAAAGATTGATCAGGCACGAAAGATTGATTAAGAAACAAAAGATTTTATAAGCAGCAAAAGATTTATAAAAGACAAAAGAGAAGGAACCCCTGCGCCGCATATGCGGACAGGGGTTTTTTAAAATCCGTCTACAAAAATCCTTGCGCTGTGCGGGGTTCTGTGCTATACTACTACCGTTGCAAAAAACACGTATGCGGGTTTTCCGCAGGTGCCTAAGTCTGCGTCAGGATGTACACTTTTTAACCTGAGCGGGCCGGTTTCGGAAAAAAGGAAGCATACGGAAGACTAAAACCAGATGGAGGAAAGAAACATGAGCGTTATTTCAATGAAGCAGCTTTTAGAGGCAGGTGTACATTTTGGACATCAGACAAGAAGATGGAATCCTAAGATGGCTCCGTACATTTACACAGAGAGGAACGGCATCTACATCATCGATCTGCAGAAGTCTGTGGGCATGGTTGACGAGGCTTACCAGGCAGTGGCTGATATCGTGGCAGACGGCGGTACCGTTCTGTTTGTAGGAACCAAGAAGCAGGCTCAGGACGCGATCCGCACAGAAGCAGAGCGCTGCGGTATGTTCTATGTGAATGAGAGATGGCTGGGAGGCATGCTGACCAACTTCAAAACGATCCAGAGCCGTATCCAGAGACTGAAGGATATCGAGAGAATGGAAGAGGACGGAACCTTTGACGTACTGCCGAAGAAGGAAGTCATTGAATTGAAAAAGGAATGGAGCAAGCTTGAGAAGAATCTGGGCGGTATCAAGGAAATGAAGAGAGTTCCAGACGCAATCTTCATCGTTGACCCGAAGAAGGAGAGAATCTGTGTTCAGGAAGCACATACCCTGGGTATCCCGCTGATCGGAATCTGTGATACGAACTGTGATCCGGAAGAACTGGATTATGTTATCCCGGGTAATGACGACGCGATCCGTGCAGTCAAGCTGATCGTTTCCAAGATGGCGGATGCGGTCATCGAAGCAAATCAGGGTGCTGCAGAGGAGTACTATGAGGAAGCGGAAGAAGCTGCGGACGAATACGTAGAAGAATAGATGGAGGAAAAAAACATGGCAATTACAGCAGGCTTGGTGAAAGAGTTAAGAGAGATGACAGGCGCGGGCATGATGGACTGCAAGAAGGCTCTTACAGAAACAAATGGAGATATTGATGCTGCAATCGAATACCTGAGAAAGAACGGACAGGCAAAGGCTGAGAAGAAGGCAGGAAGGATTGCCGCGGAAGGAATTGTACGTACCGTTGTGAAGGATGATAAGGTTGCGGCGATCGTGGAAGTAAATTCTGAGACAGACTTTGTCGCTAAAAATGCAGATTTCCAGGCATTTGTAGAGGCAGTGGCCGCTCAGGCTGTAGAGACAAACGCGGCAGATATTGACGCGTTCATGGCAGAGGCATGGAAGGAAGATACCAGCAAGACTGTGAAGGAAGCCCTGGTCGAGAAGATTGCGGTGATCGGAGAAAACCTGAATATCAGAAGATTTGAGAAGGTTCAGGCAGACGGCTGTGTGGTATCCTATATCCACGGCGGCGGACGTATCGGTGTACTGGTAGTGGCAGATACGGACGTTGTAAACGATGAGATCAAGACATGCTTAAAGAATGTGGCAATGCAGGTTGCGGCGATGTATCCGAAGTATGTATCCCGCGCAGAGGTTTCCCAGGAATACATGGATCACGAGAAGGAGATCCTTTTGGCGCAGGCGAAGAAAGAGAATCCGGAGAAGCCGGACAACATCATCGAAAAGATGATCATCGGCCGTTTGAATAAGGAATTGAAGGAGATCTGCCTGTTAGACCAGGTATATGTTCAGGACAGCGATCTGACGGTTGCAAAATACGTGGACAAGGTCGCAAAGGAAAACAATGCAAACGTAACCGTGAAGAAGTTCATCCGTTTCGAGACAGGCGAAGGTCTGGAAAAGAAAGTGGACGACTTTGCGGCAGAGGTTGCGGCACAGGCTGGAATGTAATCAGCATGCAATGTTCCGGAAGCGGCAGATCGCAGATCTGTCTGCTAAGGAGCTGTAGAAAAGTAGAATGCGGATCCGCAGTTGTTCGTGAGACTGCGGGTTCTTTTTTATTCTATAGGAAACTTCTCTGAATTTTCCTATAGAACAAAAACCCTCCGGGGGATGCGCACTGCGGCGTATGAGGTAGATGTCGCACTGCGACCGCCGCAGGCGCGAGTTTCGCAAGCGAAACTCTTTGTTCTATACCGCAGAGTGCATCTCATCATGGGATGCCTTTAGGTATATCACATTTTAGAGATTCCCCGCATAATATAAAGGAAGGCTGCGCAGGATATCATCCGGGAACGCCAATGGCTTTCGGGGGCCGGGTGCAGCGAGTTTCCGAGAATGCTTTTGAGGGAAAAAGGGAGGTTATCACATGAAGAATTTTTTCAAAAGTCTGCCGTTTCGGCTTCTTCTGGGAGTTGCGGCAGGAATCATCATCGGGCAGATTGCTAATGAGACCGCAATGAACGTGGTCGTGACCATCAAATATATTTTAGGACAGCTGATCACATTCTGCGTTCCGCTGATCGTGATCGGCTTTATTGCCCCGTCCATTACAAAGCTGGGAAATAACGCCTCTCGGATCCTGGGAGTTGCGGTCGTATGTGCGTATGTTTCGTCCATATTGGCGGCATTTCTGTCCATGGCGGCTGGGTACGGCCTGATCCCGTACCTTTCCATCGCATCCGATGTGGAGGGATTGAAGGAATTGCCGGAGGTGGTATTCCAGCTTGATATTCCGCAGATCATGCCAGTCATGAGCGCTCTGGTATTTTCCGTTCTGGTGGGGCTGGCCGCGACCTGGACGAAGGCTTCCGCGACCACCCGGCTGCTGGATGAATTTCAGAAGATCGTGCTGGAGATCGTAAAGCGGGTCGTGATTCCGCTGCTTCCCGTATTTATCGCATTTACCTTCTGCTCCCTGTCCTATGAAGGGACGATCACGAAGCAGCTCCCGGTATTCATCAAGGTCGTACTGATCGTAATGGCAGGACATTTTATCTGGATGGCAGTGCTCTATACGGCGGGCGGGATTTATTCCGGAAAAAATCCATTCCATGTGATCCGGAATTACGGCCCGGCCTATATCACTGCGGTGGGAACCATGTCCTCTGCGGCCACACTGGCGGTTGCGTTGAACTGCGCGAAAAAATCAGAGCCCACCCTTCGGGACGACATGGTGGACTTTGGGATTCCGCTGTTTGCCAATATCCATCTCTGCGGTTCTGTATTGACCGAGGTATTCTTCGTCATGACCGTATCCAAGATTCTGTACGGCACGATCCCGCCGGTAGGGACCATGCTTTTGTTCTGCCTGCTGCTGGGGGTATTCGCCATCGGGGCGCCCGGCGTGCCGGGAGGAACGGTCATGGCATCCCTGGGGCTGATCACAGGCGTACTTGGATTTGACGAGACAGGCACTGCGCTGATGCTGACAATCTTCGCACTGCAGGACAGCTTCGGTACTGCCTGCAACGTGACTGGAGACGGGGCGCTGACCATGCTCCTGACTGGATATGTGGAGCGGCACAAGATCGAGAAGCAGGAGATCCGGATTGATTTTTAAGCAGGACGGTATATCGCCGCATTCATTACCCGATCCTTACTACTTGAGGGCATACTGTAATACATGCGATGGATGTACGGTTTATAATAATTCCGAATTCTGCAGGGTAGGATTGAAGGCATCCTGGATGGTGCGGATGGGCCGGTCGTCCAGGACATAATTCAAAGGGAGCTGCCGGGGCGACATTCCTGTCATATTTTTGAACACCCGGTTAAAATGCCGTATGGTGTCGAATCCGCACCGTGCGGAAATCTCCGTGATGGAGAGGTCTGACTTCTGATCCTGGAGCAGTTCCACCGCATGCTTTAACTTGACGGAATTTAGATACTGGGAAAAGGTCATGCCGGATATTTTACGGAAGAACTTTGAAAAATAGGGTTCCGAGAGCCCCATAAATGCGGCTGCATCAGAAAAGGTGATGTAGCTGTATTTATTTTCAATCTCATCCAGCAGGCGTTTATAGTGGGAAATGGAAGAGCCTTCGCCTGCTCCTGTCTTTTCTGTCAGCACTTCTCCCCGGAAGATCCGGATCATCAGGGAAGCAATGGATTCACAGCATTGGAGCTCAAAAAAGGGCCGGCGCTCTTCTAATTCCCGGCGAATTCCCTCCAGACACTCCGAAATGTCATACGGATGTGCAAGCTTTGCCTGGCGGAGCTGGTATCTGCCCAGCAGATCCTGTATGATGGCGGAATCAAACAGTGCCATTTCCACGACGCTGTCCTCTTCGCTTTTGATATAATGGACCTCCCCGCTGCCCAGAAAGACCGCGTCTCCGGAAACCAGACGGTACTTCTGGTGGTTGTTGGAGACCGTGATGGTCCCCTGCTCTATGTAGATCAGTTCACTTTCCAGGTGCCAGTGGGGGAGGTTGTGGAGGTTCCGGTAACGGCCGGTCCACACCCGTTCCCTGCCTTCATAATTTCTTTTTTCAAAATTTGCTAACATAAGAGATCCTTCTTTCGAACATTTCCTTTTATAATTTGTCATCAATTTCCGCGGGAAATTGATGACCTGTCTGCGCTTCAGCGCAATTCATTATATTTTATCTCAAAGATTAATAAATGTCCATAATTGGATAACTATTTTCTTTCCAAATTTCCCATTTTACAGTATACTATATCTAACAAAACAATTTAGAAAGCCTGCCGCCGGCAGTCTTTCTGCATACGATGGTATTCAGAGCGGCAGGGATTCTCTGCAGCGGATACCGTAGGTGTGAACAGTAATGATTTTTGTTGCGGGAAAGGAGAAATCAGACTATGGACAAAATGAAAACAGCAGAGGTCATCCGCGCGGGTAAGACCATTTTGGGGATCGAATTTGGTTCTACACGGATCAAGGCCGTTCTGGTGGATACGGACAATGCCCCCATCGCATCCGGAGGGCATGACTGGGAGAACCGGTTTGAAGACAACATTTGGACCTATTCCATGGAGGATATATGGGAAGGACTGAAGGACTGCTACGGAAAGCTGAAAGAGGATGTGAAAAGCCAGTACGGCGTGTCGCTGACGAAGGTGGGAAGCATCGGATTCAGCGGCATGATGCACGGCTATCTTCCATTTGACGGGGAGGGAAGGCTTCTGGCGCCATTTCGGACCTGGAGAAATACCATTACCGGAGAGGCTTCGGACAGGCTTTCCGAAGTGTTCCGCTTCCACATCCCCCAGCGCTGGAGTATCGCCCATTTGTATCAGGCGATCCTGAATGGGGAGGAGCATGTGAAGGATATCCGCTTCCTGACGACGCTGGCAGGCTATATCCACTGGAAACTGACCGGGGAAAAGGTGATCGGGATCGGAGAGGCTGCCGGCATGTTCCCCATTGATTCCGACGCAAAGGATTTTCACGCAGGGATGCTGGGGCAGTTTGATGAGCTGGTTCGTGATAAGGCATTCCCATGGAAGGCCGGGGAAATTCTTCCCAAGGTGCTGGTGGCAGGAGACCGTGCAGGGACCTTGACAGAGGAGGGAGCGCGCCTCCTGGATCCCAGTGGAGAGCTGGAGGCAGGGATTCCTCTGTGCCCGCCGGAGGGAGACGCGGGAACCGGAATGGCAGCCACCAACAGCGTGGCGGTCCGTACCGGAAATGTATCCGCAGGGACCAGCGTATTTGCAATGGCGGTTCTGGAAAAAGCGCTGTCCAGACCTTATGAGGAGATCGACATGGTGACCACGCCGACAGGCGACCCGGTAGCCATGGTCCACTGCAACAACTGTACTTCGGACCTGAATGCCTGGGTGAACCTGTTTCAGGAATGTCTGGAAGCGTTCGGCGCGGGGGTGGACATGAATACCCTGTTCGGAACACTTTACAATAAGGCTCTGGAAGGAGACCCGGACTGCGGCGGACTGCTGGCATACAACTATTTTTCAGGGGAGCACATCACCGGGTTCGAAGAGGGGCGGCCGCTCTTTGCGCGCAGACCGGACAGCAAGTTCAATCTGGCGAATTTTATGCGGGTACATCTCTTTACTTCCCTGGGAGCTTTGAAGACGGGCATGGACATCCTGACCAAGGAGGAGCATGTGCAGCTGGATAAAATGCTTGGACACGGCGGGCTGTTCAAGACCAGAGGCGTGGGACAGAGTATCATGGCAGCGGCCATCAACACCCCGGTTTTTGTGATGGAGACAGCCGGAGAAGGCGGCGCATGGGGCATGGCGCTCCTGGCGTCCTATATGAAGAATAAGGAAGAGAGCGAGACCCTTGCGGACTATCTGGCGCAGAAGGTATTCCACGGAGAAGAGGGCGAAAGCATTTCCCCGGATGCGGGAGACGCGGCCGGATTCGAGGAGTTCATGGCGCGCTATAAAGCAGGGCTTCCCATTGAACGGGCGGCGGTAGAGAGCCTGCGGTGACAGGAGACGCATAGCCGCGGCGGTTCGGGGCAGATCGGTACAGTGCTGTGCCGCCTGCGTGGAGAGGATGTGTATTTCAGGGCACGGCGGAAGGGCTCTGAGTGCCGGCAGAAAAAAGGAAGGAGACAAAAATAAGATGTTGGAGCAGTTAAAGGAACAGGTCTATGAGGCGAATATGCTTCTGCCGAAATACGGGCTTGTCACGTTTACGTGGGGAAATGTCAGCGCCATTGACCGGGAATCCGGGCTGTTTGTTATCAAGCCCAGCGGTGTGGAGTATGACCGGCTTACCCCGGAGGATATGGTGGTGGTGGACCTGGAAGGAAATAAGGTGGAGGGAAAATATAATCCGTCCTCCGATACCCCGACGCACCGGATTCTGTATAACCGTTTTCCGGATGTGGGCGGGATCGTACATACCCATTCGTCCTGGGCTACAAGCTGGGCGCAGGCGGGGCGGGATATACCCTGCTACGGGACAACCCATGCGGACTATATTTACGGGGAGGTTCCCTGTGTCCGCAATCTGACAAAGGAAGAGATCGAGGAAGCCTACGAGCTGAATACCGGGATTCTGATCGCCGATGAGTTTGAACGCAGGAATAAGGACTATCTGGCGGTTCCGGCGGTGCTCTGCAAGAATCACGGGCCCTTTACCTGGGGGAAGGATGCCCATGAGGCGGTCCACAATGCGGTGGTGCTGGAGGAAGTGGCGAAGATGGCGTTCCGCTGCGAGCATCTCAACCCGGACATCGCTCCGGCGCCCCAGGAGCTGCAGGACAAGCATTATTACCGGAAGCATGGGGCGAATGCGTATTACGGACAGAGCGCGCGGCAGAATTAAAACATAGAACTCACAGTATAGCAGATCATGATCATTCAGGAGGGAATTTTATCATGGAACAGAAAACGTATCAATTTTGGTTTTGCACCGGTTCACAGGATCTTTACGGGGATGAATGCCTTGCCAATGTGGCGGAGCATTCCCGCATCATTGTAGATGCCCTCAATGCATCCGGCCAGCTGCCGTATGAGGTGGTGTGGAAGCCGACCCTGATCACAAATGAACTGATCCGCAAGACCTTCAACGAGGCCAATACGGATGAAAACTGCGCCGGGGTCATTACCTGGATGCACACCTTTTCGCCGGCCAAATCCTGGATCCTGGGACTCCAGGAATACCGGAAGCCGTTGCTGCACCTGCATACCCAGTTTAACCGGGAGATCCCCTATGACACCATTGATATGGATTTCATGAACGAGAACCAGTCCGCCCACGGAGACCGGGAGTACGGCCACATTTTCAGCCGCCTGGGCATGGAGCGGAAGGTGGTGGTCGGATTCTGGGACGAGGAAGAGGTCCAGAAGAAGATCGGCTCCTGGATGCGCACGGCAGTGGGTGTGATTGAGAGCAGCCATGTGCGGGTCATGCGGATCGCGGACAATATGCGTAACGTGGCGGTTACCGAGGGAGACAAGGTAGAGGCGCAGATCAAATTCGGCTGGGAAGTGGACGCGTATCCGGTCAATGAGATCGTGGAAGCGGTGAATGCGGTTTCCCAGGCGGACATCCATGCGCTTGTAGAGGAATATTACAGCAGATATGAGATTCTTCTGGAGGGCAGGGATGAAAAGGAATTCCGTGAGCATGTGGCAGTTCAGGCTGGGATCGAGATCGGATTTGAACGCTTTCTGAGAGAAAAGAATTACCAGGCCATCGTGACTCATTTCGGGGATCTGGGCGGACTCCGGCAGCTTCCCGGTCTGGCTATCCAGCGGCTGATGGAAAAGGGCTACGGCTTCGGCGGAGAGGGAGACTGGAAGACGGCTGCTATGGTGCGCGTCATGAAGATCATGACCCAGGGCATGAAGGACGCCAAGGGAACCTCCTTCATGGAGGATTATACCTACAACCTGGTTCCGGGAAAGGAAGGCATCCTGCAGGCCCATATGCTGGAGGTCTGCCCCAGCATTGCGGAGGGCCCCATCAGCATCAAGGAACAGCCGCTGTCCATGGGAGACAGGGAAGACCCGGCGCGTCTGGTATTTACCGCAAAGACAGGCCCTGCGGTGGCAGCCTCGCTGATCGACCTGGGAGATCGGTTCCGTCTCATCATCAATGATGTGGACTGTAAAAAGGTGGAAAAACCGATGCCCAAGCTTCCGGTAGCGACTGCGTTCTGGACACCCCAGCCGGACCTTAAGACCGGGGCGGAGGCGTGGATCCTGGCGGGAGGCGCGCACCATACGGCATTCTCCTTCGACCTAACGGCGGAGCAGATGGGCGACTGGGCGGATGCCATGGGAATCGAAGCGGTCTTTATTGACAAGGATACGACAATCCGCCAGTTCAAGAATGAACTGCGGTGGAACGCACTGGCATATCGGAAATAACAACAGGCATTATCATCATAAAAAGAGCTGTCAGCAGCAGTCACTTCCATGTTTCAGGCATATGGAAGGACCGGTGCTGTCAGCTTTTTTTCAGGGGAGACTGGACGCGGTTCTGACTATGGTGATTTTTTCAGATTTTTGTCCGAAATGTTTTGTAATTTTGTGAGTTTTCCTTATTGAATATCCGTTTCTTCTTTCATATAATAGAACCCGTGCAATTTTTTTGAAGGAAAAAAGATGTGCAGAGTCTAATGTCTGAACCACAAAAGGATTCCGCGCGTTATATGAAAAGGAGGATGGCTATGAAAACATTGCAGCAAGACATGACGACAGGAAATCCGGCAAAAACGATTTTGAACTTTACATTTCCTATTTTTATCGGAAATGTATTTCAGCAGTTTTATAATATGGCGGACACGATTATCGTAGGAAAGTTCGTAGGGACGAAGGCCCTGGCGGCGGTGGGAAGCACAGGTACGATCATGTTTTTGATCATTGGGTTCGTGCTGGGCATGACCGCAGGGTTTACGGTGCTGACGGCCCAGAAGTTCGGCGCCGGGGATATGAAGGCCATGCGTCAGACGGTAGGCGGCGCGGCGGTTCTTTCCGTGCTGGTGTCGGTTGTGCTGACGGTGCTGAGCATGGCATTTATGAAGCCGCTGCTCAGGTTCATGCAGACACCCTCCGATATTTTTGCGGATGCATATGCCTATATCATGATCATCTGCGGGGGGATTTTCGCGCAGATGCTGTATAACCTTCTGGCATGTGTTTTGCGCGCCCTTGGAAACAGCCGGATCCCGCTGTATTTCCTGATCTTGTCCGCAATCCTGAATATTGGGCTGGATCTGCTGCTGATCGTGGGATTCGGGTTGGGAGCGGCCGGGGCAGCTTATGCGACGGTGGCGGCCCAGGGCGTATCCGGACTGCTCTGTCTGCTTTATATTGTGAAGAAGGTTCCGCTTCTGCATTTGGAGAAGGAGGACTGGAGACCCAGGCATTCCCTACTGAAAATGCAGCTGGGGGTGGGCTTTCCGATGGCGCTGCAGTATTCCATTACGGCAGTAGGGACCATGATGGTACAGACTTCGCTGAATATGCTGGGTTCCACTGCGGTAGCGGCATTTACCGCGGCAAGCAAGATCGAGCAGGTGGTGACCCAGGCTTATGTGGCTCTGGGAACGACGATGGCGACCTACTGCGCGCAGAACATAGGCGCAGGCAAGGTGCTCCGGATCCGCCAGGGCTTCAGGGCGGCGACGCTGATCTCCGCTGTGTATTCCGTAGTGGTCGGGGCATGGATCCTGACCGGAGGAAAGTATATGACCTATCTGTTCCTGTCGGAAAATGTGACAGAGGTGCTGGGGCTGGTGGGAATCTATCTGAGATGTGCCGGGATCTTTTTCATTCCGCTGGCGGTGGTCAATATTTACCGGAACGGAATCCAGGGCATGGGATATGGCCTGCTGCCCATGACGGCAGGGATCGTAGAGCTTGCCGCAAGAGGGATCACCGCCTGGATCGCTTCCGGGCAGAGGAGTTACGCGGGAGTCTGCTTCGCAGGACCGGCAGCCTGGGTGAGCGCGGGCCTGCTGCTGATCGGGATGTACTGGTATATCATGAAGCATGATATGAAGAAGTTCATGGCATTGCATCCACAGCGGGAGGAAGAGCAGACGGAAGTGAAAAAGCACAGGAAACAGAAAAAGGGCAGGAAGCTGCCCGTATGCTATTAGAAAGGCTGCCGCGGCAGGGAGATATGGCTCTCTGCCGCGGCAGCTTTTCTATGATATTTACGGCCGATGAAATCTGCTGTGAGTATTACGCCAGCCGCGGCTATGTCCCTATCTGATCCAGCGAACGGAAGGTATATCCCATCTCTTCCCATTTGGTGAGAAGCTCATCCAGGATCTGGGCGTTCGTCGAAGAGGTGCTGTGGAGCAGCACGACGGCGCCCGGATGGATTCGGCCGAGCAGCTTTTCGAAGGCTTCTTCCTTAGACGGCTGCTGATCCTGATACCAGTCTACATAGGCCAGGCTCCAGAAAAAGGTCTGATATCCTAGATCCTTTGCCATCTGCAGATTGCTCTCGCTGTATTTCCCCTGGGGCGGACGGTAGAATTTTACCATCAGTTCTCCTGTGACGTCCTGGTAGGCATCCTCCACGTCTTTTAACTCCTTTTCAAAGGCCTCCTTGGACGCGATCTGCGACATATCGGGATGATGATATGTATGGTTTCCGACGGTATGCCCCTCCTGGACCATCCGCTTGATCAGGTCCTGGTTGGAAGTGATATAGGTTCCCACCACAAAAAAAGTGGCCGGAGCGCTGTGCTTTTTCAGGGCGTCCAGTATGGCCGGAGTATTTCCGTTTTCAAATCCGGCATCGAAGGTGAGATAGAGGACCTTATCCTGGGTAATGTCCGCATAATAAGCATTGTATTTTTTCAATTCCTCCGCGCTGGCGTTGGCCACAGGCGGCTGCCCGTCCTGCTGGAAGCTTAAGCCCCAGTTCCCCTCGGAGGCCTCGGCTATATGGCTTTGGGCTATGGTTTCCAGAGCGTCTTTCTGTGTAAAATGCTCCTGCAGCCGGGCCGTAAAATGTCCGGCAAGGAACGCTGCGGCAAAGAGCAGGAACAGCTTTCCGATGTAGAGGATCAATGCTTTGGTGTTCGGATCAAGGGCATCCTCATTTCTGATATTCATAAATAGTTCCTGTATTCATTTTTACTCTATTCTATTCTCGGGCGGAGAAAAGTATGTGCATAGGGGGAAGAGAATGGCAGACCTCAGACCGTCTGCCGTTCTCAGGGCTTACGAAAAGTATTTTTCTTTGATGAGGGGGATGGGCATCTCCTGTCCGGTCCACAAGCGGAAGGATTCCGCACCCTGGTACATCAGCATATACAGCCCGTTGAAGGTCCGGCATCCGGCTTCACGGGCGGTTCGAAGCAGCAGGGTCTCCCTGGGATTGTAGATGACGTCGGACACCACCAGATCTTTGCGGAACATGGTCGGATCTGTGATAATGGACCGGTCTGTGGCCGGAGCCATGCCGACGGAGGTTCCGTTGGTCAGGATGTAACTGTCGCCGATCTCACGGCGCAGAATGGATTCGTCGTCAAAATCATAGAGACGGACTTTACAGTCTGTGCGCTCGTTTAACTGATCTACGATTTTTTCTGCCCTGGGATAAAATGCATCGTGGATGCTGAACACGGAAATCTCGGAAAGTCCGTCCAGCGCTGCCTGCACCAGAATGGCAGTGGCGGCGCCGCCTGCTCCCATCAAGGTCATTTTTTTTCCGGCCAGGTCGTGGCCGGCATCTCGGGCCGCCTGCATATATCCGATCCCGTCTGTGGTATGACCGGTGAGTATACCGTCCTCATTGACCACGGTATTCACCGCTCCGGAGATCTCAGCGGCAGGGGACAGCCTGTCGCAGAGCGTACACATCAGGTTTTTGTCCGGCATGGTCAGGTTGAAACCGCGGACATTCAGGGCGCGCAGCCCTTCGACTGCGGTTTCCAGCTTGTCCGTGCCTACGTCAAAGGCAAGATAGACATAATCCAGCCCGAGCTGTTCAAATGCTTCATTGTGCATCATCGGAGAGATGCTGTGTGCGACCGGGCTTCCCAGAAGCCCGGTCAATCCGGTGTGTCCTGTGATCTGTTTCATGATCCTGTACTCCTTTTTTGAAATTATGATCCCTGTTTCTGATATTTTATAATAGAAAGAAGTCCGCAGAACATATATTTGAAAATCCCTTTTGGTGCAGAACTGCGTACTTCTATACTTTAAAGTGAAAAAGAACGTTTGTCAACTGTTTTTAGAGAAGCTGGAAAATAACAAAAAAGTTGTGGATAAAACAGAAAAAGATTAGAAAGTGGTTTTTTGATAAGATTTGTAGATATTGCACAAAATATAGTGAATACAAAAAAAAGATGTTGACATTATTTAATAATAGCGGTATATTTAAAACAATAAATCATATATAAGATATATAACATATTAAAGAGATGTATGATTTAAAAGGTGTACACTGAAAAAGAGAAAAGGAGTGATCGAATGAACAGGGAAGAGATGTGCAGATGGTGCCGCATCCCAGCGGAACAGCTGGTAAATCATCCGGAGTCAAAGATTCAATTAAAAGTCTATGATGACAAGAATGAGGTTTCTGTCGTGACGGGAAATATGATGGCAGAGGAGGTGATTGAGAATAACAAAGCCGGAAAACCGACAAAATGGATATTACCGGCAGGTCCGATGGGACAGTATCGTTATTTTGCGGATCGTGTGAACACGGAACGGATCAGCCTGAAAAATGTGTATGTATTTCACATGGACGACTTTCTGGACTGGCAGGGGAGGCCATTTCCAGAAATAGACAATTATTACAGCCTGAAAGCAAACATGATAAATGGTTTTTATGGACTGATCGATGAGGAACTGAACATACCGGAAGAAAACAGATTTTTCCCGAGTATTTATGACATTGACGCGATCGATAAAAAAATTGAAGAACTTGGAGGGGTAGATACAGTATACGGAGGTCTGGGATACAGAGGACTTGTCGCTTTCTGTGAAGCACCCGATTCCTCTTATTACGATATTACAGTAGAAGAATATGCAAATTCAAAGACCAGGATCGTACATCTGAATGCGGACACGCTGATTTCCCTGAGCGAGCGGGATATCGGAGGGTTTGTACAGATCGTTCCGCCAATGGCGGTTACAATCGGCTTTAAGTCTATGCTGTCGGCAAAGAAAGCGGTGTTCATGGTAACAACCGGAAGCTGGAAGCAGACCTCGGTCAGAGTATTGATGTTCAGTGAACCTACGGTAGAATATCCGGCAACCCTTTTTCCGAAATATGTTCCGAAAGTGATCGTCCTGGCAGATACGAATACCACACAGCCCCCGCTGACAGATGAGATTTATGCGGAGGACGGCAAATAGATTGGGAGGAGTAAGATGAGTAAAATACCAGAAATCGTTGTTGTAAACGGACATGGACTCGGGGAATACTGTGATGTAAAACGGATTCCAAAGCCCGGAGAAACCTGTACAGCCTATAACAGAAGAGCGGCCATGGATGCGGGAAAGGGCACAAATGTCGCTTGCGCGATCGGCCGTCTGGGAGGTAGCGTGGCATTCGTCGCCAAATGCGGTGCGGACCAGTGCGGAGAGCTTGGATTCCAATGGCTTGGAGACTCGAATGTAGATACTTCCTACTATTGGCTGGACCCTTCTATCGAATCCTGCCTGGGACTTTGCGTCATTGCGGAAAACGGGGAAAATCTTCTGCTTGATTTTGATGATGACCTTCACGCGATCCAGCCGGATGAGGTGGACCGTGTGATTAGGAAACTCAAAGGCGCGAAATATCTGGCATCCGGATTTGCCCAGTCCGTGGAATCCGGCCTGACGGCGTGCAAGACAGGGAAAGAGCTTGGGATGTTCACCCTTCTGAATCCAAGCCCGCTGAGAGATGGATTAAAGCTTCCGGAGATGCCCTATGTGGATGTCCTGTGTGTAAACGAAGGAGAATCCTATGAATTGTCAGGAACAGATCCAGATGAAAACATTGGCTGGGAAGCACTCGGCAGGAAGCTTCTGGAGCAGTATCAATGCAAAGCAGTCGTCATGACACTAGGGGCTTTTGGCTCTGCGGGGATTACAGCGGACGATGCCTGGATCTGTCCGCCTGTAAAAGTAAATATGGTGGATGAGACAGGCGCGGGGGACGGATTTCTCGCGGCCGTGACCTATTGCCTGAGCTGTAAAAAGACCTTGAAAGAGGCAATGGAATGGGCCAATGTCTATGCCGCGTATACGGTAACAAAATCCGGTTCTCTGGAATTTTATCCATGGAAAAAAGAAATACCGGAAATCTTCCGGAAGCTTGGAAGAGAAGACCTTGTTTTTTAAATGATATATGAGAAAAGCCAGTTATGAATCATGGCAGAATGGAGAAGAAAATGGCGAAATATTTTAACGGAATTATTTCCGAACCAATGATTTCATACAATGAGGACCAGACAATTGATTTTGAGACAACTGCACAGATATTCAGAAATCTTGCGCAAAGAGGCGCTTCCGGACTTTTCGTCAATGGATTTGGGGATGAGACCTATTCTCTTTCCCTGGAAGAGCGGATTGAAATCGTAAAATGTGCGCAGGAAGCAGTAAAGGGAACAGACTGCATGGTAGTCGCAGTGGTGCTGGCGACCTGCCTGCGGGACGCGATGTGGCTTGTCAGGGAATATGAGAAGCTGGATGTGAAGGCAATGTCCATATCTCTGCCGCCGTTCTATACCATGACGCAGGAGGCCGCGCATCAATATCTGGCAGACCAGCTTGCGGCGACGGATATTCCGATGATCGTATTCAACTGCCGGGAAATGGACGAGCTTGTGACACCGGAGATGCTGGGACACCTTGCCCATGAATATCCGAATTTCAGAGGATACAAGGATGCAACCAGAGATATCATTCATTTGAATCAGTGCATTGACGCGCTGGACGACCTGAAAGAGGATTTCAGCATTATTTCCGGATCAGACGCGACATTATTTACACATATGGCGATGGGGGCATCCGCGTCAGTCAGCTTCCTGAGCGTTCCGTTCCTGGATCAGATGAAAGACATTTATGATTATTTTAAGGCTGGAGAGTATGAAAAAGCATGGCAGTCACAGAGAATTGTATTGAAGCTGCGTTCCTTTATGCAGCAGTTCCCAGATTCGGCGGCATATATCTATGCGATGAAATATACAGCAGGCATTCCTGTAAAGGGAACCAGGCATCCGGAGGATATGCTTTATATTCCGGAGGAAGAGCTGAGAAGGTTTGATCAGATGGTAGAAGATTTCGGCATTGCCAAAAGGCAGTGATGGAGGAAGGATATGGGACATATTCCAAAAATAGTTTGTATCAATGGAAACGGGATCGGCCAGTATTGTGATGTGGCGCGGATCCCAAGAAAGGGGGAGACCGCAATCCCCAAGAATCTGCGTTATGCGCAGGACTCTGGCAAAGGAGTGAACAATGCGATCGTAATCGGCAGGCTGGGCGGAGATGTGGCTTACATCGGAAAAGCGGGAAAGGATGAAGGCGGCGCTCTCAATGAAAGCTGGCTGAAAGCCTCTGGAGTCAATACGGAGCATTTCTGGCTTCAGGAAGGGATCCAGACAAGCTTGGGGCTCATTCTTCTGGCAGAGTCCGGGGAAAATATGATCATCAATTTTGATTCGCCCGGAAGCGACCTGACCATGGAGGAGGCGATTCCCCATGTGGAAGCGCTCCAGGGCGCGGAATATCTGATCACTGGTTTTGAGATTCCCATTGATGTGGCATTGAAAAGTGCGGAGACCGGGCAGAGGCTCGGGATGAAGGTATTTCTGAATCCAAGCCCCATTGAATCCGCGGAGGAGCTCCCGGAGATTCCATATGTGGATACCATGTGCGTCAATGAAACAGAGGCGGCTCTGTTGTCCGGCGCGGAAGAAACAGAGGACTGGCTGGAGACTGCAAAATTATTATGTGAGAAATACAAAGTAAAAAATACGATCATAACACTGGGCGGAGACGGCGCCTGTGCATGGGGAGAACGAGGCTCCGGCAAAGTCCTGGGGATCCCAGTAAAGCTTGTAGATGAATCCGGGGCAGGAGACGCGTTTCTGGCAGTGGTCGTGCAGAATCTGGTCTGGGGAAAGAAGATTCAGGAAGCGCTGGAGTACGCAAATCAGTATTGCGCATGGCTCGTACAAAAAGAAGGAACGGAAGGATGCCTCGGCAAATATCTCTGGCTGGATGAGATGAAGGAGGTACTGGAGTGGGGCGGCAAAGGAACGCTTTAAGGAGTCAGGAAGGAGAATAACATATATGAAAATTTCTTTTTTTACTGCAAGCATGCATAGATATCCGATTGAAAAATCTTTTGAGATCGCTTCCAAATTCGGTTATGACGGTATGGAGATCTGGGGAGGAAGGCCCCACGCTTACGCGCCGGATATGCGTCCGGAGGACATTGAAAAGATCAACCTTCTTTCCGAAAAATATCACCTTCCGATTGTTTCCTTCGAGCCGGATATGGCCAATCTGCTCTGGAGAGACCAGAGGTGGATTGATGAAAGCATGGAATATTTTAAGCAGTGTATTGATCTGTGCAAGGCGATCCACTGTCCCTATATGGTCATGGCCGCCCTTCAGGCCAGCTATGAATATTCAACGGATGAGGACTGGGCACAGTTTATCAAATATGTAAAGGAACTGGCAGATTACTCGGAATCCATCGACGGCGTGACCATGATCCTGGAAACCGTGACTCCATGGGAAGGGAATATTCTGATCCGATCCGATGACGTAGTCCGGGCAATGAAAGAGATCCATTCACCGAAGGTAAAAGCAATGCTGGATCTGGCAGCGCCTCTTACGGTGGGAGAACCGGCTTCCCAGTATTTTGATAAACTGGGAAAAGAACTGGTGCACATTCACCTGGTGGACTGCAAGAAAGACATTGAGGATCATCTGATCTTGGGGGATGGTGAGCTGCCTGTGGAGGAGGTCCTTACGATGATCGACTCTTATGGATATGACGGCTACTGCTCCGTAGAGCTTTTTGATGAATACAGGACAGATCCGATCCTCTACAATCTGAAAGCCATCCGGGCTATCCGGACAGCGCTTCAAAATGTAGGTCTTGAGCAAGGGAAAAATATTGTATGAAAAAGCGATACGGGAATTGCCCGCATTAAAAATCTGCTTTGCGGATGGCGGGCAAGGAGGCAATCAATTTGCTGCGCGAATTGATTACGTGAGGGAGGTGTTTTTATGACAGCAATCAAGAACTGGTCAATTGATCGTAAAAAAGAATATCTGGGTTATGCGCTGATGTTCCTGTGCTATATTCTGGTGGCGCTTTTTGCCCCGCAGCTTGCGGAAGGAGAAAATTATGGGATATGGACGTTGGTACCGCCGCTTTCCATTTTCGCGTTTATCCTTCTCACAAAGAAGATCCTGGAAGGCTTTTTCTGGTCCAGTCTTTTGACCGTATTTATCCGCTACCGATGGGGATTTATGGGCGGTTTTGTAGACGATATGTTTGAAAATGTGACAAATTGGGACAACTGGTGGGTAATCTACCTGTTCCTGCTTGCGGGCTCTATCACATATCTGTTTAAGATCAGCGGCGCGGGAACCTATTTTGCGCGTTGGATCGCAAAAAGGATCAAGAATAAGAAAATCGCGATGTTTGTGACGTCGCTGGTTCTATGGCCTCTGTGTATTGATGACTATATGAGCGCGCTCGTAACCGGAAGTGTGTTCAGCCCGCTGCTGGATACGTATAAGGTTCCAAGAGAAATGACGGCATATATTATCCGGGCATCCGCCGCGCCGACAGCTACATTGCTTCCGATCGGAGCATGGGCGATCTACGTTGGGGCTGTATTGGAAATGTGGGATCTGGATATTATTGCAAATACAAGCGGATACGGCTACTATTTTTCAAAGGTCCTTCCATTTTTATTTTTCCCGGTTACGGCAATGCTGGTAAGCTGGCTTGTGATCGCAGGGATTCTTCCCAAGTTTGGAAAGATGAAAAGGGCATTTGAGAGAGTGGAGTCCGGCGGATCTCCGGGTCCAGTGAAAGAGACAAAATATGATGAAGAAGGCAATGCGATTGAGGAAGAAAGCGAAGAGGCTCCGGAGCCCAGAAAGAAAGTAAATCTCTCCCATTTCCTGGTGCCGATCTGCGCGATCATCTTTTTCGGATATATTTTCGAGTGGGATATGGCTTACGGGATTACATGGGGAATGCTGATCACCTTTGTTTACTATTGTATTACAGGCGTGTTCAATACAGATGACGCAAAAGACGTCGTGACCGGCGGATTCGGATACATGAGTGAAATGTGCATCATGATGGGATTCGGACTGATCCTCTGCAATGGACTGGATTCCCTTGGATTTGTGGATTATGTAGTCGGAGCGGTCAGCGGGCTGGTCACAGCAAAGACGCTTCCGATCATTATCTTCATCGTATTTTCAGCGACAGAAATGCTGGTTACATTTAACTATACACTCTATCTGATCGCAATGCCGATCGTAGTCGCGCTGGCACAGACATGCGGGGCCAATGTGCCTCTGAGCATCGCGGCGCTGGTATCCACAGGTGTATTTGGATATCTGCTGGCGTTCTCTTCGGACGGAGGTATGCTGACCTGCGCATCCTGCGGGAAGATCGATATTTATGAGCAGAATACGACACAATATCCATATATGATCATTGCATGGGTATTGGCAGCAATTGCATATCTGGCCGCGGGATTTATTTTCTAGGAGAAGAGTGGAAAGGAAAAAATGACAACAAAAATTTATTTGAAATATAAGATGGCGCTTTTAAACGAAGAAGAAGCAAAAGAAACAGCAAAAAAAATTGAGAATTTGTCCAATTGATGATATAATACTCAATACAGCAAGGGCACTCCCGCAGATTTTCAGGCCTGCGGGGGTGCTTTTCTTAACAGAAGAGAATGAATGGACCTGAGTGGCGCAGGTCAGGCATTCGGAAACAGAGGGAGAAATGATGGCGGGGAATTATGCACTCTATCAGCAATTGGCGGATTCTTTACGTGATAAAATATATGAAGGAGAGTATTCTTTCGGTGATAAATTACCATCGGAGAGAAGTATGGCGGAGAAGTTCGGTATCAGCCATCTGACAGTAAGAAAGGCGTTTACCATCCTGGAGGAGGAGGGGCTTTTGCTGCGTGCCCAGGGAAAGGGAACCTTTGTCCGCACCCCGAAGGCTTCTATTGATATGCAGAGACTGGAAGGATTTTCCGGTTCGATCAGGCAGCCGGGAATTTCCATTGTGAACCGGGTGCTCTACAGCGGCCTGCGTCCTGCAAAATTCAAATACAGCCGGATATTTGACATTGCCCCGGAGGAGGAAGTATTTGAATGTATCCGGCTTCGTCTGAGCGAAGACTGCCCGCTGGCAATCGAGTATAATGTGGCGCCGAAGAGATATTTTCCGGATATCGCGGACTATGATTACAGCATGTACTCACTGCGGGAGGTATATGAAAAAAACGGACTGAATATTGTGGAGGAGCAGCAGATGCTGGAAATCGTCAAGATTTATAATCCGCAGGCGGATCTTTTGAACCTGGAAGACGGGGCAGATGTTTTTATGCTCAGCGCGTTATCTTATGATGCCCGGAAGCGTGTCATCGAATGGACGAAAATTTATGATAATACGAACCGGATTGTATTTTATGCTTCCACGATCTGAGAGTAACGCTTCAGAACGTCAGCAGACAGGTCTTAGGCCTGCCGTTTTGAATACCATCGTATGCAGAAAGGCTGCCAGTGGCAGGCTTTCTGTATCACAAGAAAAGAAGGGCGGATGTCAAGTATGAGCAGGTATACGCAACTCGTAAGTGATGAGTTAAGAGAGTCGATTGAAGAATATATTATACGCAATGATCTCAAGGCGGGAGAAGCTCTGCCCTCTGAGAGGAAGCTGTCCGAGATGCTGCAGGCAAACCGGATGACACTGCGAAGAGCACTGAACCAGATGGCGGGAGAAGGCGTGATCTATTCGATCCCGGGTCAGGGGACGTTTCTCTCACAGCCAAAGTTTTTTGAAAATACGTCCGGGTTTATTTCCTTTACCTCCTCCTGGAATACATCCGGAAAACGGACCTCCAGCAAGGTGCTGAGCTTTTCAGAGGTGGAGGCAAATCTGAAAACATCCCAGATGCTGGGAGTGCCTCTGGGGGCAAAGGTATATGAACTGCGCAGGCTCCGTCTGCTGGAGGATATTCCGGTTTCTATTGAATCCTCCTATATTCAGGTGTCCAGCTGCCCGGGACTGATGCGGTTTGATTTTAACAGGAATCGTTCTCTGTATGAGACGCTGGACAAAGAATACGGCATCCATATCACGAGACAGCAGCAGAATATCCGCGCCACAAAGGTTACAAAGGAAGAGGCGGAAATTTTCTGCTCGGAGCCGGATATCAATGCGTTCTATGTCACCTCCGTGGGGATCTGTGCTGACGGGAAGGCGGTGGAAAGAAGTATCTCGATCACCAGGGCCGACCGGTACGCGATCAGCTATCATACCTCTTCAAACTGAATTGGCATGGCAATGCCGCATCTGTACTACAGGATGAATCCGGCGGCCAAAAAGGCGGCAATGGACAAAACGCAGGCAATGATGACATAGGGCAGCTGGGTCAGGGCATGCTCCATGCTGTCGATGCCGGAGCTCTGGGCGGCGAGAAGCGTTGCATCCGCATAGAAACAGGCGTGGCTGCCAAAGGCCCCGCCGGATATGATGGCAGCCATGATCAGGATCGGGGAGGCCCCGATGGTTGCGCCCAGCGGAAAGACAATGGGGGTAATGATGGAACTCATTCCCCAGTCGGATCCGGTCGTAAAAGCGAGCAGCGCGCCCAGCAGGAATACCATGGCCGGAAAAGCGGCAGGGATCAGAAACGGCTCTGCCCGTTCCACGATATACACAGCCATGCCCATGTCCGATGACACTTCTTTCAGGACGAAGGCGATCACAAGCATGGTCAGGGTCGGCAGCATATCACTGAAACCCAGAAGCAAATCATTCATATACTCATCCATGCTCATGGTCTTTGTGGGGACATATAAGAGAAAGCATACGGCCAGCGCGACGATCACTGCCGTCAGGATATCACCGGTAACTACTGCTAAAAGGATCAGGATTCCCATGGGGATCATAAAATTCCATATATTTCCGCTTCCATCCTCTGAGACAGCCGTGTTATGGTTATATTTCGCGCTGTACTCAGAAAAGACCTGCCCTGTTTTTTCCACTCTTTGATACGCTTTCTTCATTGCCCCCAGTCTGGGCATCCATCCCATTGAAAAAAGAAAAACGATGATCAGCGTGATGATCGGATAAAAGCAAAATGGAATTGCCTTGATATAGGCGCTGATCGGGGTAGCGCAGTTCAATGCCTGGATGCTGTCCTGGCCGTAGAACAGGTTTGCATAAAAAACAGCCCATGTGGAGATGGGGATCAAGACGCATACCGGAGCTCCCGTGGAATCCAGCATATATGCCAGGGTTTCCCGGGGGATCTTTTTGTCATCGCTGATTTTTTTCATACAGGCTCCGATCGACAATACATTCAGATAATCATCTACAAAGATCAGGATCCCCATAAGATAAGTGACCAGCAGGGTTCTCTTCTGGTTTGTACAAAGCCTGGACAGATATTTAGAGAACCCAAAGCTGCCTTTGGAAGCGGTCAATAAAGAAATGAGTCCTCCAAAGAGAAGGCAGACGAGAATGACCCAGATATTGTCCGACATTGTTTTCTGGAGTACGCCGTGCCATCCGGTTAAAAAATGACTTTTATAAGCAAATACGGCAGCGACCAGCGAGCCGGCAGTCATGCACTCCACACATTTTTTTGTTTTTACCGCGCTGACAATGATCAGTATTGTAATAATGATCGCAATAAGCCCCTGTTCCATCCTGATTCCTCCAATTCCTGGAATAATACCCCAATTCGTGAAAAAATACCCCAATTATTTAAAAACAAATACCGCAAAAACCATATGATAAAAAAGCGATATAGTACACCAAAAGTTATTTTAAATATACCATTTAGAAAAAATATGTCAATAAATATGGATGTAAAAATATGATTTTGTCAAAAATAGACAAAAAGTGGGATTTGATTTTGTGAAATATTAAATGAAAAAAGTGTTGACATGCAAAAATGTAACTGGTATGCTAAAAAGCAAATAGGGGGAACAAAAAAGAAAGGATGCAAGCATGGAAAAGTATAATAATTTACGTTCCGACAGAGTCATTGACGCAATTCAGGAGTACATTGATGTGAACGGTCTCAAGGCCTACGAGCCATTACCATCTGAGAGAAAGCTTTCCGAGCTCTGGCAGGTCAGCCGGGGAACCATCCGGGACGCGATCGCGCGGATGTGCAGAGAAGGCACTCTCTATACGGTTCAAGGCAAGGGAAGCTTTGTGTCACCGGAAAAGGAAAAGATTGATATGAAAGATATGATCTCTTTTTCCGGGGCCTTCCGTTCCCAGGGAAAGACTCCGGGAAGCCGCGTGATCAGCCAGACGATTGAACCGGCTGGAAAAGAAGCCGCGGAGGCGCTGCAGATTTCTGAAGGAGACAACGTCCATGTGCTGACAAGGATCCGGGAGGTAGACGGAGAGGAGCTTCTCCTGGAGACCTCGCATATTGCGGAGGCAAAATGCAGGGGACTCGAGAAGTTCCAATTTGAAAAGGCATCTCTATACAATGTTCTGGAGATCCACTATGGGATTTATATGAGCAACCAGGACATTACCGTGCGTCTGTCGAAGGCGACAAAAGAAGAGGCGCGCCATCTGGACATTGAACCAGGCGACCAGGTGTTTGTGGAAAAAGCAATCGCATATTCTGGAGATGAAGTGATGGAATATACAAAGACGATTGTAGATGCCAAAAGAGTTTCCTATACCATCAGTATTGATGATCAGCCGGCAGTGACCGCATAGAATATGCGGACAATTGCATAAGGAAAAAGCTGTTTTTGAAGGATTCTTCAAAAGCTGTGTTTTGTGTACCCTTTTTTAAGCTTTAAAACCAGTTATACAATGAGAAAATCAAGAATAAGAAAGAGAGGATCAGGAAAATGAATTTTTTAACGGATGCATTTGTGAAGGAGTATGAGGAAAAGATGAGAAAGATCGTGGGTCTGCGCCCGCAGGTGGAAAACATCATTGATGAGGTGATGACGCCGGATAAGAAGAATCTGTTTTTAGTCGGAATCGGCGGCACGCTGGCAGTCATGCTTCCATTTGTACATATGTTCAAAAAGATGTCAGACGCGCCGGTATACGCGGAGAACGCGGCGGAGCTTCTGGCTACGGGAAACCGGAATCTTTGCAAAGACTCGGTCGTGTTTTTTATGTCAGATTCAGGAAATACAAAAGAGATCATTGCTGCCATCAAGCTTTGCAGAGAGATCGGCGCGACCACGATCTGCGGGATCGGAAGTGAAAATTCGGCGATCGAGAAGCTGGTAGACCATTCTGTCCTTTACCTCCACAAGGATCCGTTCTCGGCAGACGCGGATTATATCTTACAGTATTTATTTTTTGCGTATTACCTGGAGAAAAGAGGGGAATTTCCGGATTACCAGAAATTTGTCAAGAACCTGGAGCGGCTTCCGGAGGCAATGACAGAAGTGAAGCGTAAGGCAGATGTGCAGGGACGCGAATTTGCGAAGAAGTATCACAAAGAGGACTATCATATTTTTACTGCCGGCGGAAATACATGGGGAGAGGTTTACTGCTACGCCATGTGTGTACTGGAGGAAATGCAGTGGATCCGTACAAAATCCGTGACAGCATCCGATTTTTTCCATGGAACACTGGAGCTGGTGGATGAAGACGTACATGTGGTCATCATCAAGGGAGAAGATGAGTCCCGTGCCGTAACAGACCGGATCGAAGCTTTTTGCGGCAGCTATTCGAAAAAGGTAACCGTATATGATACAAAGGATTATGCGCTGGAGGGAATCGATCAGGAGTACAGAAGTATGTTTTCGCCGCTTGTCATCTGCGCGGCGCTGGGGCGTATCAATCCCCATATGGAATATGCGACAGGGCACAGCCTGAGCTTCCGGAGATACTATAAGGTTGTGGAATACTAAAGCCGCGGAATATGAAAAAGCGGAATATGAGGCAGAGAAGGAAAAAGAAGATTTCAGGAAAAGAAAGGAACGGAAAGAAAAATGAAAGTTATTGGATATGGGGATAATGTGGTGGATCGTTATGTCAATAAGAAGATCATGTTTCCGGGGGGAAATGCCGTGAACTTCGCGGTATATGCAAAGGAAAGCGGCTTGGACGCGTCATTGCTTCTGAATTTTGCGGATGACAGGGAAGCGGATCACATCATAGATTCTATGAAAGAGATGGGGATCGGCCTGACCGGATGCCGCAGGGAGTTCGGGGCAACTACGGAACGGTGCGATGTGAACCTGGTAGAAGGGGACCGCGTATTTATTGCGGACGATCTGAGAGAGACGAAAGCGGCGCCTCCGCTTCTGACGGAAAAGGATCTGCGTTATCTGGATACATTTGACCTGGTCCACAGCGGATGCTATGCTGCCGTGGAAAGTGAGATCGCAAAATTAAAAGAGCTCAAAGGGCTCGTAACCTTTGATTTTTCCGTAGAACCGGAATTTAAGGAGGATCCTTACCTGGAACAGATCTGCCCTTACATTGATATGGCGCTGTTTTCCTGCGAAGGAATGGATCAGGAGGAAATCCATGTGCTGCAGAAGAAAGTATATGACATGGGAACAAAATACATTCTGACCACCAAAGGCACGGATGGACAGATCCTGTTTGACGGTGAAACGTACTATACCGGGATCGTAGAGCTGGTAGAGGCTGTGGATACGATGGGGGCCGGGGATTCCTTTTTCACCTCATTCGTATGTACTCTTTTGAAGGAAGGCTGGACCAAAAAGAACCCGCTGACAAACCAGATGATCAATACGGCATTCCATACGGCGGCAAAATTTTCCGCACAGAACTGCCTGAGAGAGGGCGCGTTTGGATATGCCCGTGAAATGGAGGACTGACAGATGAAGATCAACCGTAAATTAGTTGGATACATGATATTTCTGGCCTGCATGGCGGCAGCGGCGCTTTTTGCGCCGGTAGGCGCAGAGGATTACGGCGCATGGTCCATGATGCCTCCGCTGTTTATCTTTTTCTTCATCCTCCTGACCAAAGGGGTGATCGAAGGATTCCTGTGGGCCAGCGTATTAGCCGTGTTTATTAAGTTCAAGTGGGAGCTGCTCACGGTCTGGTGTGAAAAAGTGAAGGAGCAGATTACGAATCCGGATAATGCGTACCTGATCATTGTATTCCTGCTTCTGGGTGTTTTGATCACTGCGTTAAAAATGAGCGGGGCTGCGACCTATTTTGCGAGAAAAGTGGCGACAAAGGCCAGGAGCTCCAAGGCAGCCCTGCTTCTTACCTGGGCCATGAGCTGGCTGCTGTCCGTAGATGACTACCTTTGCGCCTTTGTAACAGGCGCGGCGCTTTCGCCGGTAACAGACCAGTACAGGATCCCGCGGGAGGCAACTGCTTATGTGATCCGCTCCAGCGCTGTTCATACGTCCTCCATAATCCCGATCGGTTCCTGGGTCGTCTTTGGAGCAACTCTTTTGGAGACAAACGGATTTGCGGAGTCGGGCGGAGGCGTTGCCGCATATATGAAATGTATGCCCTTTTTGTTCTACTGTTTTGTGAGCCTGCTTTTCGGATTTTTGTTCTGTATCGGAAAGATGCCTAAGATCGGACTAATGAAAAAAGCCTACGAACGGGTAGAAGCGGGCGGTTCGACCATTCCGCCAAGAGACGGCGGCAGTGAAGATGAGGCGGAGGAAATTGTGGAACCGGGAGAAGGGATCAATCTGGTTTCATTCATTGTTCCGATTGTGTCCATGATCGGGTTGTGTATTTACTTTGACTTTGATATGCAGATTGGACTTACGGCAGCAATTTTTATCACAGGGGTTTTATTTGCGGTGCAGAAGGTATTCACGCCAGACCGTCTGTTCAGTATTTTGGTGGAAGGATTTAACAGTATGATGGAGATGACCTTCCTTCTGGTAGTAGGATTTACCATGTCCAATATGGTATCAGAGCTTGGATTTACCGAGTTTGTTGTTGGGGCAGTGGGAGGGATCCTGAATCCGTCCTTATTGCCGGTGCTGATCTTCGTTCTGTTCAGCGCAACGGAATTTCTGGTTACCTTTAACTGGACATTATATATCATGGTAGCGCCGGCGATCATCGCCCTGGCGGAGGCAACAGGAGCAAACCCGTATATCTGCCTTGCGGCCATGTTCTGCGCGGGTCTGTTTGGAAGCAACTGCAGCTTTGCGTCGGACGCGGGACTCTGCAATGCGGCGGCCACCGGGGTGGATCTTTACAACCATAACATTTCCATGATGCCATACAGCATTGCGGCGTTTGTGATCTCCGCAGTCATGTACCTGGCAGCAGGATTTATATTCTAAATTGAACAGGGAAGAAAACTGACATGGAGAAGCCGCTTTTTAAACTGTGAAACCGGCAGATTTAATCAGCGCTTTTTTTGTACCCAAAAACAGGGAAAAATAAGGAGAAAATGAGATAAATGGATAAAAATACATCAAAAATCTTGATATCTAATCATATTTTCACGGGCATGAAAGACCGGCCGGTATCAGGAGCCGTTGTGATCACGGATCATAAAATCACGGCAGTAACGACAAAGGAAGAAGCACTCAAACTCCGGGGCAAGGACACGATCGTATATGAGCTGGGAGACCAGCTCGTCTGTCCCGGGTTCGTAGACAACCATGTGTTTTTTACCGGATTTGTATGGTCCCATCTTGGGGCCGATCTTTCCGGCGCAGGCTCGAAGAAGGACGCGGCCGAAATTCTGGCGCAGTATGCAAAGCAGCTGCCCAAGGGAAGGAGCGTGTTTGGGCATGGACTCCCGGAAGAGGTTTTGGAAAGCGAAGAGGATATGGACGAGGCGCTGCTCAACTTTGGTGATACGGCGGTGATCGGTTTTGCGGAAAGCCGGGACGGCTGCATGATGAATCAGGCAGCAAGGGAAAAATATGGATTCGATGAGCGCGAAGTATATGCGGAAGTATGCTGGAGGGTCTTTGACGAATATCTGAGAGAGGAGGAATTTATTTTACAGGAATATGAGAAATTCAGCGATCTTCTGGCCAGCCGGGGAGTGACCTCCATCAAAGAGATCGGATTTGACCGATATTCCGGATTTACAAAACTCTTAAGCCGGATGGAAAAGGAAGGGAATCTGAAGCACCGGGTCAACCTGGTTTCACAGCCGGTAGGGTATGACATGGATTATTCCTACGCAAAGGAGTGCCAGGAGCTTTTTACCGGGGACTTCATCCAGTTCATGGGCTATAACGTAATGGTTGACGGGGAGATCGCTTCCAACAATGCGGATGTGATCGATGAATATTGTAATCTGCCCGGAAGCCATGGGGAACAGGAGATTGATTACCAGGCACTGGAAGAAATGACGATCAGGGCGGATGCCCTGGGACTTCGGTGCGCCCTGCACGCAGAAGGAGACGGCGCGGCGCGAAGGACCATTGACATTTTCGAAAAATGCCGCAAGGTCAATGGAGCGCGGGATTCCAGACATATCATCACCGATCTGGAGATGGTGCGGACGGAGGACTTACAGCGGATGGCAGAGCTTGGGATTACTGCGTGCAACTATGTGCAGATCCTGGACTGCCTCGGAGACTATGAGGAATTCTATGGTTATGACTGTGTAGGGGAAAAAGGAATCCGGAACTACTGGCCGTATCAGAGGATGCTTGAAAACGGAGTCCATGCAGTCTGCGGTACGGACCTTCCGCTGACCGTTCCGGACATCCCGTTATCTGCATATCTGACCGTGAACCGGACCTTCCCCGACGGAAGACCGGAAGGCGGCGTGAACAGGGAATGTGCATTGACGGTCGATCAGATCCTGAAGGCCTGGACCAGAGAAGGACAGTACGCAAACTTTAAAGAAGACGTGCTTGGGACACTGGAGCCGGGAAAGTTGGCGGATCTTGCGGTGATCGATCAGAATCTGTTTGAAATGGAACCGGAGGAGTTAAAAGAGGCAAAGGTATCTATGACGATCTGTAACGGAAACATCGTATATCAGAATATGTAGGGCGAGGAGGAGAAAAGAACCATGAAAGTAGCGGCAATCGGCGATAATTGTATTGATCTGTATGAAAAGCTGGACCGTTTTTATGCAACGGGAAATGCGGTGGATTTTGCGGTAAATATGCAGAAGCTTGGAATCGACACGGCTGTGATCAGTACGACAGGAAATGATGAGTACGGAACATTAATGAGAAAGACTCTGGAAGAGCAGGGGATTGATCTGTCACATTTTCAGGTGGCGGAAGGAAAGACCGCGATTTCCTATATGGATCTGAAAGGGCTGGACCGGATCTACCTTGATTATGTGGAAGGTGTCATGGAGCATGTGGTGTTTACAAAGGAGGATATTGATTTTGCGGCCTCCTGTGACCTGGTTCATTCCGCGTTCTGGGGAAACGCGCATATGCATCTGAAAGAAATCCATGACAAGGGAGCAAAGATTTGCTTTGATTACGCGACGGAATACCAGGATCCTATGGTGGAACAGACGATCGCATATGTGGATTATCCGTTCTTTTCCTTTGAGGAACGTACGGAAGAAACCGATCGGTTTTTAAAAGACATGGTAGAAAAAGGGGCCAGGATCGCAGTGGGAACCTTCGGAGACAAGGGCAGTGTGGCGTATGACGGTAAGACGTATTATGAGTGCGGAATACAGGAGGCGGAGCTTGTCAATACCATCGGAGCAGGAGATTCTTATATGGCAGGATTCATGAACGGCATCCTAAAGGGATGGGATATTCCCAAATGCCAGGAGCAGGGGGCAAAGGTGGCGGCAGGCGTTGTGTCGGTATTCGGCCCGTGGGTGGATTGATGGATGCGCCGCACCCTGTTCCGGTTTGTTCTCAGCAGGTACCGCTGGAGCTTAGGGCTGCCGATTGCGATGATATACAGGAGGTAAGAGAGTATGGTAATAGACGTGCATGTACATCCGGGATTTTTGGCTCAGACAGGTGCCTTGACGGAATCGGAATTAAAATTTCGGCAGGATGTGATGGGACTGTACAAAACGGATGAGATTGAGATAGAAGCGTGGAAGAATCTGTGCAGGTGTGCGGAAATCGACCGACTGTTCCTTCTGCCGTTGGATCTGAAAACAACGGAGGGGGGAGGTGTGGGAACCAATGAAGAGGTCGCGGAGCTTGTAAAAGAGAATCCGGACTGGTTCTGTGGATTTGCCAGTGTAGACCCGCACAGGGAGGATGCGCTGGAAGTTCTGGAACGTGCCTTTACCGAGCAGAGGCTTTCCGGATTGAAGCTGCATCCTTCTAAGCAAAGGTTTTATCCGGATGATGAGGCCATGGATCCGATCTATGAGATGTGTGTGAGATATAACAAGCCCATCCTGTTCCATGCCGGAGTATCCATGGAACCTGGAACCCTGACCAAATACGCGCATCCGCTGCGTTTTGAAGAAACAGCATACAGATTTCCGAAGCTTCGGATCTGCCTGGCGCATTTTGGATGGCCCTGGGTAAAGGAGACCTGTATGCTGATGCTGAAATACCGCAACATTTATACGGATACGGCGATGCTGTACTTTGATAACCCGAAAGAATTCTATGCGCAAAGTCTCGGCGTGGATATTGGTCCCCATTGGATTGACAGGAGTCTCAGGCATCAGGTCATGTTCGGCTCTGACGAACCCAGGTTGGAGATGCTCCGTATGATCCGCGCCATTCGGGAGATGGATATACGGGAATCCACGAAGGAGCTGATCTTGGGAGAAAATGCGCTGCGGTTTCTAAATGGAGGTGCTTAAAATGGTAAAAATGGAAGAAATTACATACATTACCCAAGCCTATAATGAGCTGCGCCCGCTCGGAAAAGAAGTCTGCCGGATCACGGAGCGAAGTGGGATCCAAAACGGGATCGTGCATGTGATCACTAAGCATACGACAACCGGGATCACGGTAAATGAATGCTTGGAATGCCTGGAGGATGACATTCTGGGCTGGCTTAGAAAGGTATTTCCGGAGGATGGCTTTTACTATCATGCCAGGTTCCTGGACAGCTATGGCGCCATGGCAGGCAATCCGACCGGGCATCTGAAAGCGATGGTGACCGGGAATCATGCGAGCTTTCCGGTCGTTGAAGGCAAGGTGCTGATGGGATCCGCCCAGGAGGTCTATCTTGCGGAATTTGACGGGCCTCAGGAAAGAACCGTTACCGTGACAGTCATTGGAGAATAGAGAGGAGGACAAATATGTCTGAAAAAATTTTAGAAAGAATTGCGATCAGTAACTTTAACTACAGAAGATGGAGCTTCGGCTATTTCCTGGAATCCGTAAAAAAGCTCGGGCTTAAGAATATCGAACTGTGCGGGTGCCATCCCCATTTTACCAGCTTTGAGGCGGAGGAATTTCCGACGCGGGAGCTGGCAGAGCAGATCAAAGCGGCAGGGATCTCGGTACCGGTCATCATGCCGGAACAGAATTTCCTTCCGATCAATATAGCTGCCGTCAATTCGTTTTTAAGAGAGGAGAGCATCCGTCAGCTCCGGTTTTATATTGAAAATGCAAATGCGTTTGACTGCAGGAAAGTCGTGATCTATCCCGGAAAAGCATTTATGGACCATCCTCATTCACAAGGGTGGATGTATGCAAGGGAATCCGTAAAACAGCTCTGCGAAATTGCGGAGGAATATGGGGTTACCCTTCTGATGTCTCCGGTATCCGCCTTTGTATCGGATCTGATGACAGACTGCAAGACAGCGGAACGGATGCTGAGAGAAGTGGGAGCAGACAATCTGGAGGTTTGTGTAAATTCGAGTATCTTAGGATATGCGGGGGATACTCTGGAGACGTATTTTGAAGCCTTCGGTGATAAGATCGGCCACGTACAGCTTGCGGACGCGGTAGAGGACTGTGATCAGCTTGCCTGGGGCGAAGGGAATGTAAACCTTGCCGGGCAGATTTCGGTATTGGAAAAATATCACTATGAAGGATCGGTTTCGATGGAACTTCTGATGGAAGAATATGCGGAAGATCCGCATGGGGTTCATGCAGGTAGCTTAGAGTATATGAAGTCTCACATGGAGGAGGAACGGTCATGAAGAAAATAAAATTGGAACAGTTTGGCGTAATGAGCGTATTGTATCAGCAGTATAGTTTGGAATACGCAATGGATTCCCTGGCATCCAACGGACTGCGCTATATTGATTTCTGGGGCGGCGCGACGCATTATTGCGCGTTCGATACCCCACTTGCGAAACGGCAGAAACGAGTTTCGGATATCCGCCAGATGATGGAAGACAGAGGGCTGGAGATGTCTGTATTTACGGCAGAACAGATCTGTCTGTATCCCATCAATATTGCATCCTCCAATCCCTATGTACGCAAAAATTCCATGGAGATCGTCAAGAGATATCTGGAGGACACGAAAGAGTTCGGCGCAGGCTATTACTTTATGCAGATGGGATACTGCATGTTCGACGAGGATGCGGACGCGGCGTATCAGCGTTCTATCGAATCCATGCGGGAGCTCTGTGAATATGCGGAAAAAATCGGTGTGAAGATGGTGATGGAACAGCTCCAGAAATATGAATCCAACCTCTGCTATAACACGGCGATGCTGAAAAAAATGATTGAGGACGTGAACTGCCCGTCCCTGACCGCCTGTATTGACTGCGTGGCAGCCACGGCAGCGGGGGAGGATGTAGAATACTTTTATAATATGTTCGGGGATAAACTGCATCACGCACATCTGGCGGACGGCTTCCCCACAGGGCATCTCTGTCCGGGAGACGGTGAGAATCCTTTGAAGGAGTACCTCAGGACATTTGCGGCGCATGATTATCAGAAATCCATTACCATGGAAATCAATAACCAGATGTATTTTGACAATCCGGATGCGGCAGTCGCGAAAGCAGTGGATTGGCTGAGGACGGTTGACTGTGTGGAAATGTAGGAAAATTCTTTGAAATCCAAATCAATCTATGGTAAAATATTTCCAACCGTACAGGCGGAGATGTTTCCGAGGATTGAGGAGATAGGCATGAAGAAACCACGATACATACAGCTGAGCGACGAGATCAGGAATATGATATTGAACAATGAATATCAATATGGGGAGATGTTTCCGCCGGAGAGAGAACTGGAAACGACTTATGAGATGGACAGGAAGACCATCAGAAAAGCATTGAATATCCTGGTAGAAGAGGGATTGCTGACCCGGATCAAAGGGAAGGGAACGTTTGTGAACAGCCCAGATATCAATTACTCCATGCGGAAGATCAGCGGATTCGGAGGGCTTTTGGAACAGCAGGGGATTGAGAGCACCGCAAAGGTCATCTCCGTATCGGAAGAGCAGGCCGGTTACCGGCTGGGAAAGATGATGGAGATCGGCCGGGCGGAGCCTGTATGGAAGATGATACGCCAGCGTTTTGCCAAGGGAGAACCGCTGGCATTGGAGATCACATATGTCAAGCAAGGGATCATTCCTGATTTTGCAAATATCGATTTTGAAGTGTATTCCTTATATGATATGTATACCAAGCACGGACACGTGCCTGCTTTTGTGGAGGAGCGGATTGATGCCGTGGAGGTTTCTGCGGTCGAGGCAAAATATCTGGGAATCCAGGAAGGAGAGTCTGTCTTTTCAGTTTCGGATATTACCAGGGATCAGGACCAGAAGGTTATAGAGTACACCAGGACATATACAAACAGCAGCAGGATCAAGCTGTCAACGCAGCTTTCGTGAGTGTAAGGGCATCTGCAAAAAACGATTGTAGATGTCCTTTCGCTTCTATAGACTCAGGTGATGTGGAAGCTTGTCGGAAAGCATCTTTTTACGTATGGAAGGAAAGGGAATATGGAGAAAAAGGAAAAAGCAATCATTTTTTTTGACATTGACGGAACACTGTGTGAATATGAAGCGGTTCCTACCGGGAAGGTGCGGGAGGCATTTGCAAAGCTGCATGAGAATGGGCATGTCGCGTTTTTGTGTACCGGCCGTGGAAATCCGGATATTCCGAAGGAGATCCATGAGCTGGGATTCGAGGGTGTGATCAGCTGCATGGGGGCGGAAATTCAGATCCGCGGGAAGAAAGTACGCCATGTGGCTCTTTCGGAGGAGGAGCTGCTGGAGAGTGTGAGGGTTCTGCTTGAGCATAAGATCGCGGCGTTGCTCCTGGGCGCGGAGGAAGTGCTTCGGACCGGCTATATGAAGCCGGTGGAGAGGGAAACGGGCGTAATATGGAAAGTAGAAGATCTGTTCCAAAACGGAGTATGCGCGGAGATCGCAAGTATTGATTCGGAATATGCGGACAGGGCGGAATATGAGGACTGCAGGAAGGTGCTGGAAAAGCATTCGGAGGTCATTGAGTACAATGCATATACCTCCCAGACACAGATCCGGGGAGTGGATAAGGCCAATGCGATCCGTGAGGTACTGGATCGTCCGGAATATCAAGGCCTGGTATCCTATGCGATCGGGGACAGCCAGAACGATATCCCGATGTTCCAGGCCGTGGATGCGGGGATTGCAATGGGGCAGGCTGTGGAATCCGTGAAAGAAAAGGCCGCATATGTAACAGGCACTCTGGAGGAAGAAGGGGTATTTCATGGATTAAGGCATTATAAGCTGATCTGACCGTGACGCATGGCTGGTTACAGTTCACGGTCTGCGAACTGTAACCACGGATTTTACGAATGAATGAGGTGGGTTGGATGCTCAAAGAGCATCCAACCGTACAGATGGAAAACTTTTGTTGGATGTCCGGAAGATTTATGTTATGATGGATAAAACAGCAAACCATTATGACATACAGAAGGCAGGCGAGTTAGAATTAGTAAATATGCGAATCTGGTGAATTCCAGACTGGTAGAGAAAATAGAGGATTACATTTATGAAAACCGATTAGGCCCCGGGGACAGGCTGCCCCCGGAGAGGGAATTTTGTGAGCAGCTGTGCGTCAGCCGCGTGACACTGCGGCAGGCGGTAAAAAAGCTGTGCGAGGCAGGAAGGCTGACGAATACCCAGGGAAAGGGCACATATCTTGCGGAAGAGCGGATCGTCAGAAACTTAATGGAAATCGAAGCGGCGCCCCAGGATGCGTACAAGCTGATCGGGATCCAAAAGCAGATTGCGGGCGGAAGTGTAAATATTAAATTGAAATTGCAGCCAAGAAGCGAGGTATATCAGATCAAAAGGATCCGGATGGCGGATCAGGCCAGGATTTCGATCGAAACCTCATACATTCCGGTTTTTTATTTAAAGGCTGTTGATTTTGGACAGCTGGAGGAAAAGACCATGTATTCCTTCTATAATAAGGAGCTGAAAGGCAGCCTGACGAAAAAGGACATCCATATCAGTATCGGAAAGGCGGATTTTGAAGAAAGCGAATGGCTTGGAATCAAAGAAAACGCGCCCGTTGCGGTAGAAAAGCATCTGCTCTATCAGGAGAAGACTCCTGTGGAATATCTGATATCCGTGTCCAGCGTGGATCGGATCCAATACATCGCAGAGCTGACGGCTGAAGAGGGCGGGGAAGAATGATGAATGAACCTTTGTATGTGCGGATCAGCGAGGATATCCGCAGCAAGATCAAGAGCGGGGAGATCCCCTATGGAAGCAGGCTTCCCGCAGAGAGGCAGATGGCGGAAAACTACGGCGTGGACAGAAAGACGCTTCGGAAGGCGATTGCCCTTCTGAGCGAAGAGGGAATCCTGAACTGCATGCAGGGAAAGGGAACGTATATCGCAAAGCCGCAGATCCCGTATCAGGTTGAGATGCTGGACGACTTGGAGCAGATGATCCTGAGCAGCGGGATGGAGCCTTCCACCAGGGTTCTGTATACGGAATCCAGAAAAGCGGGGAGAAAATATGCGGCTCTTCTGGAGGTGGAGGAGGATACCGAGATTTTCCGAATACTTCGGCTGAGATCCGGGAATGGAGAACCGATCGCATTGATGGATTCCTATGTGGTTTCCTCACTGGTGCCGGAGATCGAGACCGTGGATTTTGAAATGCATTCTCTGTATGGCGTGTTAAAGCAGAACGGGATCGAGGTCCGCAGAATCGATGAAAAATTTACTTTTGCGGAGATATCCAACCCGGAAGCGGCGATCTTGAAAATAGAAGAAAACGGAATTGCTTTTGTCACGGATGACAGGACGTATGATCAGTACCAGAGAGCCGTAGAGTATACGAAGAGCGTGATCAATCACCAGAAGCTGTCGATTGATGTAAGCTTTCGACTAAAATGAATAAAACGGCAAAGAGAATTGTTTATAGAATAAAAGATCATGAGAGCGCTGCAAAACAGGAAGACCACCTGTTCTGCAGCGCTTGTTTCTTCTATAAAGAGTGCGGGTGTGCGTCAGGACGCACACCTTTTTAATATAGCTCTGTATTATGCGATGTCCGGATGCTCTCTGCGGAAAACGGCAACCTGCGCCATGAACTCTTTGACACGTTCCGGGTCAATGTGATTATCAAACTTTCCGTCCACCTTAAACGTAGTCCCCACACATGCCCCGTCCGAGGCTTCCAGTTTTTGGATGATATTATGTGCCTTGCAGCCGGTTCCGGAGAACACCGGGACATCCGGTACAGCCCTGCGGATCTCCATGATGGAATTGGAATCTGCTTCTTGCCCGGCATGGAATCCCATGAGGCAGTAAGCGTCCGGCCTTGCGCAGAAAAGTATGGATTTTGCGATGGAGATCACATCTCTTGGCGCCACATACTCATCCGATTCATTGTTTAAAAAGTAAAGAAGCCTGCAGTCATCCAGCCCCAGGGCCTTTTTTCTGCGCAGTACGGCTGCCACATCCGGAACCGTAAAACCGCCGTCCCCGACATAGGCCCCTGTAAACAGGCCGCGGATGAAATTGGCGTCTACGGCTGCGGCAAGGTCCACTGCCGCCATAGGATCGGATTCACAGTCGATGCCAAAAGGCACTCGGATCTCCGGCATCAGCTCACCGATGATACGGGCCATGGCTGCCGGCGCGATAAAGTCCACATGGGTCTGGTAAGGAAGGCTGAATTCATTGGAAAAAAGAATTCCGTCTACACCGCCGTCCTGCAGTGCGTGCAGATCTTTTCTTGCGTCTTCCACTGCTTTTTTCATGCTGTCTCCTTTTTTAAATAAAGGATCTCCGGGAAAAGCATTCAAGTGCAGTAATGCGATCACAGGTTTTTCATAACCAAACATTTTTTTTCTCCATGACATAACAGTTACCTCCTGAAAATGAAATGATGTGAATCAAAAAAGAGAAGTTGACATATAGTTTTAATAATACCATATCAACCAATTCATATTAAAATAATACCATTTATAAGACAAAAAGGCAACCAGTAAATTGAAAAATAATAAAAAAACAAGTATAATCAAGAAATAAGATGTTATATTCTAAATAATAAATATAAATTGACAACAATAATGTTTAATGGTATTATTAAATAAAATATTGGTGGATATAGAGAGGAGGAGAAATGGGACAATATGTAATGGGAATCGATAACGGCGGAACCAATACAAAATGTGTGATCTTTCATCTCCATGGGGAGGAGATTGCATCTGCGGGAGAGCGGGTTCCGGTATCGGAGCCTCATAAGGGATGGGTAGAAAGAGACATGCAGACCATTTGGGAATGCAATGCCGGACTGATTCGAAAAGTGATCAAAAAGGCCGGAATTTCCGCAAAAGATATCGTGGGAATAGGAATTACAGGATATGGGAACGGAATCTGCCTGGTAGATGCCGACGGCGAACCCGTGTATCCTGCCATCGTGTCCAGTGACAGCAGGGCAGGAGCGCTTTGCCAGAGACTGAGGGAGGAAGGCGTTGAGGGACAGATCTATCCCTTTACATATCAGGAATTCTGGGAGGCGCAGACTGCCGTTCTCATGGTGTGGATGAAAGAAAATAAACCGGATGTATTGGATCAGGCGGCATCGGTTTTTTCCATAAAGGACTATATTCGAATGAAATTAACCGGAAGAAGATGCTATGAACTGACGGAAGCTACCTGCAGCGGCCTTATGGACATCCACAGCAACACATTTGATGAAAGGATTTTTAAGGCATTGGGACTGGAAGCGTATCAATCCCTGATGCCGGAGCATACCGGCATTTTTGAAATTTCCGGGAGGGTAACGAAAGAAGCGGCGGCGGTTACCGGGTTGGTGGAAGGAACTCCGGTGGCAGGCTCCTGCTATGATGTCAATGCGTGTGCGCTGGGGAGCGGGATTCTGGATGATGATACACTGTGTATGGTGGCGGGAACCTGGTCCATCAATGAAGTGCTGACAAAGGAACTGATCGAAGGCGCCAATTCCATTGCAAGATCCTTCCACCCGGATTATTTTATTATGGAAGAATCAAGCCCCACATCCGCAAGCAATTTCGAGTGGTTTGTGGAAAATTTTCTGGAAGCCGGCAGAACTGCTTCGGACAGGGCTGCGATTTATGAAGAGTGCAATCGGGCGGTTGACAGCGTCCGGCCGGAAGACAGTGACGTGATCTTTATTCCCTACTTGTATGCGTCGTCCACCAATCCGGACGCGGAGGCGGCATTTTTCAATCTGAAAAGTGTGAATAAAAGAGAGCATATGCTTCGCGCGGTTTATGAAGGCGTGCTCTTTTCGGCTCTGCTGCATATCAAAAGGCTGAAAGCATGCGGGAGGACTTTTTCCAGAGTTAAATTATCCGGCGGGATCGCAAGGTCAGAGGTGTGGGCCCAAATGGCTGCGGATATGCTGCAGATTCCGGTAGAGGTATCCGAAGCTTTGGAACCGGGCGCGCTGGGCGCTGCCATGTGCGCCGCCATTGCGGCAGGAAAATATAAGGGACTCGAAGAGGCGTCGAAAGCGATGGTGAACATCAGGAAGGTTTACCGGCCGGATGGGGAAAGAAAAGAGATTTACCGTAAAAAGTACGAAAGATTTGAAAGAGCATTGAAGGCATTGGATTTCTTTTATGGCGGGGAGGGGGAGATATGATAAAGATCATTCCCTCTATTGCATCGGCGAATCTGCTGTGCGTAGGGGATGAGATCAAAAAGGCAGAGAAGTACGGCGCCGTCCATCTGGATATTGAGGATGGAAATTTCAGTCCGGATATTACATTTGGGATGGGATTGGTGGAGCAGCTTGCGAAAGTGACATCCTGTGAGATGGATGCGCACTTGATGGTAACAGATCCGCTGAAATATGTAGAACCGCTTATGAAATGCAAAGTCCGGAAGATCGCGATTCATCTGGAATCCACAAAATATCCGTCCCAATGTATTGAGCTGATCCATAGAAGACGTGGAAAAGCAGGGATAGCATTGAATTATAAGACGAGGGCGGATGACGTGATCCCCTATGCGACAATGATTGACTATGTGCTGCTGCAGACAGGGGAAGCTGGGGATCCCAGGCTTGCATTCAAGCCGTATACCTATGCCAAGATCAGGCAGCTGAAAAGGATTTTGGAAGGCACGTCCGCAGAGATCTGGACGGACGGCGGAATCAAAATGGAGATGCTTCAGGAACTGGAGGAGCTGGGGGTAGACGCGGCGATCATGGGAAGGGCGGTATTTTCCGCGGGGGAGGTCTGATGTCAGTATATCCGATTGGAATCTATGAAAAGGCTTTGTATGTGAAGAAACTGGAATGGATGCTTGACAACGCTTCTAGGCTCGGATTTGATCTGTTCGAGATCAGTGTGGACGAGAGTGACATGCGTATGTCCCGTCTGGAGTGGAATAAAGATAAAAGGAACCGGGTGCTTCGGGCGGCTTCTCATGCCGGGATCCGGCTCTTTTCCATCTGCTTCAGCGGGCATCGAAAATATCCGATGGGGAGTGCGGATCCGGAGATTGAAAAAAGGGCAATGGTGATGATGAAGCAGGCGATCGGACTGGCATATGACCTGGGGATTCCCGTGATCCAGATGGCCGGATATGACGTTTTTTATGAACCTCATACGGAGGATACGGCAAAGCGGTTTGACGAAAATTTACAGAAAAGTGTGGATATGGCAGCCGGGGCCGGAATTATGCTGTCTGTTGAAAACGTGGAAAAATATGTGACATCCGTTGAGAAGGCCATGGAGCTGGTCCGCTGGATTGATTCCCCATGGCTGAGCGTATATCCGGATGTTGCCAACCTGTATATGACAGGATGCCGGGTACAGGAGGAACTTCGTAAAGGAAAAGGACATATAACGGCAGTCCATGTAAGGGAAGCGCCGGATGATGTGTATCTTCCATTCGGGCAGGGAAAGCTGGACTTTGACGGGATTTTTCAAGTCCTGAAAGAAATCCGGTTTCATGGCCCACTGGTGGTAGAGCTTTGGAACCAGACGAACCCGGAATATGAAAACGTTCTTACGGAAGCGATTGCTTTTTTAAAAAGAGAGATGGAGAGGGATTGAAGATGTATGAAGAGGAAAAAAGGGAGATTATCCGGACTGCATTGGAAATGCTGCGGTACGGTTTGATCACATTGACAGGAGGAAATATCAGCGTGCGTCTTCCAGACGGAACGTTTTTAGCGACGCCCTCTGGAATGCTGTATGAGTCAATGGAGCCGGAAGATATCGTGCATATCCGTGCGGATAAAACAGTGATAACAGGAAGGCGGCGGCCAACCTCAGACCTGGATGCGCTTCTATACATCTTCCGGGAAAAGCCGGAAGTAAATGCCGTGATCCATACTCACCAGCCTTATGCGACGGCGGTAGGGCTGGTAGAGGAAAAACTGCCGGCCTGTACGACAGGGATCGCGGATACGGCACAGGGGGATGTCCCGGTCACCCCGTTTACCATATCTTCGGATGAGGGGATGGGGATCCAGGCCGTTGCCTGCTGCGGAAAGAGCCAGGCTGTCATTCTTGGGAATCACGGAGTGATCGGATTTGGAAAGACCTTGTTTGAAGCTCTGGAAACCGTGGTTTATCTGGAGGAAGGGGCAAAAACTTATCTGGCGGCGCGGGCTGTCGGAAGCGTGAAGCTGCTGACAGAAGAACAGATCCGGATGGAAAGTATGGATTACGGCAATTACGGGCAGTGAGAGAGGAGAGAACACGATGGAAAAAAAATATTTTATGGGTATTGATATAGGAACCAACGAGAGCAAGGGAGTTTTGATTGACGGGGAATGTCGGATCATACAGACCGCATCTGCGTCTCATGGTTTGGAAAATCCAAAGCCAGGATATTTTGAGCACGATGCGGAAGCGGTATGGTGGGGAGACTTTTGCAGGATTTCAAAAGAGTTGATCCAGAAATCCGGCATTGCAAAGGAGGAGATCAAAGGGGTCGGAGCCAGTGCCCTCAGTGCGGATGTGGTGCCGGTGGATGAAAACTGCAGGCCGCTTCGGAAGGCAATCCTGTATGGAATTGACGCGCGTGCCGTGAAAGAAATGGAATCGATTACGGAATATTACGGGGAAGAACGGACCCGGCAGCTTCTGGGACACGAGCTGTGCTCCTCAGACTGTATGCCTAAGATTCTCTGGATCAAAAATAACGAGCCGGAAATCTATGCAAAGACATACAAATTTCTGACTGCGTCCTCCTACCTGACCGCAAAGCTGACGGATCAATACGTCATCGACCGCTACCTTGCAATTTCCTCCTTTGGACCATGCTACAGACAGGATCTGTCCATCGACGAAGAACTGTCAAGGGAACTGTACTGCCGGGGAGACCAATTGGCCGAGGGACGTGAAACAGCCGAAACCGTCGGGTTTGTTACGGAGAAGGCGGCGGCGGAAACCGGGCTTGCGGCAGGAACGCCGGTTGTGACAGGGACGGATGACTCAGGTGCGGAAGCCATCAGTACCGGAGTACTGAAGCCGGGAGATCTGATGGTGCAGATCGGGTCTACCTGCTATATTATGTATTGCTCTGACAGACTGGTAGAAGACAATCGGATCTGGTCGGAGGATTTTCTGATTCCGGGGACATTCTGTGTAGACGGGGGAACCAATGCGGCGGGCTCCCTTACAAAATGGATCCGTGATACGATGTATTCCGATGTAAATGAAGCGGAAACAGGGGAAAATGCATATGCGATGATGGCAAAAAAAGCGGCTGGGATTCCAGCGGGATCAGATGGGATCATGGTACTTCCGTATTTTGCAGGTGAGCGAACTCCGATCAATGACTCTCAGGCAAGGGGAATGATTTTTGGGCCTCTGCTTCATCACACGAGAGACCACATCAACCGTGCGGCTTTGGAAGGAGTCGGATATTCCATTGCGCAGCATATCGACATCATGGAAGAGCACGGGCTTGAGATCCGGAATTTCCTGTGTGCAGGCGGCGGAACCAAGAATCCGACCTGGCTTCAGATCATTGCGGATATCACGGGAAAAACCGTAAAAACGGCGGAAGTCACAATCGGCGCGTCTTACGGGGATGCCATGATCGCAGCCATCGGCACGGGCCATATCAAAGACTACGGCGATCTGGAAAACTATATCAAGAGCGGACAGACCTTCATACCGGACGCGGAGACACATCGAGTATACCAGCCGCTGAAAAAGATATATGGGAAGCTGTATGAGGAGACAAAGGATACCATGCATATGTTATCGGAGCGGTATCAGGGGAACGATTTTGAAGAATAAGCGGTTTGGCTTTTCTAACAGCCCATTTTCTATGAAAAAATTTCCACCTGTGCGGCAGGAGGCCCTAGAGAGCCTCCTGTCTTTCTTGCGGATGCAGGAGATTACCTATACAGAAAAGTCTCCGTCAAAAAATCCCGCATCTGTCGGATACACATAGCTGTCCCCAATCTCATGAAGCAGGACTACATTCAGATGATTGTTCAGATTCTTCTTGTCGAATCCAATGGCTGCCGTCAGCTCGGGGAGCGCAACATTGCACGCACAGGGCAGCCCGTAAGCTTCCAGCACCTCCCGGATGGAGTCCCCGCACCCGGCAGGAGTCAGCCCTTTTTCTTCGGCAAGCCGGGTGATCTGGTACATGCCGATGGCAACAGCCTCGCCGTGGCTCTCCCGGCCATAGTGAAAATACTGTTCAATTGTATGGGCAAGGGTGTGTCCGAAATTCAGCAGCATCCGTTCTCCGGTATCAAACTGGTCCTTTTCTACGACCATCCGCTTGATATCTACACAGCGGCAGATAACAGACGCAAGCTCGCTCTTCAGGCTTTCAAAGGAGCGGTGCTTTTTCAGAGTCTCGAACAAAGAGGAATCCTTGATGCAGCCGTATTTGATCACCTCCCCCATGCCGTCGTGGATAAAACGCTCCGGCAGGGTGTTCAGCACATCCGGGTCGATGAGTACCAGCTTCGGATGATAGAACGCGCCCACCAGATTTTTCCCTTGGGGAAGATCCACGGCTGTCTTTCCGCCCACGGAGGAGTCCACCTGCGCCAGCAGGGAAGTAGGGATCTGCACCAGCCTGACGCCCCGAAGGAATGTGGCAGCCGCAAATCCGGCAAGGTCGCCGATGACCCCGCCGCCCAGGGCAATGACCAGATCGCTGCGGGAGATTTTCGCCTCCAGAAGGGCCGAATAGACCCGGGGCAGCGTCTGGAAGTTCTTGGTCTGCTCCCCGTGGGGAAGGATCAGGGTGTGGCACTCGAAGGAAGAGAGCGTGCCCTTCAAGGCTTCGCCGTATAGCGGATAGACCTGGTCATCGGAAATGATCATGACCCGCCGGCCGCTGAAAACCTGGGAAATATAGCTTACTGCATGTTTTAAAATACCATTTTCAATATAGATCGGATAACTGTTTTCTTTTAGTTCCACTGTTAATTTCATAAGTTTAATCATTCCTTTCCGTTCACTCAGGTACATTTTTTACCATTAACTACGCAATGCTGTACCAGTGGCCTGTGCATCAGCGCAATGAACCGTCTGCTCTGTTTTTCGTTACCATCATATAGCATCCCTGATAGATTGTCAAATGTTACTGGTCACACCTTGACCAGGCGTGCACAGTAACTCAGGCCGTCATTTTAAATTGTCTGCGGCAATGGACGGCCTGAATACCAGCTTTTATGTGTATCCTCCTGACCAATCAGCGTGGTGATTGGTCAGGGAGTGACATGTAACTGTCAAATCTGCTGATAAAATCTCTTGATTGATGCCCCGGAAAATGTTACACTGTCTGTTGAAAAAACAACCATTGAAAAAAGAGAATATTTCATAAAAAGAAGGAGCACAGCAATGGAAAAAAAGATAAAGAGATATGACTTTGACAGGATCAGCGGCAGGATGGCGCAGAAATTCGGTTCGATCAAAAAGGGAGAGGAAGAGGAACATTCCATTTCTCTGTTCTGCATGGAGTCAAACCTGTTAAAGCTTCACCGTGAAGAAGAAAAGAGAGATGGCAGGCGCACCGTTGAGGCGATCCATATCTGCCTTCTGACCATCGACGGCTACCTGAGAGAGATCAATTACGATCTGGGCGCGTTTTTGTCAGAAGAAAATCAGGCATTGGCCCATGGCCTTCTGATGAGTTTCGATCCATTTACGAATCCGGAGATCAGGGAGGCTTTGGAGGGCAGTGATCTTGATTCCGGGGAAGCCATGGAGGCCTATTATGAGGAACCGGTCAAGTGTCTGCTGCGTCTGGAAAAATCCATCGAATTGTGGACGAAGGCAAGGGGGAATAACGGATATTTTCAATATATCGAAGACCTGATGGGAGATACCGTGAAAAAAGATACAAAAATGGAATTTGCGGTTCCTGCAGACATTGCCGGGACTCAGGAAATATAAACTGCCGTCCGGGCCGCGGATCTTGAAGAAAAATCTGCACGCCAAATAATCCGGAAAACCTGCAGGCGGCAGGTTTCCCGGATACAGGCATGTGCTTTCAGGATTGATTATTTTACATGCTCCTCCTTTCCGTGGGACAGGCCTTTTGCGACATTGAATATAATTTCAAGCTGTTCATCATCCAGCGTATAAAGTATATTGATGATGTCGTTGATCTTGGCAGGATTTGGATTATCAGAGTTAAAAAAGTCTTTTGGAGTGATTTGAAAATATTCACATATGTAAAAGAAAGCCTGCATAGATGGAAAGGTTTGCTTATTCTCAATGCGATTGATATAGCTTTCGTTCTGACCGATGGTAAGGCTCATTTCACGTGCAGACACACTCCTTTTCATTCGCAGTGAGGCCATCCGATCGGCAAAAAAATCTTCATACATCTTGTTTATCACCTCGTAAGCTATTGTATGTTATTCTCGTCCCAAATATCAGATTTTAAAAATCATATTCGTATCTTCTTAAGATATTTTATATCATATCAGAATCAGGAGATACAGGATTTTTTCTGAGTTTACGAGCTGATAAACAGAGGCTTTATTTTTCCTTGAGAAGAGCCAGTTCCCGATATATTTGATACAGAGCATGCCGAACTTAGGGATGGAGTCACGAAAACAAAATGCTTTTTGCTTCCATTATTTTGTTTTTTTATATGTATCCCTTTGTACACTGTTGTAAGTGATTCCGGAAAGAAATATGATGGATACGACACAGGCGGGAAGGATGCAAGGTATGGCAGTCTTTCAGAGGATCGTCGGGAAATGATATTTACATACAACATCTTGCGGTGATGTATAAGCGGCCGTTCGAGATGTTGTGTGTAAACAGCTGTTTCCCGACAGATCATCCTGCATAATCCTGCCCTGCGGCATCAATACCGCCGCCTGCACCACTTCTCCAGCAGATTGATCAGCGAATACAAAAGCATCGCCATGATACAGAGCAGGATAATGCTCATCAGCAGCCAATCCATCTTAAAGACCTGGCTGGAATAAATGATCAGATACCCCAGCCCGCTCCGCGCTGCCAGAAATTCTCCGATCACGACCCCCACCAGGCAGAGCCCGATATTGACCTTCATATTGCTGATGATGGCAGGGATGGAGCTTGGCAGTACGACCTTGGTGAGGGCATGCCATTTGTTCCCGCGCAGGGTATAGATCAGCTTGATCTTCTCTTGATCCACTCCGGTAAAGCTGGTATACAGGTTCAGGATGCTCCCGAAGATCGCCACAGACATTCCGGCCACGATGATGGTGGTCTGATTGGCGCCCAGCCATACGATCAGGAGAGGCGCAAGGGCGGACTTGGGCAGGCTGTTGAGCACCACCAGATAAGGATCCAGGATTTCGGACAGCTTGCGGCTGCACCAGAGCAGCACTGCAGCCAGGATACTGATGAGGGTGGTCAAAAGGAAGCTGGCAATGGTCTCATACAGGGTACTCCAGAGATGCAGGAAGATACTTTTGTCCGTTACCATTTCCAAAAAACAGCGGGTGACCTGCGAGGGGCTGCTGAAAATGAAGGAATCAATGATTCCGGCCCTGGCGGTAAATTCCCATAAAAAAAGAAAACAGATCAGGATTGCGGCGCGGGAAAAGCAGACGATACGCCGGTGCAATTTCCTTCCATGCAGGAAATTGCGCTGCCCGGCGGAGAATACTGCAGTGTTCTGCGTGATGCATGCAGCTTCCTGAGTTTTACATTGTCCGGTAGAGATATCACGCATTGGTATTCAGCTCCTTCCAGATGATATTGAAATAATGCTTAAATTCCGGTGCATTGCGCCGGTTCATGGGAGTATCGGCTTCTAATTCAAAAGTGATGGGAATGATCTTCGCGATGGAAGCGGGGCGGGGAGTCAAAACCACGACCCGGTCGGCCATGCTGACTGCTTCGGAAAGGTCGTGCGTCACAAGGACTGCGGTCTTATGGGCATTCCGAAGAATCTGGCCGATGTCGTCACAGACGGATAAACGGGTCTGATAATCCAGGGCGGAGAAGGGTTCGTCTAACAGCAGAATGTCAGGATCCAGTACCAGCGTCCGGATCAGGGCCGCCCGCTGGCGCATCCCGCCGGAGAGCTCGGAGGGCTTTGCGTTTTCAAACTGTTTCAGGCCGTACAGTTCCAGGAGCTCATGGGCGTATTCCCGGGAACGCTCCGAGAGCATGTGTCGGATCTCCAGACCCAGCAGGACGTTGCGGTAGACGGTCCGCCACTCGAACAGGTGGTCATGCTGCAGCATATATCCAATATTGGTGGAGCTCTCCCGGAGCGCCTTTCCGTTCAGCTTCACCTGCCCGTCCTCGGCATCGATCAGGCCGCTTATAATTGAAAGCAGCGTGGATTTGCCGCACCCCGAAGGTCCTACGATGGCAACAAACTCCCCGGAGGATACGGAAAATGAGATATCTGTCAGTGCTTTTGTTTCTCCTTCCAGACTGTGATATGCATAATTGATATTTTTAAGTTCCAATATGGGTTCCATGCAGACACTCCAATCAAAAGATATATAATACTTTATGACAAAAAAGTGGAGAGGTGCATAGGAAAAGGAGGACCCGCCGGCCCCCCTTGTACCCTTCCAGTATTCTCCTTCCAGTATTCCCGTTCCAGCATTACTCTTCCAGTATTCCCGTTCCTCCATTATCCTTACTGCGTCACCTTTACATACACATAGTCATTTCCGCCTTCCGGAGCCTTCCACCCGTTATACTCCGAATAAAACTGGAAAAATGCGCGGTCGAGCTGATCTTCGTCTACCACATAGACAAGTGTATATTCCAGTTCCTCGCCTGGCTCCATCGGAACAAAATGGAAATCCTTGACACGTTCGATTCCGTCCGTATGATAGATCTTGTCAAAATATACCGGAAATCCGTCTGTCTGCAGATGATATCCCTCATTAGCGGGACTGTATTTCCAGTCAGCGGCATAACTTTTGAAAATCCCGTCTTCATTGACATCCAGATAATGGATATAAGGGCATACGGTTACGTTATTGTCATATTCATTTACGGTGTTATGGTTCTTTACCTTCATATGCGCTACCACGAATTTAGAATTTACGGTCTCTACGGTCGGCTCCCCGGTTTCCTTTCCATTTTCATCGTAGGAATACTTATAGCGTTCATGGGCTTTGAGGGTGCCGTCCTCGTTGATCCAGTCCGCCATCTCGCCCGCAAAGTCATAATAATTTTCTGTCGGATATTCAGAAACCGGAAGCGCGTCTTTGATTTCGATGGATTCCACGGTATAGCGGATATCATCCGTCTTTATACCATGGTTTTCATCCGGCCCGAAAGGTATTTTCAATTCTTCTCCTGTGGAAAAGAAATTATTGTCCGCCAGCAGCTCCGGAGTCCATTCCCTCAAGGCGCTTTCCTGGTTTGCTTTCTGCTCTGCGAGCAGAGCTTCGATCTCCTCGTCCGTCGCATACGGCACGGTAGAATCCAGCACCTGTATGTCCAGTCCCTCTGCGATTTTTATCGTCTCTTCCATGGGAAGTGTATTGTTCATATCAAAGATTTCTACGAGATAGCCTTCTTCTTCGTTGAACAGCATCACGTTCTTGGTGGTTTTGTCGCTGTCCGTATAACGGCTCTCCGACAAAAACAATGCGGCCTTCATTCCATTGATCTCGATCTCTTTCTTTAGATTTTCCTCTTTCAGCCCGTGGGTCAGGTCATCGCTGTTCCCCATGCGGATCTGCTGATCCAATTCTGCGGCGTTCCATGCGATAATGGTGACGGTTCCTCCGGTCTCATTGTTATGCCATTTCCCTCCGTAGGGCGTATTTTCCGCGCCTAATGCATAGCCGGCAGGCATATAGGTGGGAGTGACCTCGATCTCATGGGCCTCCTTTTGTTCGCGGTCGATCGCAAGGTCATAGGTCACGGAAGACTCCTCCTTCACCAGATTTGCGGTCAAAAATTTATTGGCGGCAGCCACCACCAGAGAGGAGCCTGCGGCCAGTACAGCCGCCGCTGCCAGAACGCGCAGCATTTTGTGTCTCCTGGCAAAGGAGACTCTGCCCTTTCTCTGGATCCCCAGCTTCCGGTATGCATCCTGCATCCCCTGGTCTACCTTCTCCGGAATGACCAGCTCCTGATTTAAGATTCTTATCATTTCCTGATCCGTATATGTTCTCTTCATGTGTTACCTCCTGACTGATTCATGCGGTTTGTCTGTATCCTTTCTTCCTGCGAAGCGGCGAGCCAAGTGGTCATGCCTGCAGGGCCGTTTGACATCTGTGAAGCAGCGGGCCGGGCAGCTATGCTTCCAACTCATATTCACCGGACAGCCTGCTTCAAATATCTGGCCGGCGGTTCAAAACGGTACTCTCTGGCAGCCTCCCTGCGGCCCCTGGACAGCCGGGTCTTTACCGTATTTTCCTCCAGATCCAGTATCTGCGCGATCTCGCGGATTTTAAAGCCCTCCACATAATACAGGATCAGGACGAGACGGTATTTTTCATCCAGAGAATTCAGAAGCTCATAAAATTCATAATTTTCCAGTGACACGCAATTTCCTCCCTGCTCCGGCAGCTGTTCTGTGGGGCATTCCCTTCGGCCGGCATTCAAGATATCGATACATTTGTTGATCAGGATCCGGACCAGCCAGGTCTTGAAGAACTGTTCGTTCTCCAGGCTGTCCAGCTTTTCATAGCAGGTCAGGATTGTCTCCTGGATGGCATCTGCGATATCATCATCAGATCTCAGATAACTTCTCGCAACCTTATACATCGTAAGCTTCTGGCTTTCCATCAATTCCACGAAAGCATTGCTGTCATGTCGTTTTGCTCTTTTTACTAAAAACTTCAAGAATAAAACCTCCTCACTTTATCCATGTACCTGTGGGACCATGCAAATGTATATTCCGCAGACACAGGGTCTTTTGTTACCGAAAAATACTGTCACAGCAGGTTTTTCAGTCCACTTTTATCTGGCGCCTTACTTATTAGACAGATGAAAGGGCAAAAAGGTTTCAGGCATTTATTATTTTTTTGCCAACGAAAAAAACCGGCAGATGGATATGATTCTGCCGGTTAGGAAATGGATGAAAATCATATTTCAGTGCTCAGCGAGATATTCCTCCGCTGTTTTCCAGGCCCGCGCCTCCGCAAAATTCCATTCCCGAAAATTGGGTTTCCTGAACTCGTAGATCCCTTCCATATAAAATTCAAACTGCGATTCCAGATATTCGCCTATGGTCTCGAACTTGGAAAGGTCCTCCTGGCACTTGAATTCATAGGGTTCGTCTCTGTAATAATAACGGTCATCCTCCGTGTAGATATACGTTTTCATTTTTATATCCGCCATCTGCGCAACATAGGGCGCGGCATCGACGGACAGGTTATGGAGCAGATAGTTCACATCCTGCCAGGTGATCTGTTCCATATGCCGAAGGTTGTAGGAGGCGATGATACGGTCCACTCCGGCGAAGGAAAACACAAGATAGCAGCAGGTCACGACCGTCACGGTATACCGAAACAGAGGAAACGCCTGCCGGAAGATGCTGACCATCACGCCTCCCATGATCAGGGTCAGTACTCCCAAAAACCAGAGTACCAGGATCCGCAGGAAGGTGAGATGGTAGACTCCCACATAGAGCAGCATCCGGTAGGCTGCCGACAGGGTCATGACGCAGGTGCAGACGGAGATCACCAGCAGCAGGACATTCAACGCCCGGCGCGTTTCAAAGACCTGGATGCAGACCATTACGGTCACCAGATTGATCAGGCTCACGGCCAGAAGCTGCCAGAAGCCCTGGTGGGCATACTGGGAATAGGTCATTCCGTCGGGCAGGCCCCGGCGCAGGAATAAAAACAGGATCTGGATCCCGGAATAGATCACATAGATGAAAGCCAGTGTCATGGTAAATGTGATCCCGATCAGCGCGTTTGCCCCCGATCCTTCTTTTTGAGTCGGGCTTTTCAGATTTTGTCGGAACAAAGCCGCAAAAAATACATAGAGCATGAAAAAACCAGAAAGAAAACTCCAACAGATCCGGACGGCAGTGGTGAGATCCGGAATATCCGGGATCGTGATGCGGATCCGGAAATAACTGGCAAAGACCGGATCAGATCCAATCAGGAGCGGCATCACGCACAGCAGGAAGAGGGCGGCGATGGCAGCGCCTGTGAGCACGGCCGGGGCTTTCTTTTTTAGATTCGCTCTTTTTTGCAGGGCTTCTTCAGAACTTGCTGCCTTGTGCTTTGATATAGAATACAGCATATGTTCGAACGGCTTGAACAGTGATACGAAGCAGGTCCCGGCAAAGAACAAGAGCTGTTTTAAATTGGCAGAAAAGCTCCAGCGGCTGTCTTCATACATCTGATGCAGCATGCCCGTACAGAATAGAAGCAGGATGCCGACGCGGTTGAACAGGTGGATCCAGGCATTGGCCGTCATGCAGGTGGAAATGCCAAGTAACAGCATTCCCGCAAAATAAAAGAACAGCCCACGCTTCCATGGGATGCCGGCTTTACCAAGCCACAGGACAGAAAACAGGATCACCGCGGCAACGGCAGCCGGAAAGGTGATGCCTGCCGGATTGTCAAAGAGGCAGAAGGTATAGATCAGCCCAAACAGGCAGGCGGTTTTGCCGAACCAGGTGAAGTGCTCCTTCATATACTGCAGGAGCGGGCTGTCCGGGGCTTTTATGTTCTTCGTCTGAGGAAGCTGCTCCGGAACGGCTTCATATTTTCTGCCGGCTGAATTTTGACCCGCAGATATCGTTTCCGGCGCGGGTACCGTTTCCGATGTGGTTATATTTTGCTGAGTAGTCTTGTTTTGCTGTTCCATGGTCATTCTCCTTTCCATTTCATAGGTCTTTCAATCGCTGATTTCATCGTCATCCTCCACATATTCCAGGATATCCCCCGGCTGGCAGCGGAGGGCCTTACAGAGGGCATCCAGCGTCGTAAAGCGCACGGCCTTGGCCTTATTATTTTTTAAGATCGAAAGATTCGCCATCGTAAGGTCGATCTCCTTGGCAAGCTCCGTGACGCCGATCTTCCGTTTCGCCATCATTACATCCAGATTTACAATAATTCCCATAGACTTATCCTGCCTTTCTTTTCTTAGGATCTGTTATGAAATAAACTTTTATTTTGAATTGTCTAAATCTGCATATGCGTCAAAATGAAAAGTAATTTCATGACAGCTCCTCATATGGTCAGATCATTTTCCTCTTTATAGCGGATCGCTTCCCGGAATACAAAGGAGAGCACTTCACTGAACAGCCCGGCGATAAAAAAGGTAAGGACCACGATGAAGGTTGCCGGGGTGGGCAGGAAAAAGCACTTAATAAAGAAGAGCAGTACGATCACGGCGCTGGTGATACCCATCATCTCCAGGCTCTTTACATTCTCATGGATAAAACAGTTTTTCTGCATCACGGTGCGCATCATCTTCCGCAGCTCCCCGATGATCACGATCCCGCATACGCCTGACGCCGCGAAGATCACCAGCATCAGTATATAATACTCCTGAAATGCCCTGGAATAATAGATTCCAGCGTACCGCAGGGACAGCGGAAGTGTGACGATGACTGCAATCCCGCTGTAAAACATCATATCCAACAATAATTTAGTAACCCGGATCAGCTTTTTACCATGCATAATTTTGCCTCCTGATATTTGTAACCAATTTGTCCTACAAGCTTTATATGGCTGTTGATACAATAAAATTATAGCACGGTGTGTTTTGAAAATCAATATAAATTTATTGAAAATCAATAAAAAAATATTGAATATCAGATTTTAAAAAGCATGCTTATGAATACAGGATTAAAAGTTGTATATATACAATTATGATAAAATAAGATGATTGAGTTGAAATATGCACAAAAAGTTGTACTCAAATTTGTGATATATTGAGACTTGAAAAAGAGAAACTTGTACAGTACAATATATGTATAAAATATAAGATGTTTTGAAAAAAGCATCGAAAAAGGAGGTAGAAAGGATGAAGAAAAGGATTCTCAGCGTGGCTCTGGCTGCTGTCTTAGCGCTTTCGCTCACACTGGCAGGGTGTGGCTCGAGTGACGGTGGGGAAAAACAGGGAGGCAATGGAAAACTGGTCGGCGTGGCCATGCCGACGCAGAGCTCGGAAAGGTGGATCAAAGACGGCCGGAACATGAAGGCACAGCTGGAGGCGCTTGGCTATGAGGTATTCCTTCAGTATGCGGAGGATGATGTACAGGTACAGCTTGCGCAGATCGAGACGATGATCGCCAAAAAAGTAGACTGCCTGGTCGTTGCGTCAGTCGATTCCTCCGCACTGATCAACGCCCTGCAGACGGCAAAAGAGGAAGGGATTCCCGTGATCTCCTACGACCGTCTGCTGATGAACACCGACGCGGTCAGCTATTATGCGTCCTTTGACAATGAAGGAGTGGGCAGGAAGATCGGAGAGTACATCGAGGAAAAGGCCGGCCTGGCAGACGCGGCAGAGCCCCAGACCATTGAATTTTTCATGGGCTCGCCGGATGACAACAATGCGGTCCTTCTATATAAAGGCGTAATGAGTGTGCTGCAGAAATATCTGGATGACGGCACGCTGGTATGCAAATCCGGAAGAACCTCATTTGAAGACACCTGTATCTTAAGATGGTCTCAGGAGGTAGCCCTGCAGAACTGCGAAAATTATTTATCCGGCTTTTACGCGGATGAAAAGCTGGACATCTGCTGCTCCGCATTTGACGGATTTGCCTACGGGATCAAGGCGGCCTTAGAGGCAGCCGGATACACGGAGGAGGACTGGCCCATCATCACCGGGCAGGACGCGGAAGTGATGGCGGTGAAAAACATCATTGATGGGAAACAGACCGCAACCATTTTCAAGAATACGGAGCTGTTGGCTGAAAAATGCACCGGGATGGTCGATGCGGTGATTGAGGGCAGCGAGCCGGAGATCAACGATACGGAAACCTACGACAATGGGAAGATGGTCGTTCCGTCTTATCTGTGCGAACCACTTTCCCTGGACAAGGACAATTACAGGGAGCTGGTCATTGACAGCGGATATTACAAAGAGGAAGAGATTCAAAATGCAAAATAAAGGAAAGGAGTTGAGAGGATGTCTGATTATATTCTGGAGATGAAGCATATTGTCAAAGAATTTTCCGGTGTCAAAGCATTGAACGATGTAAACCTGAAAGTAAAACGGGGCGAGATCCATGCGCTGTGCGGGGAAAACGGCGCAGGCAAGAGCACGCTGATGAATGTCCTGTCGGGAGTGTATCCGTTCGGAACCTATACAGGAGACATCGTATACAACGGGGAAGTGGTCAGGAACCGTAATATCAAAGACAGCGAGAAAAAGGGAATCGTCATCATCCATCAGGAGCTTGCGCTGAGCCCGTACCTGTCCATCGCAGAAAATATTTTCCTGGGCAATGAGCAGATGAAGGTGAACGGTGTCATTGACTGGACGCAGACCCGCAACGAGGCGCAGAAGATGCTGGAAGAGGTGGGACTGGGAAGCGAAAACCTGGAAGCGCCCATCAATTCCCTTGGGGTCGGCAAGCAGCAGCTGATCGAGATCGCCAAGGCGCTGGCGAAAAAGGTAGACCTTCTGATCCTGGACGAGCCAACGGCAGCGTTAAATGACGAGGAGAGCGCCCAGCTCCTGGAGATCATGCTGAAGCTGAAATCACAGGGCATCACAAGCATCATCATTTCCCATAAGTTAAATGAGATCAGCTATGTGGCGGACGCGATCACAGTCATCCGCGACGGGCAGACGATCGAGACACTGACCAAGGGCGTGGACGATTTTTCAGAGGACCGGATCATCAAGGGCATGGTCGGCCGCGAGCTGACCAACCGTTATCCGGAACGTACAGACTGTCCCATCGGGGACGTGGTCATGGAAGTGAAGAACTGGAATGTCTACCACCCGGAGGATCCAAACCGCCAGGTGTTAAAGGACATCAACATCAAGGTGCGCGCAGGCGAGGTCGTGGGGCTTGCGGGCCTGATGGGGGCCGGAAGGACCGAGCTTGCCATGAGTATCTTCGGCCGTCAGTACGGACAGAAGATCAGCGGGGAGATCCTCATGCACGGGAAGCCGGTGAAGATCCGGAGCGTGAAGGATGCCATTGACAACAAGATCGCCTATACCTCCGAAGACCGGAAAAACTACGGGCTGATCCTGTTCAATGATATCAAATGGAATATGTCTCTGGCAGCACTGCGCAGTTTCTTTTCCCAGAACGGGATCGTGAATTCCAACAAGGAGATCCTGGAGGCGGAGAAATACAAAGAACTGATCAACATCAAATCCAACTCAGTCCATCAGGCGGTGGGAAGCCTGTCCGGAGGAAACCAGCAGAAGGTCATCCTGGCAAAATGGATGCTGACGGAACCGGACGTGCTGATCCTGGATGAACCTACCCGGGGAATCGATGTGGGCGCGAAGTATGAGATCTACTGTGCCATCAACGACCTGGCGAAATCCGGAAAGGCGGTCATCGTCATTTCCTCAGAGATGCCGGAGATCCTGGGTACATGCGACCGGACCTATGTATTGAACGAGGGATGTATTGCCGGTGAAATATTCAAAGAAGATCTGTCTCAGGAAAGAATCATGAAATGCATCATGCAGCATAATAACAGGAAAGGGGAATAACAATGGAAAAGAAGAAAACCGTAAATCTGAATTTAAAGCAATATGGCATGGTTTTTGCAATGCTCATCATCTTTATCATATTTTATGTAATGACAGGGGGCGTCAATGCCACACCGATGAACATGAACAACCTGATCATGCAGAACAGCTATGTTATCATCCTTGCGACGGGTATGCTGCTCTGTGTGCTGACCGGTAATGTAGACCTGGGAGTCGGCTCCTATGTGGCGCTGTGCGGGGCAGTTGCGGCGAAACTGATCGTAGAAAATAATATGAATATCCCGCTGGCTTTTTTGATCACCATTCTGGTCGGAGTGGCGTTCGGTGCATTTAATGGATTTTTCATAGCATATCTGAATATCCCTCCGTTTGTAGTGACACTGGCAGGCATGCTGATCGGCCGGGGACTTACATATACCCTGCTGGAATCCAAGACTGTAGGACCGCTCCCCAATGCTTATGTTAAAGTTGGGGCAGGCTTCTTCGCTTCCAGCAAGATCGAGTTTGGCGGCGGAACACTGGATATCATCACGATCCTGGTTGCCGTGATCGCCACCGTTCTGGTGATCGGCGCGGAGCTCAAAACGATTAAAACCCAGCAAAAGTATGGCTTTGCAATGGCGCCCACCTGGCAGACCGGTATCAAGGTGGCGGCGACGCTTGCGATCCTCTGGTTCTTTTTCTTCAAGATCGCATCCTATAACGGGATTCCGATCATTCTGCTTTTGATGGCCGTGATCGTAGGGATCTATCATTTCATTACCAGCAAGACCGTTGCGGGACGCCAGGTCTACGCGCTGGGCGGAAATGAAAAGGCTGCAAGGCTGTCTGGTATTGATACGAAAAAGGTGTACTTCTGGGTGTATACCAACATGGGTTTTTTGGCTGCCATCGCGGGAATCGTGCTGTCCGCCCGAAACGCTTCTGCGACTCCCAAGGCGGGAGACGGGTTTGAATTGGACGCCATCGCTGCCTGCTACATTGGCGGGGCCGCGGCGTCCGGCGGTGTGGGTACGGTCGTCGGGGCCGTGATCGGGGCATTCGTTATGGGAATCCTGAATAACGGGATGTTCCTGATCGGGTTGTCTACCGACCTGCAGAAAGTAGTCAAGGGACTGGTACTCCTCGGGGCAGTGACATTTGACGTATTATCCAGCAAAAAGAAAAATTAGTGCATTGCTGCATGAATTCCGAAGTAAATATCGTCTGTTGTTCTATAAAACACAGAATATATACAAAAAGCTATCCGCTGCAGGCGGGTAGCTTTTTGTATATATGCAGAAATGGAACCGGATAAAGCATATATGCACAAAAAATGTATGGCTTTTTTAGTACATATTATGGATTGTAAAAATAAAAGTTGTATTGTATATTAGAGGAAAGTTATCATGGAGTAGTTATCGAGTTGTATTTAAAAGTAGATGGTGGAGGTAGATATTTGGAAGAAGCAGTTGCGAAATATCAGGAAATCTGTCTGTGGGTGAAAAAACGCCTGGAAAGCGGGGAACTGAAACCGGGGGATAAGGTGGAATCGGAATATAAGCTGTGCCATCGGTTCCAGGTCAGCAGGCAGACCGTACGGCATGCGATCTCCGTACTGGAGGAGGAAGGCATCGTAGAGCGGTTCAGGGGAAGCGGGACGTACATCAGCAGCAAGGATCAGGTGACTCCGAAAAAAGAGAAGACCATGCAGATCGCGGTGATGACAACTTTTGTTCAGGAATATATTTTTTCCACGATCATCCGGGAACTGGAGGAACAGTTTTCGAACGCTGAATACAGTCTTCAGATTTCAGTGACTAATAATTCTGTAGAAAAAGAACGCTTCATATTAAAAAATATTTTGAATAAAAATACGGTAGATGGACTGATCGCCGAGACCACAAAGAGCGGGCTGCCCAATCCCAATCTGGACATCTACAGGGAGATCATGGCACGGGGGATTCCGGTGCTGTTTATCAACAGCTATTATCCCCAGCTGGAGGCTCCTCATGTCAGTCTGAATGATAAGATGGCAGGGAAACTAGTGACCAACTATCTGCTGCAGTGCGGCCATCAGAATATCGCGGCTGTCTTAAAATCTGATGATGGTCAGGGCCATCAGCGCTATGCGGGATATCTGGAGGCCCTTATGGAGGCGAATATCAGGATCCTTGACAAGCGGGTGGCGTGGCTGGATTCGCGGCAGATGTCTGAGTTTGAACAGAATGCGGACTGGATCTGCCGCAGGCTGGAGGGCTGTACGGCCTGCGTGTGTTATAATGATGTGATGGCGAATAAGCTGCTGGCTGTCTGCAGGAGCAGAGGAATCGGTGTTCCGGAAGACCTGTCGGTGATCAGTATTGACAATTCCGATGTTGCCGCCTACTGCGAGGTCCCGCTGACCTCTGCGGAGAATCCCATTCGGGATCTGGCAAAGATCGCGGCGCTGGAGATGCTGGATATGATCGACGGAAAGAAGGTTCCCCACTCCACAGAGCTGGAAGGGGAGATTGTGACCAGGGTGTCCGTGGCGATTTTGGAGCAGCCGCAGCTGTAATAAGCGGCCAGCGCATTGTTCAAAACAGGATTGCGGGCATATCAGCAAAAGAACTGGACAGAAACCCGGAAATCAGGGAATGGAGTGTGGGAAAGGAATGCAGGTACAAAAAATAAATTACCAAAAGGAACTGGATCAGATTCTGGAAGCACTGCAAAAGGAGGGCATAGTGCCCCGCCTTCTGCTCCATAGCTGCTGCGCCCCCTGCAGCAGCTATGTCCTGGAATATCTTTCGGATTATTTTGAGATCACAGTATTTTATTACAATCCCAACATTTATCCGGAGGAGGAATATTACAAGCGGGTGGAAGAGCAGCAGATGTTGATCGGAAAATTAACAGCGGTCCATTCCATTTCCTTTCTGGAAGGCATTTATGATCCGGAAAGATTTTACCGGATGGCTGCCGGACTGGAACGGGCAAAAGAGGGCGGCGAACGGTGTTTTGGCTGTTATGCCCTGCGCCTGAAAGAGGCTGCGGAGAAGGCAAAAGAAGGCGGATTCGATTATTTTACCACGACGCTTAGCATCAGCCCTCTGAAAAACGCGCAGAAGCTCAATGAGATCGGCATTGCCCTGGGGAAGGAGATCGGGGTGCCTTACCTGGTGTCGGATTTTAAGAAGAAAAACGGGTATCAGCGGTCGGTGGAGCTGTCCGGGGAGTATGGGCTGTACCGCCAGGACTACTGCGGTTGTCAGTTTTCACTGGAAAACCGAGGAATCCGGGAGTGAAACTGTAAGAAGTTCCTTATAGACAGAAGCACGGATGTATGATACGATGATTGATAATCATTTTGTGACGGCAGGAGACCTGCCGTTTTGCAAAGTAAAAACAGACTGTGCAAGTGAATCCGTTTTTGCGCAGTTCCAATGATTTAAGAAGAGAGGGAACAGGAATGGCACAATTATGGGGCGGTCGCTTTACGAAGGAAACGGACAAGCTGGTATATGATTTTAACGCGTCCATTTCATTTGACAAGAGATTTTACGCGCAGGACATCCGGGGCAGTATTGCCCATGTGACGATGCTCGCCAGGCAGGGGATCCTGACCGCAGAGGAGAGAGATCAGATCATAGAAGGGCTGAACGGCATCCGAAAGGATGTGGAGAACGGGACGCTTTTGATCACAGAGGAATACGAGGATATCCACAGCTTTGTGGAGGCCAATCTGATCGAACGGATCGGGGACGTGGGGAAGAAGCTTCACACCGGACGCAGCCGAAACGACCAGGTGGCTCTGGATATGAAATTATACACAAGGGATGAGATCCTGGAACTGGACCGGCTTTTGAAATGCCTTCTGGAAACGCTCCTGAATATGATGAAGGAGCACACAGAGACGTACATGCCGGGATTTACCCATCTGCAGAAGGCGCAGCCGGTGACGCTCTCGCATCATCTGGGAGCCTATTTTGAGATGTTCAGGCGGGACCGCTCCCGAATGAAGGACATTTACCGCAGGATGAATACCTGCCCGCTGGGAGCCGGAGCGCTTGCAGGCACCACCTATCCGCTGGACCGGGACTATACGGCGGAATTGCTGGAATTTGACGGGCCTACGCAAAACAGCATGGATTCCGTGTCAGACCGGGATTACCTGATCGAGCTGCTGTCCGCCATGTCCACGGTGATGATGCACTTAAGCCGGTTTTCCGAGGAGGTGATCATCTGGAATTCCAATGAATATCAGTTTGTGGAGCTGGACGACGCCTACAGCACCGGGAGCAGCATCATGCCTCAGAAAAAGAACCCGGATATCGCCGAGCTGGTCCGGGGAAAGACAGGCCGTGTATATGGGGCGCTGATATCACTGCTGACCACGATGAAGGGGATTCCACTGGCATACAACAAGGATATGCAGGAGGACAAGGAGCTGGTCTTTGACGCCATGGATACGACAAAGGGCTGTCTGACCCTGTTTACCGGAATGCTGGCCACCATGCGGTTTCGGAAAGACAGGATGGCGGACAGCGCAAAGCATGGATTTACCAACGCTACGGACGCGGCGGATTATCTGGTGAACCACGGCGTGCCCTTCCGGGACGCTCATGGGATCGTGGGACAGCTGGTGCTGTACTGTATCGAAAAGGGGAAGGCATTGGATGATCTGACGATGGAAGAATACAAACACATTTCCCCGGTATTTGAAGAGGATATCTATGAAGCAGTCAGCATGAAGACCTGCGTGGAGACGCGCAATACCATCGGCGCGCCGGGAAAGGCGGCCATGGAGCAGGTGATCGCGCGGGAGGAAGCGTATTTGATCGGGGAATAAATTTATACTGCGCACAGCCGCATAAGGAAATCTGCCGCTTTGCGGCTGCGGCCGGCGCGATATTCAAGGCAGATTTTCAGCTGCCGTGAATATAAGATATTTTGAAAGGATAAAGGAGAGGATCAGAATGGAACAGAAGTTAAAGGTTGGGATATTAGGCGCGACAGGTATGGTAGGGCAGAGATTTATTTCCCTGCTGGAGGAGCACCCCTGGTTTGAGGTGGTGACGGTTGCGGCAAGCCCCCGCTCCGCCGGAAAGACCTACGAAGAGGCAGTCGGGAGCAGGTGGAAAATGGACACCCCCATGCCGGAATCAGTGAAGAAACTGGTGGTGCTGAATGTGAATGAAGTGGAAAAGGTTGCTTCCACGGTGGATTTTGTATTCAGTGCGGTGGATATGTCGAAGGAGGAGATCAAGGCCATTGAGGAGGCTTACGCAAAGACAGAGACTCCTGTGGTATCCAACAACAGCGCGCACCGCTGGACTCCGGATGTGCCCATGGTGGTGCCGGAGATCAATGCAGAACATTTTGACGTGATCGCAGACCAGAAAAAGCGTCTCGGAACGACCCGCGGCTTTATCGCCGTAAAGCCCAACTGCTCCATCCAGAGCTATGCGCCCTGTCTCGCGGCGTGGAAGGAATTCGGCCCGAAGGAAGTGGTGGCGACCACCTACCAGGCCATCTCCGGCGCGGGCAAGACCTTTAAGGACTGGCCGGAAATGGTGGAAAATGTGATTCCCTATATCGGCGGAGAAGAGGAGAAGAGCGAGCAGGAGCCGCTGCGGATCTTGGGCAGAGTAGAAGGCGGAGAGATCGTCAAGGCGGAGTTTCCGAAGATCACCTGCCAGTGTATCCGTGTGCCGGTGCTGAACGGCCATACTGCGGCAGTCTTTGTAAACTTTGAGAAAAAGCCGACGAAGGAGCAGCTCATCGAAAAGCTGGTGAATTTCAAAGGCTTCCCCCAGGAGGCAGAGCTTCCCAGCGCTCCGAAGCAGTTCATCCGCTACCAGGAGGAGGACAACCGTCCCCAGGTAAAGCTGGACGTGGACTACGAGAACGGGATGGGCGTGTCCATCGGACGTCTGCGGGAGGACAGCATATTTGATTATAAATTTATCGGGCTTTCCCACAATACCGTCCGCGGCGCGGCAGGCGGAGCGGTGCTGTGCGCGGAGGCGCTGACTGCGAAAGGATATATTGAGAAAAAATAGAGTCTGAAAAAATACATCGGTCACGGAGCGTTTTCTGTGCCTGATGTATTTTTTAAATGCTTTGCAAAATTATATTGACAAATTCTGCTGTTTCGTTTATGATCAACTTACTCGTCTTAGGACATTTCTATTTTTCATGGGGAATATCATCCCATAATCCAAAAGCGAGGACATAGCTATGTAGTTTTACCCACATTTGATTCCGGATTCAGAAAGGAGGACGTAGTATCTAATTTTCAGTGGCGCTTTTCCGTACAGGCATTCCAAACAGCAACGTTTTGACTGCATTTTATGGAGGAGAAAAGAAGTATGAAAAGATTTTTTTACAACATGCCCGGTATGTTTCGTACGGCAGCGGCCTTTTTGCTGATCTTTGGCTGTATGGCCTCGGCAAGCGCTGCTTCCGTGCGGGCAGAAGAACAGATGGAGATCCAGACCGCAATGAAAGCGGAAGGAACAACGGCACAGACCATGACAGGAACAGCAGGAGGAGCAAATGAACAAGTAATACAGGAAACTGTAGAAGAGACAGCAGATAAGGCAGATACGCCAAAGCAGGAGGAAACAGGAGATGCACAGAACGAATCGGCCGGAAGAGAGGAAAACGGCGGTTTCGAAGCCGATCAGGAACCTTCCGGCGTCGGAAGCAGTGTAGAAAAAAGTGCTTCGGATCAGGTCGGAAGCAGTGAGCAAAGAGGAGGGGCGAACCAACCTGGAAATGAGGAAGTGAAAGAGGAAGGAACAGATGCGGACGCCGATTCGAAAGCTCCGGAAGATTTGGATTCCGGCAGGATCCCGATCGGAAGAAGAGTAATCGGGAATTACGGTACGGCATATGTAGCCGGAAGCGGCGGAAGGATGATGCGTTCGGCGGCTGGGTCCGACTGCACGATTACACCCGGAACCGCTCACAGCTACGGAAACTGGACGACGACAGAGTTTCGCGTGGTGACGGACAAGGGACATTACATGGGATACTGCGCACAGCCCAATAAACAGACCCCTTCGGGAATCTATCAGGTTTCCGAACTGGACAATTCAAGGATAAAAATGGCCTTGATGTTCGGTGCGGACGGGCCGTGGGCAGGAGAGGCTTCCGCCTTGTTCGGCGGTACGGCAGAGCCTTACCCGTATGTCCATGCGATGATCGGCATTGAGTATACCGGAGAGACAGACGGGCTCACAGGGGAGCAGATCCAGGCCATGCGGAATGCATTGGATGAGCAGATGAACAGCGGGAAAGCGGAGCTGTCCATTTTCAAAGAATATCGGGCATATGTGGCCTATAATGAGAAGCAGGATATTGTGTGGCTGGAATACGTTGGACCTGCAGACGGGACGGTAACAATACGGAAGAGTTCCGCGGTTCCCGATATCACCGATGGAAATGCATGTTATTCCTTAGAAAACGCGGCATATGGAATCTATGCGGATGCATCCTGCACCACACAGTCAGCGACAGCGATCACCAGGAAATCCGGTGAAAGTGACAAGATAGAACTGGCAGAGGGGGACTACTGGGTAAGGGAGAATACGGCTCCGCATGGCTATCAGAAAGATACTCAGGTTTATATGGTCCATGTAAAAGCAGGCGAGAATGTGCATCTGGATGTAAGCGACATTCCGAAATATGATCCGACAGGGCTGGAACTGGTGAAGCGGGATCAGGACGCTCCGAAGGGAGCGCCCCAGGACGGCGCGTCTCTTGCGGGTGCGCAGTTTACAGTCAGATACTACAGCGGATTCTTTGAAAAGGAAACTCTGCCTCAGACGCCCACAAGAACCTGGGTGCTGGAGACCAAAGCGGTGCCGGACGGAGCGGGATCGAAGAAATATCAGGCCCTGCTTCGGGAGGAATACAAGGTTTCAGGAGATGATTTTTACATCATGGACGGAATCCCGGTACTGCCACTGGGAACGATCTCCATAGAAGAGACAAAGGCTCCTGCCGGGTATCTGCTGGAAGGCGCATACCTGCAGGCGGAAGGGAGTGAGGAAAAAACAACCGGTCTCTATACCTCGCAGATCCGTTATGTTGGACCTGAAGTGAATTTAAAAGGCGGAAACCAATACGCCGTCTATAACCAGGTCATCCGCGGCGGCGTGAAGATCCGGAAACGGGACTTCGACACCAGGGCTTCGGTCCCCCAGGGCGGCGCGTCTCTAGAAAATGCCGTATTTGCGGTTGTGAATCTGAACGAAAATAACGTATTTGTGGACGGAAAGGTCTATGGAAGGAATGAGACCATTACAACGATCAAGACCGACGAGACCGGAATAGCGCAGACAACGGAAAGGCTGCTTCCTTATGGGAAGTATCGGATCCTTGAAACAGGCGCGCCCACCGGATACCTGGACACCGGACTCTGGAGGCAAGAATTTTTTATCACAAAGAACGGAGAAGTCGTGGATCTGACGGATGCGGATCATTCCATTTTGAACCGGGTGAAGCGGGGCGACTTCGAATTGCGCAAGATTGACTCCAAAACCCAGAAGGTGATGCCGGGCGTCGAGTTCAGCCTGACCAGTACCACGACAGGGGAATCCCATCGGATCACAACGGATGATAACGGTTACTATTCCTCTTCCGCAGAATGGAATCCGCACACCAGGAATTCCAATCAGGGGGGAACAGAAGACGGCCTCTGGTTCGGACTGGACGGAGAAGGAGGAAGCGCGCCTGTGGACAACAGCCTGGGAGCCCTTCCCTATGATACATATATTCTGGAAGAGCTTCCTACGGATGCAAACAAAGGAAAAGAAATGCTGACGATTCCTCTGGTCATTTACAAAGATAAAGTAACCATTAACCTGGGAAACCTGGAAAATAAAGACCTGATCGAGGACGCCCCGGCCATTTCCACCAGCGCCAGAAACGAGGCCACCGGAAACCATTATGCACAGACCGGAACGGTGACAGTGATCGATTCCGTGCTGTACAACGGATTGAAGGAAAAACAGGAATATCTTCTGAAATGTGTTGTGATGGATAAAAAAACCAAAAAGCCTGTCACGGATCCGGAAGGAAATCCGGTCACCGCAGAACAGGCATTTACCGCAGCCGCCTCTGCTGGCATGACAGAGGTCGAGTGTACCTTTGACGCCTCCGAGCTGTATGGTCAGGATATTGTCCTTTACGAAGAGCTATACTGTGAGGAAAAAAAGATCGCAGAACATAAGGACATCAACGATGAAGGCCAAACCATCCATTTTCCTGGCATCGAAACGAAAGCGCTGGACAAGACCACCGGAACCAATACGGTTGTAGCAGGAGAAGAGATTTCCATAGCGGATACTGTCACCTATAAAAATTTGAAACCGGGCCAGGAGTATACACTCCGCGGAAAACTGGTGGACAAGGAAACGGGCATGACCGCGAAGGATGCTGCCGGGGCGGATATTACCGCGGAACTAAAATGGACGCCAAAGGAAAAGGACGGAAAAGCCGAAGTGGTATTTACCTTTGACGGATCAAACTTGGAAGGAAAGACCCTGGTCGCATTTGAAACATTGGAGAAAAACAACAAGATCTATGCCGTCCACGCGGACATTGACAGCCAGGAACAGACCATTTATTTCCCGAAAGTCAGGACCTCCGCCCGAGATGTCGAAACCAACAGCCGCAGTGCCCAGACAGCGGAACAAGCGATAATCGTGGATACCGTCTTTTACTCCAATCTGACCCCGGGCCAGGAATACACGGTAGAGGGAACCCTGATGGACCAGGAAACCGAAGCGCCCCTTTTGGAAAACGGGGAACAGATCACGTCAGAAACCACCTTCACCCCGGAAGCCGATTCCGGAACCGTGGACGTAACCTTTGAACTGAACGCCTCCCGCCTTGCAGGTAAAACCGCCGTGGCATTTGAGAGCGTAACAAAGGAAGGCGAAGAGGTCGCTGCCCACAAGGACATCCACTACGAGGGCCAGACCCTCTACTTTCCGGAACTGAAAACCCAGGCCGCCGAAAAACAGACCGGCAGCCAGAAGATCACCGCCGAAAACGAGATCACCATTGTAGACAAGGTGACTTATCAAAACCTGATCCCCGGTGAAGAATACACAATAAAAGGCATCCTGATGGACAAATCGACAGGCGCTCCCCTCCTGATCGAGCAAACCGAGATCAAAGCCGAAACCACCTTCACCCCGGAAAAACCAGCCGGAACCGCCGAAGTAGAATTTACCTTCCAGGCAGCTACCCTCAAAAACAAAGAACTCGTAGTATTCGAAAAACTATACATCAACGGAGCGGTACTGGCCACTCACGAAGACCTCAACGCCGAATCCCAGACCGTCCACATCAACAAACCCCAGTCTCCCCCGGAAGAACAGCCGCAACAGCCAGCTTCATCTTCCGAACCGCCAAAATCCGTCAAGACCGGAGACCCGGCAGACATCCTGCCGCCAGTCCTCCTTCTCATGTTATCCCTGGCCGTTTTAATCACCGCCGCCAGAAAAAAACTGGGCTAAGCCTACATTCTTTGACAAAAATACTACAACAAGAAGGTAATTTTACAGACTTAAAAAATGTCATCTTATAACCGTTCACAACAGCATGTCGCAGAGTAGGTAAAGCGCTGCGCTGCATTTCCGCTTTTGCGCCGCGGCGCTCCACCGGCTGCCGTCCATCTAACGTTTTACAATCGTAGAACCGCCGATACACAGCACAGGCGAAAACAATTGCCCAAAGGAACCTCTCAAAAAACGCCAGCGCTTAGCGAGGTTTTCCCGAGCTTAGCGCTGCTGCGTTTTTTGCGAAGCGAGAGCGGGGTGACGCGGGCAATTGTTTTCGCCTGTGCGTCCCCCCGCCGCCCTTCTACCTTTGCTTACGCAGCCTCCCACAATTTCCACTTTTCTTTCCCGATATTGTGTGTTAGAATAGCAGACAGAAAGCAAATTTGAAGGAGGTTGTCACAATGGGAATGACAATGACGCAGAAGATATTGGCCGCTCATGCGGGACTGGATTCTGTCTCGGCCGGTCAACTGATCGAAGCGAAGCTGGATGTGGTCATGGCAAATGACATCACCGGCCCGATGGCGCTGCCTATTTTCAGGGAGATGGCAGATCAGGTTTATGATAAAGACAAGGTGGTCCTGGTTCCGGATCATTTTACACCGAATAAGGATATCAAGTCGGCTGAAAATTCAAAAGCGATCCGGGAGTTCGCGAAGGCTCAGGGCTTAAGCTGGTTCTTTGAGCAGGGCAAGTCCGGAGTCGAGCATGCCATTCTGCCCGAGGCGGGAGTTGTCACCGCAGGAGAGTGCATCATCGGAGCAGATTCCCATACCTGTACATACGGGGCGCTGGGGGCATTCTCCACCGGCGTTGGGACAACCGACATCGCAACCGGGATGGCGACAGGGGAGCTGTGGTTCAAGGTACCCCCGGCTATCAAGTTTGTACTGACCGGGAAGCCGGGACCTTATGTCAGCGGCAAGGACATTATCATCCATATTATAGGAAAGATCGGTGTGGACGGCGCGCTGTACAAGTCCATGGAGTTTACCGGGGACGGCATTGCCAGCCTGTCTATGGACGACCGCTTTACTATGGCCAATATGGCCATTGAGGCAGGAGCCAAGAACGGGATCTTCCCGGTAGACGAGCAGGCGGAGGCTTATATCAGGGAGCATTCCAAAAAGGAATATCAGATTTATACTGCGGACGAGGACGCAGAGTATGACGAGGTGGTGGAGATCCATCTGGATGAGGTTCGTCCCACCATCGCATTTCCGCATCTCCCGGGCAATGCAAAGACCATCGACGAGGTGGAGGCAATGGAACCCATCCGGATCGACCAGGTGGTGATTGGATCCTGCACCAACGGACGAATGGAGGATATGCGGAAGGCCGCGGCGATCCTGAAAGGCCATACCGTACATCCGGATGTCCGAGTGATGGTAGTGCCGGCCACCCAGAAGATTTATAAACAGTGCATCGCGGAGGGCCTGGTGGATATCTTTATTGACGCAGGCTGCGCGGTGAATACGCCGAGCTGCGGTCCCTGCATGGGCGGACATATGGGCGTAATGGCAGCAGGGGAGAAGTGCGTTTCCACCACGAACCGCAATTTTGTGGGCCGGATGGGACATGTGGATTCCCTGATCTATCTGGCTTCCCCGGAAGTGGCGGCAGCCAGCGCGATCGCAGGATGCATCGCAAATCCGGAGAAAGTAGGTGACAAGTCATGAAAGCATTGGGACACGTTTTTAAATATGGAGATAATGTAGATACGGATGTGATCATTCCGGCAAGATATCTCAATTCCTTTGACGCGCAGGAGCTGGCGAGCCACGCAATGGTGGATATCGATCCCGAATTTGTACACAAGGTACAGCCGGGGGATCTGATCGTGGCAAATAAAAACTTCGGCTGCGGCTCCTCCAGGGAGCATGCGCCGCTCTGCCTCAAGACGGCGGGAGTGAGCTGCGTGATCGCGGAGACCTTTGCGCGTATCTTCTATAGAAATGCGATCAATATCGGACTGCCGATCATCGAATGCCCGGAAGCGGCAAGAGGGATCGAGGCAGGAGACGAGGTAGAGGTGGATTTTGACAGCGGAAAGATTTACAACCGCACAAAGGGCACCGAATTTCAGGGACAGGCGTTCCCGGAATTTATGCAGAAGCTGATTGCCGCCGGCGGGCTGGTGAAGTATACCAACGGTAAAAAAGCGGAAAAATAGAAAAAAGAAAAGGGTGGAAGAGATGAATCTACTATATAAAAGTACACGGGATGCTCAGCATACGGTCACGGCTTCCGAGGCGATCCTGAAAGGGCTCGCTCCGGACGGCGGATTATTCGTTCCGGTTTCTATGCCGAAGCTGGATGTCACCATGGAGCAATTGAAGGACATGTCCTATCAGGAAACGGCATATGCTGTTATGAAGCAGTTCCTGACTGATTTTACAGAGGAAGAGCTAAAGCACTGTATTACATGTGCCTATGATTCCAAATTTGACACGGAAGTCATCGCTCCTCTTGTGAAGGTGGGGGATACCTATCACCTGGAGCTGTTCCACGGGGCGACGATCGCGTTTAAAGACATGGCGCTTTCCATCCTGCCCCATCTTCTGACTACATCGGCAAAGAAGAACCATGTGACCCGCGAGATCGTCATCCTGACAGCCACCTCCGGCGACACGGGAAAGGCCGCACTGGCCGGGTTCGCGGATGTGCCTGGGACAAGGATCATCGTGTTCTACCCGAAAAACGGGGTGAGCCGGGTGCAGGAGCTGCAGATGGTGACCCAAAAGGGTGTCAATACATCGGTCGTAGCCATTCAAGGAAACTTTGACAATGCGCAGACCGGCGTGAAGGCGCTGTTTGAGGATCAGGAGCTGGAGCAGGAACTCTCGGAAAAGGGCTTCCAGTTTTCTTCCGCAAACTCCATCAACATCGGGCGTCTCGTTCCCCAGGTTGTCTACTATGTATATGCGTATGCGAAGCTTCTGAAAAATGAAGAGATCACCTTGGGAGAAGAGATCAATGTGACGGTTCCTACCGGGAATTTTGGAAATATCCTGGCGGCCTATTATGCGAAGCAGATGGGAGTGCCGATCGCGAAGCTGATCTGCGCCTCCAATGAAAATAAAGTCCTGTTCGACTTTTTCCGGACCGGGACCTATGATAAGAACCGGGAATTTGTCCTGACCTCGTCCCCCTCCATGGATATCCTGATCTCCAGCAACCTGGAACGGCTTATCTATATGATTGCGGGAGCGGATGCTGAGAAGGACCAGGAGTTGATGGACGCGCTGAAAGCAGAGGGAAGATATGACATCACGCCGGAGATGAAAGAGAAGCTTTCGGATTTTGCGGGCGGCTATGCCACTGAGGAAGAGACCAGGGCGGCGATACGGGATACGTACCAGTCTACAGGATATGTGATGGATCCCCATACGGCTGTGGCGGCTCATGTGTGCCGGGCCTACCGGAAGGACAGCGGGGATCAGAGGAAGCAATTGATTGCCTCCACCGCAAGTCCTTACAAGTTTGTAAAGAGCGTGATGACGGCCATTGACGAAAAATACGGCAGCATGGAGGAATTTGCACTGATCGATGAACTGGAAAAGGCTTCCGGGACCCCGGTTCCCCATGCCATTGAGGAGATCCGCAACGCACAGATCCTGCATACAAGGGAGTGCGACGTGGATAAGATGAAAGATACGGTGAAGGAAATATTGGCAATCTGATCCGTAACTGTGCTGTCCGTATGAAAATGTAAAACGGATCAGGGCAGTGATGTAAAGAAAGAGAACGGCAGGGAGTCCGCCGCAGGTAATCTTGCCGAACCTCTGCTTTAGAAAGGAGCATGGACAGAATATGAAACAGATCAGTGTATTTCTGGCTGACGGATTTGAAGAGATTGAGGGACTTACTGTTGTGGATATCCTGCGCAGGGCAGGGGTTCAGGTCCATATGGTGTCCATCACAGGAGAGAAGACCATTCACGGCTCACATCAGATTGATGTGCAGGCGGACTGCCTGTTTGAGGAAATGGATTTTTCAGACACAGAGATGCTGGTGCTTCCGGGAGGCATGCCCGGAACGCGGAATCTGATGAACCATAGAGGACTGCAGGAGCTTTTACGGAGCCATCATGAAAAAGGAAAGTATCTTGCGGCAATCTGCGCGGCACCCAGCGTTTTTGGCAGGCTGGGCTTCCTGAAAGGGCGGAAGGCCTGCTGCTATCCGACATTCGAAGAAAAGCTGGAAGGCGCGGAGGTAGTTCAGGATCCGGTTTCTGCGGACGGACACATCATCACCAGCCGGGGGATGGGAACCGCTATTCCTTTCGCGTTGAAGCTGACCGCGTTGCTGTGCGGAGAGGAAAAGGCAGTGGAAATCGGGCGGTCCATTATTTACCACGATTAAATGAAGGATACTGCCGGCACCATGGCAGGGTGTGAATTGCAGGTTCCATGCCGCCCCCGACCAATTACCACGCTGATTGGCCGGGAGAATGGGCATAAAAGCTGGTATTCGTGTAAAAAGTGCTGGAAATCAGGGAACTCTTATGCTATACTTGTTTAATGACTGTGAACACCCATGAAGTGTGAACGGAAAATGCGAATAGAAAGATGATATAGATTGGCCCGCATACGGCCGGGTATCTGCAAAATCAAGGAGGAAATGAAAATGAGTCTACAGGTAGAAAAGTTAGAGCATAATATGGCAAAGCTTACGATCGAGGTTGCCGCTGAGGAAGTGGAGAAGGCGATCCAGGCGGCATATCTGAAGCAGCGCGGGAAGATCTCTCTCCCGGGCTTCCGTAAGGGAAAGGTACCGCGCCAGATGCTGGAAAAGATGTACGGAGCGGAGATCTTTTACGAGGACGCTATCAACCGTATGATCCCCACCGCTTACAGCCAGGCTTATGACGAGTGTGAGCTGGATATTGTGTCCCAGCCTGAAGTAGACGTGGTACAGATGGAGAAGGGCAAGCCCTTTATCTTTACAGCGGAAGTGGCGGTGAAGCCGGAAGTGAAGCTGGGAGAATACAAGGGCCTCAAGGTAGATAAGATCCCTGTGGAAGTGACCCCGGAAGATGTAGACGCAGAGATCCAGAGGGAGCGTGAGCGCAACGGAAGAACGGTGGAAGTGACAGACCGGAGCGTGGCAAAGGATGATATGATCACACTGGATTTTGAAGGATTTGTAGACGGAGAAGCATTTAAGGGCGGCAAGGGCACGGATTATCCGCTGACCATCGGTTCCGGCGCGTTTATCCCGGGATTTGAGGAGCAGCTTATCGGCGCTGAGATCGACCAGGATGTGGAAGTGAACGTGAAGTTCCCGGAAGATTATCATGAGAAATCTCTGGCCGGAAAGGATGCGCTGTTCAAATGCGTGGTACACACTATTAAAGAAAAAGAACTGCCGGAGCTGGATGATGAATTTGCATCTGATGTGTCCGAGTGCGAGACGCTCGAAGAGTACAGACAGGAAGTAGAGAAGAAGCTGACAGACCGGAAGCAGGCTGAGGCACGGGAGAAGATTGAGGATCAGGCAGTGGATCAGGCAGCGGAGAATGCCGAGATGGATATCCCCCAGCCGATGATTGATCTGCAGGTACGGCAGATGGAGGACGATATGGGCTACCGTCTCCAGATGCAGGGCATGACAAAGGAGATGTACTTCCAGATGACAGGTCTGACAGAGGAACGGATGAAGCAGGATCTGGAAGCTCAGGCGCTGAAGACCATCCGGACCAGACTGGTACTGGAAGCCGTTGCGAAAGCAGAGAATATTGTCGTGTCTGAGGAACGCCTTGAGGAAGAGCTGAAGAAGATGGCGGAGACATACGGCAGAGATCTGGAAGGATTCAAGGAGTACATGGGCGAGAAGCGGATCGAAGAAATGAAGGAAAGCATCGCGGTACAGGACGCGATCACCCTGATCGCGGATGCGGCAGTGGAAGAATAGTATAATAAAAAGTGCGCCCGGGCGCATGCGGACCGTCCATTCCGCGGGGATGGCGGCAGATAGAAAGAAGGAGAATTTTAAATGAGTTTAGTACCTTATGTCATTGAACAGACAAGCCGGGGGGAACGCTCTTACGATATTTATTCCCGATTATTAAAGGACCGGATCATCTTTCTGGGAGAGGAAGTAAGTGACGTTTCGGCAAACATCGTGGTTGCTCAGCTGTTGTTTCTGGAAGCGGATGATCCCAACAAGGACATCCAGCTCTATATCAACAGTCCGGGCGGTTCCGTGACCGCAGGGCTGGCGATCTACGACACGATGCAGTATATCAAGTGCGATGTGTCTACCGTGTGTATCGGCATGGCGGCCAGCATGGGTTCCTTCCTGCTCTCCGGCGGCGCCAAGGGCAAGCGGTTTGCCCTGCCCAATGCGGAGATCATGATCCACCAGCCGTCCGGCGGCGCCAGAGGACAGGCGACGGAGATCCAGATTGCGGCAGAGCACATTCTGCGTACCAGAAAGAGATTGAACGAGATCCTTGCGGCCAATACGGGGCAGTCCCTTGAGGTCATCCAGGTGGATACGGAACGGGATAACTTTATGTCCGCACAGGAAGCAAAGGATTACGGACTGGTAGACGAAGTCATTGCCAAGCACTAACGTATGAAAGGAAACTTTCATGACTATTTGTGCCAGGAACCGGCATGACGGCGAAGATGAAAAGCAGCCCGGCGGGTTTTGGGGGCCGGACGGATTAAAATGCGTGTCACGGTTCGGCTTTCTTTGGATGGAAGCAGGACAGTTGCGTATACTCAATTTTAATATGAGGTGAAAATGAAAATGGCAGGAAAAGTAATGGATGAGATTGTAAGATGTTCCTTCTGCAATAAATCGCAGAACCAGGTCCGCAAGCTGATCGCGGGACCGAACGGGGCCTACATCTGTGATGAATGCGTGGATGTCTGCTCCGAGATTATTGAAGAAGAGCTGGAATACGATGAGAGAAATCCGTTTGCTGACATCAATCTGCTCACACCGGAAGAGATGAAGGCATTTCTGGATGATTATGTGATCGGACAGGAAGAAGCGAAAAAAGTACTTTCGGTTGCGGTATATAACCATTACAAAAGGATTCTGGCGGAGCAGGACCTGGGTGTGGAACTGCAGAAGAGCAACATCCTGATGCTGGGGCCGACAGGCTGCGGAAAGACCCTGCTTGCGCAGACCCTTGCAAAGATTTTGAATGTTCCCTTTGCCATTGCCGACGCGACAGCTCTGACAGAGGCAGGGTATGTGGGAGAGGATGTGGAGAACATCCTTTTGAAGGTGATCCAGGCTGCGGACGGGGATATCGAGCGCGCGGAGCATGGTATCATTTATATTGATGAGATTGACAAGATCACAAGAAAGTCGGAAAATCCGTCGATCACCCGTGATGTATCCGGAGAGGGCGTTCAGCAGGCGCTCTTGAAGATCATAGAAGGGACGATCGCGTCGGTTCCCCCTCAGGGCGGAAGAAAGCATCCCCATCAGGAGCTGATCCAGATCGACACGACCAATATTCTGTTTATCTGCGGCGGCGCGTTTGAAGGGATCGACAAGATCATCGAGACCCGCCTGGACAGGAAGTCCATCGGCTTTAACGCGGAGATCACGACCCAGCATGAGTACAATGTGGATGTGCTGCTTAAAGAGGTGCTTCCCCAGGATTTGGTCAAATTCGGCCTGATCCCGGAGCTGGTGGGCCGTCTTCCGGTGACGGTATCTCTGGAAATGCTGGATAAAAAGGCATTGATCCGGATTCTGACCGAACCAAAGAGCGCCATTGTCAAGCAGTATCAGAAGCTTTTGGAGCTTGACGGAGTGCGCCTGCTGTTTGACCGGGACGCATTGACTGCTATTGCAGAGACCACACTTGCAAGAAAGACCGGTGCCAGAGGGCTGCGGGCGATCATGGAGGGGATTATGATGGATACCATGTTCCGTGTGCCGTCGGATGAAACGATCAAGGAGTGCAGGATCACGAAGGATGTGGTGAAAGGGACCGGGCAGCCGCTATATGAATGCGACGGAGAGGAACGAAGGTCATTTCTGACATCTCAGAGTGCATAGCAGATTTTTAAAATATATACTCACAGCCGATGAAATCTGCCGTGAGTATTGCGCCAGCCGCAGCCGTGAAGCGGCATAATTCCTCATGCGGCTGTGCGCATTATGATATACTGTACGGCATATTTATCTGGCGTGCAGTATAATAAGGGGGCGGGTATTGTGGTTTGACCATATACCTGCCTTTTCCATATTGAATATGACAGCGAAACATATTATGATGAAAGCGTCAAAAGGTATTTTGGCGCTGTTGCGGCTGGCGCAATACTCACGGCAGATTTCATCGGCCATGAGTATCATTACAAATAGGAGAAGTGACACATGAAGAGTGAAATCAAAAGCCTCCCGATGGTTGCCCTGCGGGGGATGACGATCATGCCGGAGATGGTGGTGCATTTTGATATTAGCCGGGAGCGGTCGATCGCCGCGGTGCAGGAGGCCATGGTGGAGGATCAGAAGATATTCCTTGTACTGCAGAGGGAGCAGGACGCGGAAAATCCGGGCCAGAAGGAGATGTATGAGGTCGGCACGGTGGCTTCGGTCCGACAGATCATCAAGCTGCCGAAGAAGATCCTTCGAGTTCTGGTGGCAGGAGAGGCGAGGGGGATTCTGAAAAGCATAGAATATGAGACTCCCTATCTGCGGGCGGAGGTGGAGATCTTGGATGAGTCGGATTTCCAGTCTCTGGAGGATCTGAACGGACAGGCCATGATACGCGGCCTGAAAGACATTTTCGTGGACTATGCCGCGAAAAACGGGAAGATGTCCAAGGAAGGGGTCGGACGGATCCTGGAGATCAGTGATCTGAAGGAGCTGGTGGATGAGATTTCCGCCAACATTCCGCTGTATTATACGGACCAGCAGGAGATCCTGAACCAGACAGATTTCTGGAAACGGTATGAGATGCTGGCATTCAAGCTGGTCAATGAGGTGCAGATCATGGATATCAAGGATGATATCCGGGCCAAGGTCAAGGAACGGGTGGACAAGCACCAGCGGGAATATATCCTTCGGGAACAGTTAAAGCTGATCCGGGAGGAGTTAGGCGACGATACCACCCTGTCCGACGCGGAGGAATTTGAGCAGGCAGCTAAAAAGCTGAAGGCGCCGAAGGAAGTGAAGGATAAGCTGGCAAAGGAGATCAGCCGCTTTAAGAGTTCCCTGAACAGTCCGGCAGAGAGTGGTGTGCTGCGCACCTATATTGAGACGATCCTGGAGATGCCATGGAACAAGGCGGCGAAGGACAGCTCGGACCTTGCGTTTGCCAAGCAGGTGCTGGAGGAGGACCACTACGGACTGGAGCAGGTCAAAGAGCGGGTGCTGGAATTTCTTGCGGTGCGGACTCTGACGAAAAAGGGAGAAAGCCCGATCCTCTGTCTGGCAGGACCTCCGGGAACCGGCAAGACTTCCATTGCGAAGTCCCTGGCGCGGGCGCTGAAAAAGCCCTATGTACGCATTTCCCTGGGCGGGGTGCGGGATGAGGCGGAGATCCGGGGACACCGGAAGACCTATGTAGGAGCCATGCCGGGACGGATCGCCAACGGCATCCGTATGGCGGGAGTGAAAAATCCGCTGCTTCTTTTGGATGAAATTGACAAGATCAGTACAGACTATAAGGGAGACACCTTCTCGGCATTGCTGGAGGTGCTGGACAGCGAGCAGAACAGCAAATTCCGGGATCATTACCTGGAGGTGCCGCTGGATCTGTCGGAGGTGCTCTTCGTGGCTACGGCCAATACACTGCAGACCATTCCGCGGCCTCTTCTGGACCGTATGGAGGTGGTGGAGGTGAGCAGCTATACGGAGAATGAAAAGCTTCACATCGCGGTGGAGCATCTGATCCCGAAGCAGCTGGAGAAGCACGGGCTCACTCCGGACATGCTGACATTCAGCAGGCAGGCTGTCTGGAAAATGGCGAAGAATTATACGAAGGAGGCCGGGGTCCGGCAGCTGGAGCGGGAGATCGGAAATGTGTGCCGGAAGTCCGCAAAGGAAATCCTGACAAAGGACAGGAAAAAGATTGCCGTTACGGAGAAGAACATCCAGAAGTACCTTGGGAAAGAGAAGTATTCCTATCAGATGGCAAATGATTCGGACGAGGTAGGGATCGTCCGGGGGCTGGCATGGACGAGTGTGGGCGGAGATACCCTCCAGATTGAGGTGAACATCATGCCGGGGAAGGGCGAGCTTATGCTGACCGGGCAGCTGGGAGACGTGATGAAAGAATCCGCCCGGACCGGGATCAGCTATATCCGTTCCATCAGCAGCAAGTATGAGATTCCAGAGGACTTTTTTGAAACTCATGATATCCATGTACATATTCCGGAGGGCGCGGTTCCAAAGGACGGACCGTCTGCCGGGATAACTATGGCCACGGCCATGCTTTCCGCCGTTACAGTCCGGAAGGCGCGAGCGGATCTTGCGATGACAGGAGAGGTGACGCTCCGGGGCCGGGTGCTGCCCATCGGCGGCTTGAAGGAAAAGCTCCTGGCGGCGAAAAACGCGGGAATTAAGACGGTTCTGATCCCGAAGAAAAATAAGGCGGACGCGGAGGAATTGTCCCCGGAGATCACGAAGGGGCTGGAGATTGTTCCGGTGGAGCATATGGACGAGGTGCTGGAGCGGGCGCTTGTATCGTAAAAGACTATAAGGGATGCCCTTAGTATAACAGGAGATAATTATGGTAATTAAAAATGTAAACCTGGAGACCGTATGCGGAATCACCAGCCGGCTTCCGGAGAACGACAAGCCGGAGGTGGCTTTTGCGGGAAAATCCAACGTAGGGAAGTCGTCCCTGATCAATGCGTTGATGAACCGGAAGTCCTATGCGCGGATCTCGGCCACGCCGGGGAAGACGCAGACCATCAATTTTTATAATATCAATGAAGAGGTATATCTGGTGGATCTTCCCGGATACGGCTATGCCAAGGTTTCCGAGAAGGAAAAGGCGCAGTGGGGAAAGCTGGTGGAACGCTATCTCCATGGATCTTCCATGCTGAAAGCAGTCTTTCTGCTGATCGATATCCGGCATGTGCCGTCCGCCAATGACAGGATGATGTATGAATGGATCCTGGACAAAGGATTTCAGCCGATCATGATCCTGACGAAGCTGGACAAGCTGAAGCGCAGTCAGGTACAGAAGCAGATCAAGGTGGTCAAGGAAGGTCTTAAGCTGGTGCCGGGAACAAGGGTGATCCCGTTCTCTTCCGTCACGAAGCAGGGGCGGGAGGAGATTTGGGAAGTCATAGAATCCTTTCTGGAGCAGGAAGAGACAGAATAGTAAATGAAAGGTTCGGACAGAGCGATCCGGATGAAAAGCAGGACAGAGGTGTATAGTTCATGAAAAATAGGCGTCCATACTGGCAGGTGACGGTAAGCCTGGTATTCAGCCTTCTGGCGACCGCCGCATTTATCATCATAGGAGTGAAGGCAATCGTATTTTTTATGCCATTTGTGATCGGATGGTGTATTTCGGCGATTGCGGCGCCGGTGGTCAACTGGCTGGAAAAGCATTTTAAGATCGTGAAGAAGCTGGGTTCGGCCCTGATCGTGGTGCTGGTCATCGGGCTGATCGTACTGCTGATCTATCTTGCGGTCAGCAGGCTTGTGACGGAGGTGGGTGATCTGCTGAAAAATATACCGGATCTGTATGAACAGCTTGCCAACGGGCTTTCGCAGATCGGACAATCCATGTCCGGACTGTTTGCGCGGCTTCCGGAGGAGGTGCGCAGCGGTTTCCAGACCATGATGTCGAATCTGAACGAATATATGGGAGACCTGATCTCGAAGATCGGGGAGCCTACGGTGACCGCGGCGGGAAATCTGGCGATGCGCCTCCCGTTCTTCCTGGTCTCGGTGCTGGTCTCTGTCATATCAGCTTACTTTTTCACGGTGGAGCGGGATGAGGTCCTGAGCTGGGCCAAAAAAGTGATGCCTCAGGCCGTTGTGAAACGGATGACGCTGGTGATGGACAATCTGCGGTATGCGGTAGGAGGATACTTTAAGGCTCAGTTTAAGATCATGGGAGTCGTGTTTCTGATCCTGATGGTAGGCCTTGCGTTATTAAGGATCAATTATTTTGCTTTGATTGCGTTCCTGATCGCGTTTCTGGATTTCCTTCCCTTTTTCGGAACAGGAACAGCTATGATTCCGTGGGCGCTGTATAAATTTTTGGTGGGGGATTATAAGACGGCGATTCTGCTGTTCGTGATCTATGCCGTTACCCAGCTTGTCAGACAGATCCTGCAGCCTAAGCTGGTGGCGGACAGTATGGGAATGAATCCGCTGGTGACGCTGCTTTTGCTGTATGTGGGCTACCGGGTCAGCAGCGTACTGGGGCTGATCCTGTCGGTCCCCATTGGAATGGTTGTGATCAATATGTATCAGGCCGGAGCGTTTGACTATATCTTTGATGACGCGCGGATCCTGGTAGACGGGATACTCCGGCTGAGGGAAGAGCCGGGGCGCAGGGACCAGAATTAGATATTAGCATATGGGGAAGGCTGTCAATGGCAGGTTTTCTATATACTAAAGTATGGGGAAAAAGGACAGAGGATTTAACCCTCTGTCCTTTTTCCTGCCTGAAACAGTCCCATGGCAGTTGCCTCGATAATTGACAGATCCCTTTCGTCCAATTTGTCCAGGAGCAGATCCAGCCGTTTTCGTTCCACACTTTTTGACCCCGCATTTTCGGGAAATATGTATTGATCAATGGGAATATCAAACATCGTGACAAGACGGACCAGCAGGCCAAAGCTGGGATACCTTCCTTCAATTTCGATTGCCTGCAGATGCCGTGTAGAGATATCAAGCTTTTCTACTAATTTTTCTCTGGTTATTTTCCTGGATTCCCGGGCTTTTTTTATCTCCAGCCCAATGGGAGTGAAGTCAAAATTATTTTTGATACTGTTTTCATTCATAAATGTCCACCGCCTGTCTTTCATTTGTACACTGCTTCCAAGGTATGCCGATCTTAAGAACGCGCCGCTGTTTTTCAGCTTCTATTGTACAGAGATACCGGTTTACTTGAAACGAGATATTATAGCTATATATAAGAAGTATAAAGGTTAAAATGAAGGTTTCGATATTTCTACACCTTGTGAAACGGCCGAATGGCAATAATGGGATGGTATTGGTGATATAAAAATATATTTTTATTCTGTTGAAAACAAACGTAAGTTCTGCTATAATATAAAAAGAACAAATGTTTGCGGTGATTTTTTGCTGGCCGCAGGGAATCTTATATACCTGGACATCCCGCTATGGCTATGCTGGGATGCCCTGAGGTATACCCACAGCCGATGAAATCTGCCGAGTATACTGTGATAGATGTGAGGTGATGATTATGGCTCAAAAGGATCCCGTGTATATTGCAATTGATCTGAAGTCCTTTTATGCTTCCGTGGAATGTGTGGAGAGAGGCCTGGATCCCATGACGACGAATCTGGTGGTGGCGGACTTAAGCCGCACTGAGAAGACCATCTGTCTGGCGGTGTCCCCTTCTCTCAAGGCCTATGGGATCTCTGGAAGAGCAAGGCTGTTCGAGGTGATGCAGAGGGTCAGAGAGGTCAATGCAGAGAGGCAGATGCGCTCGCCGGACCGCCGTCTTGAGGGCGCTTCCTGTGATGATACAGAGCTGAAAGCATCGCCGAAGAAGGCCCTTGACTATATTGTGGCTCCGCCCAGGATGTCACTCTATATCGAATACAGCACAAGGATCTATGAGATTTATCTAAGATATGTAGCGCCGGAGGACTGCCATGTATATTCCATCGACGAGATCATGATGGATGTGACGCATTATCTGGATACCTGTGCCCCAGGGGCGTCCTATCATGCCTGTCCCGGGGAGGCAGACAGAATCCCTCCGAGAAGGGATACGCCAGGGACGCCTCCTCATGTCTGTCCCGACAGGATGGGCGGTCTTTCTGCGACAAGGGAATTTTGGCATGCGGAGACTGTCCCTGGTCCGGCAAAGTACGGCGCGTCGGCCCGTGAGCTTGCCGGACGGATCATCCGGGATATCCACACTGTCACAGGAATTACGGCCACGGCAGGGATTGGGACGAACCTGTACCTGTGCAAGGTGGCCATGGATATCGTGGCGAAGCACATTCCTCCGGATAAGAACGGAGTGCGTATCGCCTCGCTCAATGAAAAAAGCTACCGCCGGATCCTGTGGGTTCATCGGCCGCTTACCGATTTTTGGCGGATCGGCAGAGGCTATGCGAAGAAGCTGGAGGAGTATGGCATGTTTACGATGGGAGACATCGCCAGATGCTCCATCGGAAAGCCGGGGGAGTATTACAATGAAGATCTGCTTTACCGGTTATTCGGAGTCAACGCGGAGCTGCTGATCGACCATGCGTGGGGATGGGAGTCCTGTACCATGGCGGATATCAAGAACTATAAGCCCAGCACCAGCAGCGTGGGCTCCGGCCAGGTCCTGCATCATCCCTATTCCGCCGGGGAGGCGAGAATGGTCGTCCGGGAGATGACGGAGCAGCTGGTATTGGATCTGGTTGAAAAAGGGCTGGTTACGGACCAGATCGTCCTGACGGTCGGCTATGACATTGGGAATCTATCCGATCCGGCAGTGCGCAGACCGGAGCAGACGGAGGTCACGACAGACCGATATGGGCGGAAGATGCCCAGACACGCCCACGGAACTGCCAACCTGGAAAGGCAGACCTCGTCCACAAAGTGTATCGTGAATGCGGTTCTGGATTTATATGACAGGATCATCAACCCGGGCTTTCTGATCCGGAGGATCTATATCAGTGCAAACCGCGTGGCGGACGAGGGCACTGCAGCCGATACGCCTGCGTTTGAGCAGCTTGACTTATTCACGGACTATGCCCGGCTGGAGCAGGAGCGTGAGGAGGAAGAGTCGGAGCGGAAGCGTGAGAGGAAGCTGCAGGAAGCCATGCTGGATATCAAAAAGAAATATGGAAAAAATGCGATTTTAAAAGGGGCAAATCTGGTGGAGGGATCTACGGTCATCGACCGGAATCGGCAGATCGGAGGGCACAGAGCATGAGTCAGGCAGTACAAAGCATGATCAACCGCAAGGAGATGTACAAATACCAGGATATGATTGACCTTCCCCATCACGTATCCAGGACCCATCCGCCCATGCCGATCCAGGACCGGGCGGCACAGTTTGCGCCGTTTGCGGCGCTTTCCGGCCATTACGAGGCCGTCAGGGAGACCGCCCGGCTGACGGAAGTACGGACAGAGCTGGACGAGGGCATCAGGGAGGAACTGAATCGGGAGCTGCGCAGGATACAGGAGCAGATCGGCAGAGGGGAAGCCGTGTCCTTTACTTATTTTGTGCCGGATCCGAAGAAATCGGGAGGGGTCTATGTAACTGTGACCGGCTGTGTGAAGAAGATAAAGGAATACGAGCGGGCGATCCTTTTGGAGGACGGAACGGAGATTCCGGCGGATGAAATCATAAGTATCCAAAGGTCCCCTCAGTGAAGTGATGGCTAGCACATCGTTGCATTATCAGCCTTTTTTCAGAAAAATGCTCCTCTTCGATCTTATTTGTGTTATACTACCAGAAGGACCGAGTCGTGATGTGCAAGGGATCAGGAACCGCAGACAGGATTTTGTCTGATGCCGCAGGTGATGTCCGCGGTTTCAGAACTGCACGGAACAACAAGGCTCAAATGACAGGAGGCGAAAAAAACGATGGGACATATGACAACAAGAGATGCCTACAAGAATCTGGAGGAGCGGATCAACTGGTTTACCCAGGGAGCTCCCGCGTCAGATACGTTATATAAGATCCTGCAGGTATTGTACACGGAGAAGGAGGCCAAGTGGGTGGCGCTGCTTCCGGTCCGTCCGTTTACGCTGAAAAAGGCGGCCAGGATCTGGGGGACAACGGAGGCAAAGGCGGAGAAGCTCCTGGACCACCTCTGTGAAAAAGCGCTGCTGGTAGATTCTGATTACCATGGGCAGCGGCAGTTTGTGATGCCGCCGCCGATGGCAGGCTTTATTGAGTTTGCCCTGATGCGCACGAGAGGCGATATTGACCAGAAGTATCTGAGCGAGCTGTATTATCAGTATATGAATGTGGAGGAGGATTTTGTCAAAGATCTGTTCTTTGTGACAGAGACAAGGCTGGGTCGGGTGTTTGTGCAGGAGCCGGTGCTGACCAATGACAAGACGAACCACATCCTGGACTATGAGCGTGCCTCGCATATCGTGGAGGAAGCAAAGTATATCGGGCTTGGTACCTGCTACTGCAGACATAAGATGTATCATGCCGGACACCCCTGTGAGATCGACGCGCCCTGGGATGTGTGCCTGACCTTTGACAATGTGGCCCGTTCCCTGGCCGAGCATGGGGAGTATGCGCGGCTCATCTCCAGGGAAGAGGCCATGGATGCGCTGGAGCGTTCCTATGCCGCTAACCTGGTGCAGATCGGAGAAAATGTCCGGGAGCATCCGGCATTTATCTGCAACTGCTGCGGCTGCTGCTGTGAAGCGCTGCAGGCGGCAAGGAAGTTCAGCCCCATGCAGCCCGTGGCCACGACCAATTATATTCCCAGAGTGTCCCTGGAGAAATGCATCGGCTGCGGAAAATGCGCGAAGGTCTGTCCGATCCTGGCCATTGCCATAGAAGAGAAGGGGCAGGAGGGAGAGGAGCGCGGCAGGAAGCATCCGGTGATCGACACGGAGATCTGCCTGGGCTGCGGTGTCTGCGCCCGGAACTGTCCCACCGGGGCTATTGAGCTGGAACGGCGTCCGGTGCAGGTGATCACGCCTGTAAACAGCACGCACCGGTTTGTCCTGCAGGCCATCGAAAAAGGAACGCTGCAGAACCTGATATTCGATAATCAGGCTTTTGCCAATCACCGGGCCATGGCAGCCGTATTCGGCGCCATCTTAAAGCTCCCGCCCCTGAAGCAGGCCCTGGCGAGCAGGCAGTTTAAGTCCATCTATCTGGATAAGATGCTGTCCATGCAGAAGAAAAAGTTATAAAATTCATGAACCAAAAATTATTCCAGCCGTCCGGTTTGCGCTGCTGCTGTATCGAAGATTATACATTTCCGATCAGAACAGTCACTGTAAAGGTAGTCTCCGTATAGGAGATATCCAGAGTGCCGCTGTACTTTTCCACCATTTCCCGAACATTTGCCAGGCCCAGGCCGTGTGTGTCTGAATCTTCTTTATCGGATACAAGCCGGCCTTTATGTTCCCGGACGGCATTTGCTTTTGTGTTTGTTATTTCAAAGGTGAAATAACCGTTTTCAGTCACTCTGGCCTTTAAGGAGATTCGGCGCTTTTTAAGGTCTGGTATCTTCACAGAGGCTTCGACGGCATTGTCCAGGGTATTGGAAAACAGGCAGCAGAGGCTGATCGGGTCGAGGCCGATCAGTCTGTCCAGGTCAATGTGGAAAAAAACATTGATTCCCTGCTCCAGCGCCAGATTGTATTTGGCATTGAGAACCGCGTTGATGATGCTGTTCTTGCAAAAGACACGAGTGCGGGCCGCCAGCCGCGTCTCGATTTCCTCCATATAGTGCTCGGCATCCTCTGTATTTCCTGAGCGGAACAGAGCCTGGATCACGCCCAGATGGTTGTTCATATCATGGCGGAATCTGCGGATCTTGGTTTGATTTTGCTCCAGTTCTTCATAATAGCTTTTCTGAAGCATCAGGTTTTTCCGCTCCATGTCCTGCCGGATGCTTCTGACAAAATATTCCGTCAGGGCGATGCAGCCCAGGTTGGTTGCAAAGCAGGAAAAGGCGGCCGGCCACATGTAATAGCTTTGAACCGGGGCAAAGAGGATGCTGGTGGTTATGCTCACCAGGGAGGCCAGACAGATGACATCCAGCAGGATCCAGGTCTTATGGCCGAATAATTTCCGGGCCTGAACCAGATGCCTTTCAAAAAAGCGGTAAATGCCGTACCAGATCAGCAGATGCAGGATGGGATCCGCTATGGTACAGAACAGGTCTATGGCAATGGGCCAGTCAAGGGAAGAACCCAGCACACCCAGCATATCCATGACAAAAAAGTTCTGGCTGACGATCAGGGGATAGAGGACGGCCACGGCAGCCAGACGCTGCCAGATACTGCCCTGGAAGGCGAGCAGCATCAGTGCAAGAAACCAGACCAGTTCCAGGACCACATTAAAAAAATCATTCGGATAGATAATCATGTTGGAGAGGCAGGCGCAGGAAATATATCCGGCCGCGCTCCAGAGCTTTCCGTCCCGTTTCTGCGCAAAATGGCATAGAATCCGGTAAAACAGGAAACCCTGTATGCAATTAGGGATTTTGCCGACATTATACATAACAGATATAAGATCCATGGTGATTCTCCTATTTTTCTACAACTCCAAAACAGCGTTTTAGCTCACCGCAGCAGGAGACGGGCAAAGGCAATTTCCAGGGGCTGGCGGAAGGCACGGCTGACCGGAAACTGCAATGCCCCGCAGATACAGCGGTCTTTTTCCAGAGCGCTTACAAAGTTCAGGTTCACCAGATGCCGGTTATGGCAGCGTACAAAATAGTCCGGCAGTCCGGACTCCACCTCATCCAGCTTCCCGTAAAAATCAGGTCTGCTTCCGTCATTCAGGAAGATCACAACCTTCCTTCGGTCACTGGAAAAAGCCAGGACCTTTTTCAAAGGGATTTTCAGAATACCGGATTTCCGCTCCAGGGTAAAATACGGTTCCCGGTCCCTCCCGAGCTCTTCCAATGCCTGCTCCAGAACGGCCTGGATCTTGTGCTCCTCATAGGGCTTCAGAATATAATGGAAGGCATGCACCTCATATCCCTGAAATACAAAGTCAGGGTAAGCGGTTACGAAGATCAGGAGCGTATGGGAGTTCCTTTTTCTCAGATTTTTGGCGGTTTCCATGCCGTTCATCTGTTTCATTTCAATATCCAGAAATAAAATATCCAAATATTCGCGCTCCGGATGTGAAAACAATGCTTCGCCGGAGTCGTATTCCAAAATACGATAAGAGATTCCAAGCAGCTGCAGCTTCCGCTCCAGAGGAGTGCGGAGGGCACGGCGCGTGGGAGCCTCATCATCACAGATTCCGATGCTGATCATAGGGGTCCTTCCTTTCTGAGGAACACAGTTCCTACAGCTCCTTAGTTTACAGAAAAAAACCGGATTTGTAAATGCAGTTCCAGCATTCCGGCGCAAACTTTACAAAATCGATACCAAACATGACAGTTTCCGCAATGCGTTCCATACAAAAAGTATTTAAACTATTTACAGTCGGAACTATTTTAGAAACCATTTTTATCAAAGGAGGGATTGTTTTATGCTGCAGGTCAGGCATTTATCAAAAAGCTATACATCGGGAAGCCTGGTGTATCCGGTATTAAAGGACGTATCACTGAGGGTGGAAAAAGGGGAGTTTGTGGCCGTCATGGGGCCGTCTGGATCGGGCAAAACCACCCTGCTGAACTGCATTTCCTGCTTTATTCCACATGAGCAGGGGAGCATCGTTCTGGCAGACCAGGACATTTCCGATCTGAATGAAACGGAGCTGGCCAGAGTCCGCAACCGGCAGATGGGGTTCGTCTTTCAGGATTTTATGCTTCTGGACGGCCTGAGTGTGTTCGAGAATATCTGCCTTCCCCAGATCATTGCACGCCGCCCGGTGGTGCAGATGGAAGAAAAGGCGAGGAATATCTGCTGGCTTTTCGGCATTGAGAAGATCATGGAAAAATATCCTGTCGAGATTTCCGGCGGGGAGAAGCAGCGTACCGCGGTGGCAAGGGCACTGATGAACCAGCCTTATGTCATTCTTGCCGACGAGCCCACCGGGAATCTGGACAGCAAGTCCTGCAAAGCTGTGATCGACGCGTTTTTACAGGCGAAGCAGGAGCTGGGCGCGACTATTTTCATGGTCACTCATGACAGCTTTGCGGCCTCCTTCTGTGACCGGGTAATCGTCCTGAAGGACGGGCAGGTCTATGGGGAGCTGACACGAAGCGGCGGAAGAAGAGCATTCATGGATGAGCTACTGAATACCATCCGTACCCTGGGAGGTGACAGCGATGACAATGCATAAGATCACGGAAAAGCTTCGCAGAAAAAACAAGGACCAGTACCGGCTGCTTGGAATCTGCATCTTTTTATCCATGCTCCTGGTGTCTTCCTTTGCGATGATGTTTTTCTCGCCCTCAATCCAGGAGGCCCTTCCGCCGGGCGGAGATACGAGGAAGCTGATGTGGCTCATGCTGGTGGCGGTGGCGGTGGGCTGCCTGCTCTTTACCCTGTACGGAAGCAGTTTGTTTTTCCGACAAAAAAGCAGGGAATTCGGGGTGATGCTGGCTCTGGGGGCAGAGAAAAAAGAACTGTCCCGTCAGCTGTTCTCAGAGCTGCGCGCTTCGGTGGGAATCTATATCCTTTCCGGTCTGGCGGCGGCTCTGCCGGTCTCTTATCTGATCTGGCTTTTGTTTCGGATGCTGGTGATCGACACGCAGCAGATGCAATACCGCTTCGGGATCGCGGGCGTATTTGCGGGACTGCTGTTTGCGGTGGCGCTGTCGCTGTGCATCCTGTTCCTGGGGATCCGTTTCATCCGCCGGGCAGACATTATGGAGATCCTGAATGCCGGACGAAAGACGGAGATGATTCGAGAAATCAGTCCGTGGAGCAAAAAACTGGGAATCCTGCTGATCGTATCGGGCCTCTTTCTGGCCATGGCAGTCCCACAACTGACGGTCCGGCTGTTTCGCCAGGGGATGCCGGCCGTCTGGAATCTGACTTGGCTGGTCTGTGCGGCAGGCCTGTATCTGGTGATCCTGAGCGCCGTGGGGCAGTCCCGGAAAGGGAAACATCCGGAAACATACTACAGCAATATCATTTCCACCAATCTGATGCGTTTTGCAGCCAGGCAAACTACCCGGAATATGTGCGTGATCTCCTTGCTGGTGTTCGTGATCGTGCTGTCGGCCTTCTGGGGCGTGATGTATTATTACAGCGTGACAGAAGGAGGCAGCGATATGCCGTATGACTATTCCCTCCACTATCCGGCCGGGGAAGCGCAGATGGGAGAGGAGGAGATCCGGGAGCTGGCAGAGGAATACGGCGTGGAGATGACTTCCTTTGAAGAACTGGACTCACTGGAGCTGGTCATCCGCTATACAGGGAGAGATATGGATGAACAGAGACGATACTTTGACGTGGAATATGAAAAGCTGGCTTCCTTTGTATCGGCTTCTGATTTTGCGAGGATTTCCGGGAGCCAGGTTACGCTGGGCAGCGGGGAGTACCGGACTGTTGCCGCGGAAGGATCCCCGGAGTCCTTCTGGACCGACTATGACTGCCTGAACGCAATCCGCTTTTCCGGCTCCGAAGAGGAGATGAAGCCGCGGTTTATGGGAACCGTGGAGTGCGGCAATCTGAATCTTGTCAGCGATCCCTTTGCTTTTGTGCTGGCGGATGAGGACTACCGCCGGTTTGCCGAAGGAATTTCGGAGGAAGGGAAGGAAAAACACATCTTATTTAACGTGAAGCATGTGATGGAAACCTATGATTTCGCAGATGCGCTGAAGCAGGAAATGACCGCCCGGGCAACAGCAACTTCCAACCATTATACGCTGTATGATGCCCGGGAGGAGGAGCTGGCGCTGGCGGAAGGAAGGGACTACAGCTATGCCGGAGAGATCGATCTGTCGCCGGACAATCCCCGGCTGATCCAGGAGTGGAAGTACGCTCCGTTTTCGAAGGTCCTGCTGCAGGCGGAGGCCATGGAAATGGTAGCGGTATTTGTCCTGCTCAGCATCTATGTCTCTGCAATCTCGCTGACGGCGGCAGGCATGATGAGCTATGTCCGGAGCATCACCATTGCCATGGACAACCGGCAGCTTTTTGAGGATCTGAAAAAGCTGGGGGCGGACAGGGCGTATGTGAAACAGGTCATCCGGGTACAGCTGCGCCGGATTTTCGCTTATCCCGTGGCTGCAGGGTGCGCGATCTCCGGAGGTTTTTCCCTGCTTTTGACGTATTTTAACGATATGAGCCTGCAGGTCTTTGAGGTAAAAATGCTGATGGCGGAGATCTTGCTGATGGCCGCGATCGTCGGAGTGATGTACGGAGTGTACCGGGGAGCCTATCGGACAGCGGGGAGAATCGCGGGGATCTGAGGTTGCTGTTCATGGTGTCTTGCGCTCCGACGCAAGGCATCCGGTCAGTAAAGCAGCGGTTTCAGGTATCCGGCCCCTCGTCTTTAGGCGATTTTCATTGTGCTGGATGCGTTACAGTTCACATGCCGTGAACTGTAACCGGTCAGACCGTGAATAGTAAGAATCTCAGTCTGTAATACTTGATTTTACATGCGATCTGTTCTAAAATAGGATTCACGTAGATTCGAAGAATCACGGGGAGATGAATTGCAAAGGAGTTTGATCAAGAGATGAGAACGGAAGAACAGATAAGTATGCAGTTGCTCCAGGCGGCTACGGTCAGTGTATTCAGCGTAATCCTGATCCTGATCACGATGGCGATGTCGTGGGAGATGTGGATGACCCCTTTGATCGTGATCGGCAGTGTCAGCATCTGGTGCCTGCATATCGGAAGGACCTGCTCGGGAACGTTTTATGATTATCTGTGCGCCGGCCTTTTGCTGGTGGAATTTTTCTTCTTTGGGATACATGGGGACAGTCTTTACGATCTACCGGCCGTGGCCTGCATTATGGTCCTGATGTTTTCCATGCTGGATAAAAAGCGGCTGCTGTACATGATCGCTGCTCTGTATGTGCTGATACTGCTGTATCATTTTCTGTATCTGCATACCATCTATTCCGGCATGGAGACCCGGGACATCATACGTCTGGGGCTGGGGATCGCAGTGACGGCAGGGTCGGTGGAGATCGCCAGGCACCGGCATAACAGGAGGCGGGCGGACAAAAAGCGGTATGATGCCGCATTTGCGCAGCTGGAGACCGCGGGACGGCAGAACGCGGTGTTTTTGTCGAATGTATCCCATGAGCTGCGAACACCGATCAATATGGTGCTGGGGATCAGCGAGGTGGCTATGGAGAAGGATCTTTCTCCCGAGCTTCGGACAGATATGCAGTCCATACAGCTGGCGGGAAAGCGTCTGTCCAATCAGATCAATAATATGCTGGACTATACGGAGATTGTAGAGGGCACGCTGGTCCCGGCGAGGGAAGAGTACATGATCATTTCCGTGCTCAATGACGTGATCACGATGACGGCAATGCAGAGCAGCAGGAATCAACTGGAGCTGGTATTTGATATCGATCCGGGGATACCGTCGATGCTGGTCGGGGATGCGGAAAAGCTTTCCCACGTACTGAAGATCCTGCTGGAAAACTCAATCAAGTTTACGGAAGAAGGCGGAATAAACGTCTGTATAGAATTTCGGCGTGAAAGCTATGGGATCAACCTGATCATAAACATTTACGATACCGGTATCGGTATGACAGAGTCCCAGCTTACGCAGATGTTTGATGATTTTTATCAGGCGGATTCCGGAAGCAGCCGTTTCGCGGGGGGATTGGGACTTGGGATTCCTATCGCACGGGGGATCCTCCATGCGATGGGCGGATTTATCCATTTTGAAAGCGACGGACAGCAGGGGCTGCATGCCCATATCGCTATTCCGCAGGGCGTGGCGGACGACAGTCCGGCCATTGTGCTTTCCAATGCGGATGAACTTTGCATCGCCTGCTACTTCAGGCCGGAGAAATACAGCTGCGACGAAGTCCGGCGTTATTACGACAAGCTGATCCTGAGCCTGGTGGATGGGCTTGGCATTGAGGGATATCAGGCACACAATTTTGAAGGGCTGCTCAAGTTGCAGCGTACCTGTAAGCTGACCCATGTGTTTATCGCGCAGGCTGAATATGAAGAGAATCATTCCTATTATGAAGAACTGGCGGAAACATTGCGGGTGGTTGTGATCGCGGAGAAGGATTTTATGCTTCACAGGGCCAGCAGGCTGCTGATCATCCATAAGCCATTCTCAGCCCTTTCCGTGGTGAACCTGCTGAACGGCGAGGTGAAGGAAAATGGATTCGAAGAAGCACAGGCGGCAGGCCGCAGGCCATTTACCTGTGAGGGAGTCCGGGTTCTTGCCGTAGATGATGAAGAGATGAACCTTGTGGTCGCAAAAGGTGTTTTGGGAAGCTACGGGATGCAGGTGGATACCTGCCTCAGCGGACGGGAGGCGGTGGAACGATGCAGTCAGAATTCCTATGATATCGTATTCCTGGATCACATGATGCCGGGCTTCGACGGAGTAGAAACACTGCAGTTCATCCGTGAGATTGACGATGGGGCTTATCAGGAACTGCCGGTGATCGCGCTGACCGCGAATACGATCAGCGGAGCGAGGGAAATGTTCCGGAGTGAGGGATTTACGGAATTTATCCCAAAACCCATCGAGCGCGCCGTCCTGGAAAGGGTACTGCGCAGGGTACTGCCGAAGGATCGGATCCAGTATGGCGCAGAGCCTACGATTCCGGACAGTCCGGAGGAAGGTATACAAGCTTCTGCCGGTACTTCCGCAGATGAGGCGAAGCAGCAGACAACAATCCCGTCCCGGGATGACAGACCAGGCGCGTTTGGTCAGGAAGAGAATGAGACGGGCGCCGCCATGCCGGACGCGTCTGGAACAGAAACAGATGTGCCGGACGCAGCTGGATCCGACGGCAGCGTATCGGAAGAAAATGATTCTGCGCAAGGGTCTGTCCTGCCCCGTGCCCGTCTCGTACAGGCAGGGATCAATGTAGAGATGGGGCTGGATTACTGCTGCGGCGAAGAGGAATTTTATCTGGAGATGCTGCGTATGTTCTCCTCCCAGGGAGAAGAGAAGGCGGCAGAGATCACTTCCCTTTACGAGACGGAAAACTGGAACGATTATGCGGTCAAGGTCCACGCTTTGAAGAGTACATCTCTGACGATCGGCGCGGAAGTGCTCTCAGGACGGGCGAAGGAACTGGAACTGGCTGGAAAGAGGGAAGACGTTGAATACATCCGGCAGAACCATTCGGAACTGCTGCGCATGTATCAAGAGGTATGTGAAAGCATGGCCGGGTTATAAGCTTATATGATTTATAAAGGAAGACAGCCGCAAAAACAGGCAGAGCTGTCTTACGGTAAGGTGCTGCCGAGCCTTCGGCGAGGGGCGATACATTATAGTTTAGGAGGAAATACCGCGTGTTCAAAAAATGGCTTCAAATCATCTTTGACCATAGGATCAGCCTGCAGGAGCGTATGTTTCGTGTGGTTACAGGCGTCAGCATGATCGCATTGATCTTTATACTGCCGATGGGCAGAACTTTCATGAACTGGCTGCTGCTTGCAGTCAGCCTTGCTGCTATATTTATGATCACGAAGGTCAGTATTCAAAAGGAACGTATTATTACAGGGGCTACTGCCATTGCGGTCCTGCTTCTTCTGCTGTTCCCGGTGAGTTTTTTCACGGCAGGCGGGTTCTACAGCGGAATGCCGGAATGGTTTGTGCTCTGCTTTATTTATATCAGCATTACCCAGACAGGAAGGCGGAAGGCTGTTTTTTTCGTGCTCTGTACAGCCGAGACATTGCTCTGCTATTATATATCCTTCTACTTTCCGAATCTTGTGGCGCGGAATACGCCGAGACATTCTTTCTTTGACTCTGCAAATTCTGTAATCATGGTGGGATTGCTGACCAGTGTGCTTCTGATGTTTTTGAACAGACTCTATGAAGAAGAGAACAAACTGGCCAAGGAGCAGAAGAAGGAGATTGAAGAATTGAACAGGGCGGAAAATCATTTCTTCTCCAGTATGAGCCATGAGATCCGTACGCCCATCAACTCAATCATCGGGTTAAACGAGATCATCCTACGGGGGGACATCCCAGAGGATGTTGCGGAGAACGCAAGAAATATCCAGGGAGCCAGCAAATTGCTGCTTACACTGATCAACGATATCCTGGATCTGTCCAAAATTAAATCTGGAAAAATGGAGATCATCAATGATTCCTATGAAACCGGAGAGTTGTTTTCGGAAATCGTCAATATGATCTGGATCAAGGCTAAGGAAAAAGGGCTGGAATTTCGCCTGCATGTGGATTCTTCGATTCCAAGCATGCTCTGCGGCGACGCGGTGCGTATCAAGCAGATCCTGATCAACCTACTGAACAATGCCATAAAGTATACCATTGAGGGGTCTATCACTCTTTCCGTCCGGTGTGAGCGTCTGGGACTGAATCGGGTGCGCGTCTGGTATTCCGTGGAGGACACCGGACAGGGTGTTAAAAAGGAAAATATTCCTTATATCTTTAATGCGTTCCGAAGGGTGGATGAAGAAAAAAACCGACACATCGAAGGAACCGGGCTGGGGCTCAGCATTGTACAGCAGCTGGTAGAGCTGATGGACGGCGAGATCAGTGTCAACAGCGTCTATACCAAGGGTTCCAAGTTCGTTGTCATGCTGGAGCAGGATATCATAGATGATAAGGAACTGGGGACATTTACACTGGCTTCCCGTATGAAGCTCCATGAGGGCGTGCAGTACAGGCAGAGCTTCGAGGCGCCGGATGCCCACATTCTTGTGGTAGATGACAATGATATGAACCTGGTCGTGGTGCGTAAGCTGCTATCCGCGACGAAGATCCAGATTGATACGGCGTCAAGCGGCGAAGAATGCCTGACGCGGACTCTGGAACAGCATTATGACGGAATCCTGATGGACCACCTGATGCCGGAGATGGACGGAATTGAGTGCTTTCACTCGCTGCGTACCCAGCCGGGCGGATTATGCCAGGATGTACCCGTGATCGCGCTGACCGCTAATGCGGGCAGTGACAATCAGCTGCTTTACCGGAAGGAGGGCTTCAGCGGATATCTGGCGAAGCCGGTCAGCGGCGCGCTGCTGGAAGCGGCGGTCATGAGCATCCTGCCGAAGGAACTGGTAAAGCTGACGGAGGAATCCGGCCAGTCCGAGATTGGAAAGGACGTCCTGATCTTTGAGCATGCGAAACGGCTTTCACTTATGATCACAACGGACAGTGTATGTGACCTTCCCCAATCTCTAAAGGAAAAGTTTCATCTATCCGTGTGTCCATACTATATCTGCACGGACGAGGGGCGGTTCTTGGATGAGCTGGAATTGAAGCCGGATGAATTGCTGATGCACATTTCGGAGGGGTGGAGCGGTTACTCTCAGGCTCCTGAGGTCGAAGACTATGAGCGTTTCTTTGCAGATAAGCTGACCGAGGCACAGAATGTGATCCATATCACCATGGCAAAGCATGTCAGCGAGGGCTACAACAATGCGGTGGAAGCGGCGAAATCCTTTGAAAATGTTACGGTGATTGATTCCGGGCATCTGTCCAGCAGTCTTGGGCTGATCGTACTGTTTGCCGTATCAATGGCGGAGAAACATGCTTCGAAGACAGAGATCGTGGAAGGCGTGAAGCGGCTCAGGAATCATATTTCCTCTGCGTTTGTCATTAACAGCACACATATGATGTGCCAGTCGGGGCGGATATCCAAACGGATCCAGGTCATTTGCGATGCGCTGCTGCTGCATCCACTCATCGTGCTGCGGAAGAGCCGGATGGTGGTCATCGGCATGGCAATGGGAGATTTTACGCATGTTGCGAAAAGCTATGTCCGAAGGGTTTTCATAGACTCCAGAAACATCGACCGGAGCATCCTGTTCATTACCTATGCAGGCATGGATGAAAAGAAGCTGGAATATGTTCAGGAACTGGTGCGGCAGTACTGTCCTTTCGAACGGGTTTACGTGCAGAAGGCGTCTTCCGCAATCGCCAGCAACTGCGGACCGGGGTCCTTCGGGCTGCTGTTTATGAGGAAGAATGAGGCAGTGATCTCATTTGCGCAGGCAGACAGGGCGGAAGAGACAGAGGTACTCGGATAATAGGGGTTATATGGCTGCAGAGAGTCATATGGATTGAAACAAAGAATTTACAAAAACTTGAAGCAGAATGTAAGAAATTTATTCCGGACGAATATATGCCTAAGATGTGCTATGAAGAAGATATGAACCCACATTATCTGCGGGGGATGTATGAAAAAGCAATGGAGACAGGAGGAAAATGGTGGTAACAGAAAAGAAAAAGATGCGAAAAGCGGAGGAAGGATTATGATATACAGGGAACTTGGAAAGACAGGCTTAATGGTCAGCGAGATCGGGCTCGGCGGAGAATGGCTGGAGCGTCATAATACGGAAGAAGTAAAAGCGGTAATTGATGTGTGTGAAGAGGAAGGGATCAATATTCTGGACTGCTGGATGTCCGAACCGAATGTCCGGTCTAATATCGGATCGGCGATAAAAGGAAAACGTAACCGGTGGATCATCCAGGGGCATATTGGTTCTATTTGGGAAAATGGACAATATGTCAGAACCAGAAATCTGAAAAAAGCAAAACCGGCTTTTGAAGACCTGCTGGCACGGCTGCAGACGGACTATATTGATTTGGGAATGATCCATTTTATTGATAATACAGAAGAATTTGATCATGTAATGAATGGAGAGTTTATAGAGTATGTGCGGCAATTAAAGAAAGAAGGAAAGATCCGCCATATCGGAATGAGTTCCCATAATCCGGAGATTGCTAAAATGGCGGCCTGCCATGGTGAGATTGAAATGATCTTATTCAGTATCAACCCGGCTTTTGATCTGTTGCCGCCTGTTACAGATCTGGAACAATATTTTACAGATCAATACGATGAAAAACTGAGCGGAATCGCGCCGGAGCGGGAAGAATTATATAAGATCTGTGAACAGAACGGCGTAGGGATTACGGTTATGAAAGGGTATGCGGGGGGACGTCTGTTCCAGAAACAGACATCCCCTTTTGGAGTGGCTCTGACACCGGTACAATGCATTCATTACGCGCTGACCCGGCCGGCAGTAGCGGCAATTATGGCGGGGTTTGACAATCCGCGGCATGTATACGAGGCTGTGGCATATGAGACCGCTACCAGTGAGGAAAAAGATTATGCAAGTGTCCTGGCATCGGCTCCGCGGCATGCGTTTTCTACAGGACAATGTACTTATTGCGGGCATTGTGCGCCATGCCCTGCCAAGATTGACATTGCTATGGTAAATAAATTATATGATCTTGCCTTGATGTCAGACGCGGTTTCGGGAACAGTCTGCGCGCATTATCAGCAGTTAAATGCAAATGCATCAGACTGTACCGGATGCAGAAGCTGTGAGGGCAGATGTCCTTTCTCTGTACCGATTGCCGAGCGGATGCAAAAAGCAAAGGAATTATTTTTATAAATGGTAGATGCCCAAAAACGGGCCCCCGGAAGAAAATGGGGAATCACAACATTGTGATTTTTTATAAATAAACAGTGATTTCTTGGCGTTAAATACACCAAGGGGGAAGTCTGCGCTTTTTTCTGGTCATATTTTCACTTATTTTGTCGGAACTGTCTTGGAGGTTTTCCAACCAATCGTTTGAATACGGTGATAAAGTAATTATAATCATCAAACCCACATGCAACAGCAATTTCGCTGATCCGAAGTTCCGGATGCTCGACCAGCAGTATTTTTGCTTTTTCAATCCGCAGATTCCGGATATGTTCCGCAATTCCAATTCCATAATTTTGCTCTGAAATCTCATAGAGCAGAGTCCTTCCAATCTGAAAGTGATCGCAGATCGTGCGCGCACTGATATTTTCCGTATAATGTGAAGTAATATAATCGTCAATCTGTACCGGGAGTTCTTTCTGGTGCAGGCTGACCATGCGTTCCATACACAGATATGCCGCAACCGACCGCATGATGTGAGATGCGGAAGAGATATATTCCTCCGAGATCACGGGCTGTTGGTACAGGGCGTCTCTCAGGGCATCCATATCCAGCCCATAGGGAAGGCAGCGTTCCCGGATGGATTTCCACCCTTCTTCATGGGTCGGATAAGAAAATACATGCCCAAAAAAGAGATATCCGATCACGATATTTCCAAGGTAGATGGGAACGATGCATTCGGTCAGGCCTGCATGGCAGCAGTATGTGTAGGGGGCATGCTGGCGGGAAGCTTGTTCGCATGCATTCTTGTCACAGCAAAGACACGCGTTCAAAGCCTCCGGACTGGTGCGGATTATCTGACAGAAAGGCGCAATGTGCTCCGGGTAGGCGGTCAATTCCCTAAATGTATCGTTAAAGACCGTAATGCGTATTTGAGTTAATGTGTAAAAATCTTTCAACAGGTCATTTAATTTCCGAAGATTGAAGGTGGATATCATGAAAGTTCCTTTCCGATGGAGTGTGATTTGAAAACTGTATTTTTAATATTATACATGAATAGCGGACAAATTCAAAGTAAAAAGGACAAAAGTCTATATTTTTTGTTGCGGGCGACGTGTAAGATGGATTTATAAAAAGCGCTGCGGTTCGGAAACAGCAGTTTGAACCAGTGTCTTAGGAATGCTGTTTTGGGCAGGCGGAAGAATATCTATTTTGAATTGGAGGACAATGGAATGAAAAAAATGACATTTGCACTTTGCTTCTGTAACAGGGGATTCATGCCGGGGGAACTAATCTACGGCGCACGGGAGGATATGATCAAGGCTGTGACAGACGCGGGATATGATTATATTGCAATGGATGCGGATCTGACCCGATACGGCGGGGTGGAAACCAGAGATGAAGGACGGCTCTATGCGAAATGGCTGAAGGAGCATGAGGGGCAGTATGACGGCGTGATCTTCTCCATGCCCATCTTTGCGGACGAAAACGGAGCGATTACGGCACTGCAGGATGCAGGGGTGCCGATTCTGATGCAGGCTTATCCGGACGAGATCGGTAAGATGGATTTTGCGCACAGGCGCGATGCCTATTGTGGAAAATTCTCTGTGACAGATGTATTTACACAGTACCAGGTTCCATTTACCGTGATGAAGCCTCACGTGGTACACCCGCTGTCGGAAGCATTTGCACGGAATCTGAGGGATTTCGCGGCGGTCTGCCGGGTGGTTAACGGCATGAAACGATTTAACGTAGGCTGTATCGGAGCCAGGACTACAGCATTCAAGACAGTACGGTTTGACGAGATCACGCTGCAGAAGTACGGGATCAATGTGGAATCCATTGACCTGTCCGAGCTGTTTGCCAGGGTAAAAGAAAAGGCGGATGATGACAGTAAAGTACTCGCAAAGGCAGAAGCCTTGAAAAACTATACTGATTTTTCCCATGTGCCTGAGTCGAATATGTATATGCTTGCGAAGGTGGGAGTTGTGCTGGACGAGTATATTGAGGAGTATCATCTGGATGCGCTGACGCTCCGCTGTTGGAATGAAATGGAAACCTACCTGCGGGTCTGCCCGTGCGTTCTTTTGAGTGAGCTGAACGACAGGGGGATCGTGGCTTCCTGTGAGATTGATATGTGCTCTGCATTGACCATGCGTGCGATGAATCTGGCCAGTGAGCAGCCCACAGCCGTGTTAGACTGGAATAATAATTATGGGGACGATGAAAATAAAGTCATCCTGTTCCACTGCGGTCCTGTGGCCCAGGGGCTGATGACCGGAAAAGGAACCGTGACGGAGCATAAGATGTTTGCGAAGGAGGATCCGGGTTCGGGCTGGGGATGCAACGAGGGGCGCATCAAAGCATTTCCGACGACCATTTCCAACTGCCAGACAAAGGACGGGAAGATCGTGGTGTATGCAAGCGAGGCAGAATTTACGGAGGATCCGATTGAGGAGGCATTTTTCGGGTGCGGCGGTGTATGCGAGATCCCGGATCTGCAGAACAAGCTGATCCGCCTTGCGCGGGGCGGATTTAAGCATCATACCTCTGTCGGGATGGGGCATATGAAGGAAATTCTGAAAGAGGCATTTACAACCTATCTGCATTATGATTGGGTGGAGATTGATTGACACTGAGCGCGCGGAATGGAGACAGAGATGAAAATTGCAGGATTAGATATCGGAACAACAGGATGTAAGTTGACTGTATTTGACCAAACCGGTGCGTATCTGGAACATGCGTACCGGGATTATCCGGTGAAACGCAGCAGTTCGGAGCACGAAGTGGATGTCAGTATGATCATGGAAAATGTACTCGCCGTCATGAAGGAGATGGGAAAAAAGTACCCGGATATTGCGGGGATCGGCGTGACCAGCTTTGGAGAGACCTTTGTGCTGACAGATGAAAATGGAACCCCGTTGCATCCGGCTATGCTCTACACGGATCCTAGAGGCGCAAAAGAATGCCGGGAGCTGGAGGAGAAGCTTGGCAGTATGCGAATCGCTTCCATTACAGGACTGCGTCCTCATGAAATGTACAGCATTTCAAAGATCATGTGGATGAAGTGGAACCGTCCGGAGGTATACCGGCAGGCAAAGCATATTTTTCTGATGGAGGATTATGTGGTCTTTTATTTGACCGGGAGGGCGCAGATCGACTACTCTCTGGCCACAAGAACGATGGCATTTGACATTACGGCTCTGGAATGGAGTGAGGAGATCTTCCGGGTAGCGGACATTGATATGGGACTCATGTCTAAGCCTGTGCCTACCGGGACTCCAGCAGGGAATCTGCGCAGAGAGATTGGGGAGCAGACCGGCCTTACGGAATCGGTTCAGATCGTATCCGTCAGCCACGACCAGGTAGCGGCCGCGGTAGGAGCCGGAGTATTTGATTCGGATACGGCCGTGGACGGAGCAGGTACGGTGGAATGCGTGACTCCTGTATTTGACGGGATTCCGGACGCAAAGGTCATGTATGACGGGTACTATTCGGTAGTGCCCTATGTGATTCCGGGAAAATATGTGTGCTATGCATTTTCCTATACCGGGGGAGCGCTGATACAATGGTGCGCAGATACTTTGGCAAAGAAGGAAAAGGAGTTTGCGAGGGCTCAGGGGATTTCGGTCAATACGTATCTGGAAAACCAGTTCCGGACAGCGGACACAGAGCCTGACGCGCCGACGGGAATCCTGGTGCTTCCACATTTTGCGGGAGCGGCGACGCCCTATATGGATACCGGTTCCAAGGGAGCCGTCATCGGACTGCAGATGGGAACCACCGTGAGCGATATATACTGGGCATGTATGGAAGGCGTGGCTTATGAGATGCTTTTGAACATGGAACGCCTGAAGGGATCGGGCATTCATTATAAAATGCTCCACGCCACCGGAGGTGGAGCAAGATCACAGGTCTGGATGCAGATGAAAGCGGATATACTCAATGTGCCGATCACTGCATTGAAGACCGCAGACGCAGGGACAGTGGGAAGCGCTATGTTGACCGGGATTGCGGCTGGATGTTTTGAAGATTTGGAGGATGCGGCGGCGCACATGGTCGAGACACGGCAGGTGTATCATCCGAGACCGGAGATGCACGGGAAGTATCAGGAAATATATAAAAGGTATCGGGAACTGTATCGTGCGGTGAGGCCGCTGGTATAGCCCAAACAAGAAAGTGAGGTAGCGTATGAATCCATATATCGGACATGATTCCCAGTGCTATGGGATAGAAGAACACCGGCTTGCAGGCGGAAAGGGCGACGGCATGCGCCTGCTGGAGATCAGCAATGGAAAAGGTCTGGAACTGACCGTATCGCCGGACCGGGCGGCGGACATCTCCAGGCTGCGGTTTCGAGGAATCAATATGTCCTATTTTTCACCCTGCGGGTATGTATCGCCGGCCTTTTATGAATCGAAGGACTCTGGATGGCTGAAATCTTTTACGGCAGGATTTCTGACCACCTGCGGCCTGCGGGCGGTGGGCTCACCTTGCGTGGATGAAGGGGAGGAACTGCCTCTGCACGGCTCAATTGCCAATACTCCGGCCGAACAGGTTTACTGGTACGAGGAAGCGGGAGAACTGGTGGTGCGGGCGGTTGTGAAGGATGAGGGCATCTTCGCGCCGAAGCTCCGTCTGGATCGGGAGTTTCGGATCAGTCTGGAGGAGAATGAGTTTACCATACAGGATACGATAGAAAATACAGGGGATGGCACGCAGCCGATTGAGATCCTGTATCACATGAATATGGGATATCCGCTCCTGGATGAGGACAGCCAGGTAAAGATCCCTTCCGTCCGGGTAACGCCAAGGGATGAACACGCGGCGGAGGATATCGGGAACTGGATGCATATGGTAAAACCGGAGGCCGGGTATGTGGAACGGTGCTATTACCATCAGTTTGACGGAGAAGGAAAGGCGTCCATCTATCAGCCGAAGCTGAAACAAGGGCTGGAGATCCTCTTTGACCCGAAGGAACTGGACGGGTTCGTGGAATGGAAGATGATGGGTGTCCGGGATTACGTGCTGGGTCTGGAATGCGGCAACTGCCTGCCGGATGGGCGGGACGTGATGCGCAGAACAGGGATGCTGAAATTCCTGGAACCGGGAGAGAAGAAGACATACCGGGTTCGGGTGAGGATGCTTGGGTAGGAAGGGGAAAAGCGGACATATGGAGGTGGGAAATAATAGGATTGGGCGGGATAAAACAGAAACGATATGACGATCGATAAATAAAAAGAGAAGGGCTTTAAAGCAGGAGGTAATTATGAAAGAACGAATCCAGATCTGGTCACCAGAGGAGTACCATTATGACGGCGCAGATAAATTTATTCCATTTTTAATGTCAAGTATCCATGAGGACGAAAAGCCACATCCGGCGATGCTTGTGGTACCGGGAGGAGGGTATATCCAGCTGTCAACAGGGGAAGCAGATGGAGTGGCAGATAAGTTTTTTGGCCTGGGCTACAATACGTTTGTACTTGTTTATACCAATAATGTTACCTTAGATAAGCCAATTGGACAGCAGGCTCTGCTTGATATATCGAGAGCAGTCCGTCTAATACGTAAGAGACATCAGAAGTTTCATATCTGCCCGGATCAGATTGCCGGAATTGGTTTTTCCGCCGGCGGCCATCTGGTTGCGAGCCTGGCAACGCTTTTCGATATACCGAAGCTACAGTCAGATGAAGTATATCAGGATGTTTCAAATCAATTGGATGCAGTGGTTCTCTCTTATCCATTGATTACTCATCTGAATTGTACCAGTTTAAGCTGCTACCAGATGATGCTGGGAGCAGATGTGACAGAGGAAGAAATTAAACCGTATTGTTTAGAACAGAGGGTAACGGACCATTCCGCCCCCATGTATTTCTTACATGGAACAGCGGATATAGGGGTGCCGGCCCAGAATGTGCTGCTGATGGCAAGTGCGTGTGCCGAACAAAATATTCCTTATGAACTGAAGCTCCTTCTTGGATGCCCGCATGGTTTTGCTGTAGCAGATCTTGAGCCGGAACTCGTCAAAAGCTCATACTATCTTTTCGAACAGCTTTATGATGCGGTAGAGACTATGACAGATGCAGAACTGGCCGGCTACGCAGACCTGTTTGGCGAATTAAGAAAAGGTATGGATTACGAAGAGTTTGCGGAAATTGCCCAGAATGTGACGATGCTGAAAATGTGGGGTACAGGATTGCAGACTGACCTTGAATTATTGGAAAAAGCTGAGAAAGAACCAGGAGGAAATTTGAGTTATGGTTTCCGGAAAAATCTATCTGCCGCCAAATGGTGGCTGGATGTAGACCAGTGGATTCAAATGCTGTTCAGAGAGGATGAGAATAAATGATTGCTGAGAAATATAATGAAGATTGGAGATTTTGGAAATTATCAGATTCGTTTGCAATTCTTCCAACGATACCGGCACATGCGGATATAGTCTGCCTGCCGCATGATGCCATGATTCAACATCCGGCAGGCCAACACAGTATGAATGGCGGAAATACCGGATACCGGGACGGGGACATCTATGTATATGCAAAGCGGTTTTATGTATCAGAGGAAGATGTAGATCAGTCTTTGCTCCTCAAATTTGAAGGCGTATATATGAATGCGTTCGTGTATATTAATGGGGAGTTTGCCGCAAAGAATCCTTTTGGATACAGCACGTTTTATGTTTCGATGGATCCATTTCTGCGATATGGAGAAGAGAATGAGATCTGGGTGCAGGTAAGGGCAGGCGCAATGACAAACAGCCGTTGGTATTCCGGGGCCGGTATTTACAGGGATGTCTATCTGTATAAAGCAGGATTGACGTATATTGTACAGGACGGGATCCGTATTACTACGGAAGATGCGGATGAAGAGTGTGCTGTCCTGCGCATTGAAACAGAAGTGAAAAACCGATGCCATGGTACAAAGAATCTGCGGTTGGAAACAACACTGACAGATGAGAAGGGAAACCGGGCGGCGCAAGAAGAAACAGCAGTGATCCTTTTTGAACAGGAGACGAGGAAAATATCTGCCAGGATAACAGTTGAAAATCCAGACTTGTGGTCTGATAAAACTCCCTGTCTGTATACTTATGAAAGCAGGTTGATTGATTCGGACAGCGGCCGGATATTAGATACCAGTATAGGAAAATTTGGCATCAGGACATTACAGCTTGATGCCAAACGAGGTCTCCGGATAAATGGAAAATGTGTTAAACTACGTGGAGCCTGTATCCATCATGACAGCGGACTGCTTGGGGCCGCAACCTATGAAGAGGCGCAATTCAGGCAGATATGGAAATTAAAGCAGGCCGGATTTAATGCGGTAAGGATGTCCCATCATCCGATGGCTCCCGCGATGCTCAGGGCATGTGATTCTATCGGGATATACGTAATGGATGAAACATTTGACATGTGGAACCAATGTAAGACAGACTACGATTATGCGCTTTATTTCCGGGAATGGTGGGAAAAGATGTGGAGATGATGGTGCAGAAAGATTATAACCATCCTTCCGTGATCTTGTATTCGATCGGAAATGAGATCGCAGAGATCGGAAATCCGCACGGAGCAAAAATGTGCCATGATATCTGCCGAAGGATTAAGTCATTGGATACGACCAGATATACATTAGCTTCTATAAACGGAATCTTTGCGTCTGGAAGTGGATTCGCCCGGATATTCAGGGATGTATCCTGTAAAAACGGCGGAACAGGAGATGTGGGAAATGTAAATGAACTTATGACCATGCAGGAGGAGCATCAGGACGAGATCGTAGTTCATGATGTGATCAGTAAATGTCTGGAAATTGCCTGTGCCTATACGGATATTGCAGGATATAACTATATGACAGCCAGATATGAAAAGGATGCCAGGACTTACCCGCAGCGTATTCTGGTTGGGAGTGAAACCTATCCGCAGGAAATCGGCAGGAACTGGGGGTTGGTGCAGAAATATCCTAATATTATTGGTGATTTTACATGGACGGGATGGGACTATATTGGGGAGGCAGGGATCGGCATTCCGGGATATCAGCAGGGAGAAGGCGGATTTGGAGCAGTATATCCGGCACAGCTGGCCTATTGCGGTGATCTGGACATTACAGGATATCGAAGACCCATGTCCTATTATCGGGAGATTGTATTTGGAGATAGAAAAGAACCATATATTGCGGTACAAAATCCTTACGGATATGGGAAAGAGCTGTTTAAAACTCCATGGGTAATGAGTGATTCGGTTTCTTCCTGGAACTGGCACGGATATGAAGGCAAACCTGTTGTAGTGGAAGTTTATTCGGCCGGAGATGAGGTGGAGTTATTTTGGAATGATGTCAGTCTGGGCAGAAAAAAGAAAGATCGGTGTGAGTATAGGACATTGTTTGATACGGTTTATAAGCCGGGGATTTTAAAGGCTGCAGTATATGAAGACGGCCAGATGACCGGAGAAACAATTCTTAAGACAGCCGGGGAAGAGCAAAAGCTGGTTCTGACAGAAGAAACTTGCTGTAAAGCTCTGAATCAAAATCAGTCTTTAAAATATTTCAAAATAGAGATTTGCGATCAGGAAGGTATTTTGATAACAGACCGAGATCAGAAGCTGACCCTGGAAATAGAAGGAAATGCGGATCTGGCCGGTTTTGGAAGCGGAAATCCGAAACCACGGTATGATTTTAAAGAAAAAACAACAGAAACGTTCCAGGGAAGGGCGCAGATTATTTTGAAAAATGTTGACGATCGGATCAGAATCCGGGTGACATCTGAAAATGGAATTATTGCAGAATGGGGAGATCAAGGAGATGAAGAGCGAGAAAAATAGTATGGATTATCAAATAAAAAATCCTGTGCTGCCGGGATTTTATCCGGATCCGTCAATTGTGCGGGTGGAAGATGATTTTTATATGGTTACGTCAAGTTTTGCATATTTTCCGGGAATCCCGGTTTTTCACAGTAAGGATCTGGCACATTGGGAACAGTTGGGACATGCTTTGGACAGGCCGGAACAGCTGCCGCTAAATGCGGAGACCATGAGTTATGGGATTTGGGCGCCAACGATAAGATATTATAATGGAATTTATTATATAAGCGCAACCAATGTAGATCATGGGCTCAACTTTATAGTAACCGCAAAAGATCCGGCCGGAGAATGGTCAGAGCCTCACTGGATCAAGGGGGCATACGGAATAGACCCGTCACTGTTTATGGATGAGGATGGAAAGGCCTATTTAGTAATGACAGAAAATATAGCGGATGATGTGGGAGAGGACGGCAGACCGCATTTTTTAACAACAGAAGAACCGCCGGATTACAGGGAAAATAATATTCTTTTGTATGAGATTGATTTGAGCTCATTTTCTATAAAGGGAAAAACAGACAGTATATGGAACGGCTCCATGAAGGGAGCCTGGTCACCGGAGAGCCCTCACATATATAAGAAAAATCAGTGGTATTATCTTTTGGCGGCAGAAGGCGGAACAGAACATTTTCACTCGGTTGTTGTCGGCAGAAGCAGAGATATAAAAGGACCATATGAGAATTATAGAGGCAATCCAATCTTGACGCACCGGCATTTAGGGATGCAGTATCCAATTGATAATGTGGGACATGGGGATCTTGTGGAATTAAAGGATGGAAGCTGGTATATGGCTGTGCTTGGCTCAAGGCCATATGGAGGATACCACAAAAATATGGGGAGGGAAACGTTTTTGGTTCCCGTAGAATGGCAGGATGATTGGCCAATAGTGAGCCTCGGAAGCGGAAAAGTTGAATGGACGTATCCCGCGCCAAATCTTCCGATATTTGAAGTAAAAAAGGAGGCGGAAAGGGACGAATTTGAAAGTGAAGTGTTGGGGGATTACTGGAATTTTCTTGGAACACCGGAAAAAGAGATATACAAAATCGAAGACAGCTGTTTGAAAATCAGACTATGCGCATTTCGAATGGAAAAAACAAAAAATGATCCTTTGTGGGTAAATGTAGAACCAATCGTACGTTGTGCCGGCTTTCTGGGAAGAAGACAGAGACATATTAATTTTATTGCTGATACGAAGCTATGCTTTTCACCTATAGAAAAACAGACTGCGGGAATTATCTTGCTACAAAATGATTATCACTCGATACGCATGGAAATGGCGCTTCAAAATGGTAAGAAGATAATTCGTGTGGTAAAAGGATATGCTTCATTGGAAGCAAGTCTAACATATAAAGAAAATACCGAAAGCTATCATAGAGAAATATGCGGAAGTATTTTATGGGAAAAGGAAGAAGCGGTTTTGGAAATTAAGGCGGTTGGACAAAAATTTTCTTTATACGTAAAAGATGAAAAAGGAAATAAAGAGTGTCTTGTTAAAGATATGGACGGAGGATTCCTCGGTTCAGAAACTTCCGGAGGTTTTCTTGGTACATATATCGGAATGTTCGCAAGCGGAAATGGAACAGAATATCAACAATATGCAGCTTTTGACTGGTTTAGCTATAAAGGATACTAATGAAATTACGATTGTGTCAAATTAAAAACATAAAAAGGAAGGAAAGAAAATGGACGAAAAAAAATACTTAACATTACCTAAAAAGATCGCTTATGCTATGGATGACAGTGCATGGTGTTTTATCAGCTTACTGGTATCCACCTTTATGATGATTTATCTGACAGACACGGTAGGCTTAAATCCGGCTGTTATTGGAAGTCTGATGATGGCTGCCAAATTGTTTGATGGAGTTTCTGATTTGATATTTGGTTATATTTTGGACAGGACACATACAAAGATGGGTAAAGCCAGACCGTGGATGCTATGGTCCATGTTTGGATGCGCAATAGGGCTTGTTGCTCTGTTTGGAATCCCGGAAAGCCTTGGTGATACTGCAAAATATGCCTGGTTCTTTATATTTTATATGTTAGTGAACACTGTGTTTTATACAAGCGGATATATCTCATATTCTACATTGATGTCTTTGATTACCAGAAACCGGCAGGAGCAATTGCAGATTACATCCTATAGGACGATAGCAGGCAATTTATCATATATGCTGCTTGGTTCCATAACATTTGCCCTGGTTACAGTTTTTGGCGGAGGCGCGGCCGGATGGAGGACATTGGGAATTGTATATGCGGTGATAGGAATTGCCATTAATTTAATCGCTGTATTTTCAAATCAAGAATTACCCGAAGAAGAGGATATCCAGGACGGAGCCGAGGCATATGAAGAAAAAAGCAATATGAAGGAAACATTAAAATCCATACTTACCTGCAGATATTTTTATGGTGTGATTTTAATTATGTTATGTTTATACTTGTTTGCGACTGTCTTTCAGACAGCAGGCGCATATTACGCAACATATGTTCTGGGAAATGAAAATATGATGGGGACACTATCTGTTGTAAACTATGGAGTAACTATGACGGTTGCATTTATTGTTCCCCTTCTGGCAAAGAGAATCGATGTTCAGAAGTTAAGTATCTTAGGGCTTTGTGTGGGGGTTGCGGGAAGACTTGTCTGTTTGTTTGGAGGGGCGCAGAACCAGATGGGAATTGTTCTTTTCGGACTTGCAATTGCCGCAATTGCGACGGCAGTAATTCAAACAACATCTTATACAATGATGTCTTCAACATGCGAATATTTATGGCGTAAAGACCATATCAGGGCAAATGGCGTTATTTTTTCCTGCTCTTCTATGGGAATTAAGTTAGGCGGCGGATTGGGGACTGCAATCAGCGGATTCCTGCTTTCCGCAGGAGGATATGTTGCGAATGCGGCTCAACAGCCTCAATCCGCAATTAATATGCTTAATTTTATGTTTCTGTGGATCCCGCTGATTATAACGATAATTATCATAGCAGTTCTTTTCTTTATGGATGTAGATAAAAAATTAGATCAGATGTCAACTAAAAAGGAAACTGTAACGAATCTTTAATGAAGGAAAGGAAGCGTATCTATGCAATAGTAAAGCGATACCGGAATCAATTTTTCAGGCATCGCCTTACTTTTAAAATTTTTCCAGATTGCAGGATGAAAGGAAGTCATGCATAAAATGTAAATGATTTAGCGGTATTTTCAATATTTTTATGATTCTATCAATGGTAAAATTACAAAAAAGATACATAATGGCTGCTGAAACCACTGTTTAGAAAGGAAGAGGAATACTATGATAGAATATAGGGAGAGAAAGATCGCGGAGTGCGGCAAAAGATTTCATGTAACGAAGAACAGTACTCTGCAGGAGGTTTTATGTGCGGCGCGCCTGGAAACAAGAGAATATATGGTCAGCCCGATGGCGTATTTGAATACCAGCTTTTTCTCGGATCCAGACATCAGGGAAAAATTAGACACAATAATACGGGGAAGAAAATTTAAGGAGCTGACACTGGAAGAGGTTACCAGTATTTTTACCGCATGGAATCTGCGGTCTATGATAGACGGCCTGGAATTTTTGATAGAAAGAGCACAAAAAGAAACGATAGTTTATGATATATGGAAGGACAGGGAAGACGGGAAAGAGAAAACAGGTCTCTTAGCATTTCCGTCAGGAAAGAAACGGAAAAAATTCGCAGTGATCTGTCCAGGAGGAGCCTATGAAAATGTGTGTTCTATCGCGGAAGGGTTTCCCATTGCAAAGGTATTCCATAATCTGGGGTATACTTCTTTTGTGCTCCAGTATCGGACCGGGAAGTATGCCGGACAGCCAAACTCATTGGATGACCTGGCACAGACAGTGAAGTTTATCCGGGAGCATGCGGAAGAATTTGGGGTCGAAAAAGAGCCATATGCTGTGGTCGGATTTTCCGCAGGCGGGCATCTGGCAGCATCTTTTGGTACGGAATCAACAGGATACCGTCGGTATGGTCTTCCGAAACCAGAAATGCTGATTCTTGGCTATCCGGTTATCACAATGGGGGCAAAGGCACATGAGGGCAGCAGGACGAATTTGTTAGGAGCGCTGTGTACGGATGAGCAAATGCAGGAGTTGTATTCCGTGGAAAAACAGGTCTCAAGGGAATATCCGAAAACATATATCTGGCAGACGGAGGAAGATGAAGCGGTTCCGATTGAAAATTCCCGGATGATGGCGGAGGCGCTGTGGGAACAGGGAGTTCCCTGCAGGTATGAAGTATTTCCGGGGACGGATCACGGCTGGGGGCTTGGAACCGGCACGGCTGCCGATGGGTGGCTGGAACGTGCGGTAAGATTTTGGGAAGAAAACATTGGTTCAGATCAATAAAGTATAGAGAGGCGCAATATGGAGTTTGCAGGAAAATGGATTACATCATTGCAGGATTATGGTCATGCGGCATTGGAATTTCAAAGGGAATGGAAAACAGAAAAGAAGATATTACATGCGTCACTTGCAATCACAGCATTGGGGGTTTATGAGGCATCCATCAACGGAAAAAGGGTCAGTGATTATGTCCTGGCTCCGGGATGGACTGCTTATGAAAAGCGTCTGCAATACCAACAGTACGATATTACACCATGGATCTTAGCCGAAAACCAGCTGTCTGTAATGGTTGGAAAAGGTTGGTTTTCGTCAAGAATGCCTGGATTTATGGATTTGCCGGATAAGAAGGAACGGATGGGGCGGCCCAATGGAATCCTGGCGGAGATCGCTTTGGAGTATGAAGATGGAAGCAAGGAAAAGATCGCAACAGATGAATCCTGGCTTTGCAGAGAAAGCGCCATCCGATGGAATGATCTCTATGACGGGGAGACATACGACGCGTCTTATAAGCCGGAAGAGTGGCAGAATGCAAGGGCATTCTCGTGGCCAAAGGATATTTTGATCCCCCAGGAGGGGGAAGAGATCAGAGAAAAGGAGAGGATCGCGGTACAGGAGGTGCTTCATACACCCGCAGGAGAAACGGTCTTAGACTTTGGGCAGGAAGTGACGGGTTATGTCGAATTTACTGTGGATGCCTGTAAAGGAGACCGAATCCGAATCCTGCACGGCGAGGTGTTGGATCAAGAAGGAAATTTTTATAACGCCAATTACAGGAGCGCAAAATCGGAAATCAATTATATCTGTAAAGCAGGGCTGCAGACCTGGCATCCAATCGTGACCTTTTATGGTTTCCGATACATAAAGCTGGAAGAATTTCCGGAAGAGGTCCGAGCGGACAGGTTTTCGGCAATCGCAGTTTATTCCGAGATTCGCCGGACAGGGTATTTATCCAGCTCCAGCCAGAAACTAAATCAGTTACTCAAACTTCCCACATCAAAAATGGGATTTGCACATTGAAAAATCAATACTTTAGCCTATAAAATATTTTCAGGCCGCTATTTCTTTCCGTTCCAAGGCCTCCT
>CAJSZT010000006.1:146363-159991 GCA_910573785.1 Lachnospiraceae bacterium | reverse complement strand
GGATGTTGGCTCAGAAGCAGCCATACATTAAAAGAGTGCGTAATAGCTCACTAGTCGAGAGGTCCTGCGCCGAAAATGTCCGGGGCTGAAACACACTGCCGAAGCCTAGGAACCATCGAATGATGGCTGGTAGAGGAGCATTGGGTACGGGAAGAAGCAGTACCGAAAGGAGCTGTGGACTGTACCGAAGAGAGAATGCCGGAATGAGTAGCGAGAGGAAGGTGGGAATCCTTCCGGCCGAATATCTAAGGTTTCCAGGGTAAAGCTGATCTGCCCTGGGTAAGTCGGGGCCTAAGGCGAGGTCGGGAGACGTAGCCGATGGACAACAGGTTGAAATTCCTGTACTGCCATATGACAGAACTGTGGGGACGCAGAGAGGAGAGCACGAGCCGGGATTGGAAAGACCGGTGTAAGCGAAGTACCAGTACATCAGGCAAATCCGGTGTATAATGGGAGAGCGTGATACGGACCGAATTAAAGTAGGGAAGCGTGTGGCCGAGCTGCCGAGAAAAGCCGCTATTGTTCATATGGTACCCGTACCGTAAACCGACACAGGTGGATGAGGAGAGGATCCTAAGGCCGACGGGAGAAGCATTGTTAAGGAACTCGGCAAAATGACTCCGTAACTTCGGGAGAAGGAGTGCCATAGAGATGTGGCCGCAGAGAATTGGCCCAAGCAACTGTTTAGCAAAAACACAGGTCTATGCGAAACCGAAAGGTGAGGTATATGGGCTGACGCCTGCCCGGTGCTGGAAGGTTAAGGGGAGAGGTTAGCGCAAGCGAAGCTTTGAACTTAAGCCCCAGTAAACGGCGGCCGTAACTATAACGGTCCTAAGGTAGCGAAATTCCTTGTCGGGTAAGTTCCGACCCGCACGAAAGGCGTAATGATTTGGGCACTGTCTCAACAATGCACCCGGTGAAATTGAAATACCAGTGAAGATGCTGGTTACCCGCGCCAGGACGGAAAGACCCCATGGAGCTTTACTCCAGCTTGACACTGGGACTCGGTATTGCATGTACAGGATAGGTGGGAGGCATAGAAGTGGCGACGCCAGTTGCCATGGAGCCGACGTTGGGATACCACCCTTGTAGTGCTGGGTTTCTAACCAGCGGCCGTGATCCGGCCGTGGGACAATGTCAGGTGGGGAGTTTGACTGGGGCGGTCGCCTCCGAAAGGGTATCGGAGGCGCTCAAAGGTTCCCTCAGAATGGTCGGAAACCATTCGAAGAGCGCAAAGGCATAAGGGAGCTTGACTGCGACACCGACGGGTGGAGCAGGTACGAAAGTAGGACTTAGTGATCCGGTGGTATAAAGTGGGATTGCCATCGCTCAACGGATAAAAGCTACCCTGGGGATAACAGGCTTATCACTCCCAAGAGTTCACATCGACGGAGTGGTTTGGCACCTCGATGTCGGCTCATCGCATCCTGGGGCTGGAGTAGGTCCCAAGGGTTGGGCTGTTCGCCCATTAAAGCGGTACGCGAGCTGGGTTCAGAACGTCGTGAGACAGTTCGGTCCCTATCCGGCGCGGGCGTAGGATATTTGAGAGGAGCTGTCCTTAGTACGAGAGGACCGGGATGGACCGGCCGCTGGTGAATCTGTTGTTCCACCAGGAGCATGGCAGAGTAGCCAAGCCGGGCGGGGATAAACGCTGAAGGCATCTAAGCGTGAAGCCCCCCTCAAGATGAGATATCCCATGAAGGAAATTCAGTAAGACCCCTTGAAGACGACGAGGTAGATAGGGCGGAGGTGGAAGTGCAGTAATGTATGTAGCTGACCGTCACTAATAGGTCGAGGGCATAACCAAGAGGTGGTTGAAGCTTGAGAGAGCAGTAAGGATAGGATAAAAGAGGATTTCTTTCTTCGTGTGTAGTTTTGAAGGTGTGCTAATTAAATAGTGTATTCCTCGATAGCTCAATGGTAGAGCACTCGGCTGTTAACCGAGGGGTTGTTGGTTCGAGCCCAACTCGGGGAGTTTAAGGAAAGTCCGTATACGTCAGCGTTTGCGGGCTTTTGTTATACTCAAGATAGAAGAGAAGGATTCGAGAAAGCAATGTACTGTTAACCGAAAAAGATAATACTCAATGGCTCAATGTAAGAGTTACATTTATTGAAACATATCATTAGGCGTTTAGTAGTGGCTTTTTGCGCAATATGGGAAAATTGTAGTTTAGGATTATGCTTGCTTAGGAATGACAAAAAGTAAAATTAAAAGAAGGAAAAATTATCTACGGAATGTACAGAAGCAAAAGTAAAGGTTCGGCTTTTCATGCAATGAAACCTTGTATTGAGTTTATGCAGGGTTTCTTTTTTGTATTAATCAATTGAAGATAGTCGGAGAATAGATTATAATATGAATAATCAAATAAGTGAAAACGGGAAAAATGCTAGAGTATCAAGGCATTGAATAGAAGGAAATTTGGAAAGGTAAATATTATAACAGATATAAGTCTCATAGAAGAGAATGAATAGAAACAGATAGAAATTATGGTTTGCGGATATTCATTTCCTATTAATTATAGAGAAAATGAGCAAAAGGGTGCTGATGTATACTATGGACGAAGATGAGAAAAATAATGAGCCAATTAATGTGCGAGAAAGGAGACATTTTATAAAAATGGTAAATTTATGGTGTATTTGAAAATAGTTTGGGAGGAATGAAGTATGGACATAAAACCAAGTACAATGACTATAACTCAATTATTATCATCACGATGTCAATTTTCAATCCCTAGATTTCAAAGGGAATACTCATGGGAGAAAAGAAATTATCAAGAATTTTTTGATGATATGCTTGGCTGTTTAAAGATAGATGGGAATGGCAAAATTTGTGATATGCCCTATTTTTTAGGAACTATGCTTTTTATTGGAAACCTAGAAATGGCTGGTCAGACATTAGATGTTGTAGATGGTCAACAGAGGTTGACAATTATAACAATATTGTTTTCTGCTATTTCAGATCATTTTCGTGAAATAGGGAATGATAAGTTGAGTGAACGTATTTTTCAATATATTATGACAGAAGATGATAATGGCGATTTAGTTAGGATTTTACAAAGTAAAACACATTATCCTTTTTTCTCATACTATATTCAGGATATAAAAAAAGAGATAAAGGAGGAAGCAAATTCAGAAGAAGAAATATGTATACAGGAAACTTTCGAGTATTTATATCAAAGGACATCTGATAATAGTTTGAGGAGTAGTTTATATAAGTTACATGGAAAAAAGCATGTAGATAATATTACTTATGAGGATATTTTAAAAGCGCTTAGAGATCAAGTACTTAAAAGTCTTGTTGTTATAATTTCAACGGGGGAACGAAAAGACGCAAATTCGATCTTTGAGATATTAAATGCAAAGGGGAAGCGGTTGGCGAGCGTTGACTTAATTAAGAATCAGATATTTTCAGTAGCAATAACTACGGAACCGGCAGATTTTGCCGATGTTACTTGGAATAAAATAAAGGATATTTTGTATAGCGGAAACGAAACAGTTGGAATGGCTACATTTTTTAGGCATTATTGGGTTTCAAAGTATTCGCAAAGTTCAGAAAAAAAGTTATATGATAAATTTATGAATGAAATTAAACCTGCCAATGATGAAACATATAAAGAGTTTCTCAAAAGTATGGAAAAGAACGCACAATATTACATGCAAATAGTCAATTCTTCCAGAAGAGATTATCAAAACAAAAAGCAATACTTTTGGTTAGTTCAAAGTCTTGATTATTTATCAGATAAATTTAATATTGTACAGATTAGGATTATATTAATGGCTGTATTTGAGATTAGAGATCGCGGACTTATTTCAATGAATAAATTTAAAAACCTGATTCAGTATTTAGAAGGATTTCATTTTATTTATAATGCCGTACTTTCAAGAAGAGCTAATGTGGTAGATTCTCCTTACGCAAGTTCTGCTCGAAAATTAAGAAAATGTCAGACGAAAGAACAGGTCGATAGATGTATAGAAGAATTAAAGGATAAATTAGATAAACAATATCCATCATATAATGATTTTAAAAATAAATTTATTCACCTTAAGTATTCAAAACAAGATACACCAGATAATATGAAAGTCAAATACATTATTAATAAGATGTATTGTCATTTTACGAATGGAAAAGAAGAAATTTTTCCAGATAATGGTAGCATTGAACATATACTTCCTGAAAGTTCTGGAGAAAGAGCATTAAACATCGGAAATTTAATTTTGTTAGAAATTAAATTGAATAATAATGCAGGTCAAGCCGCTTACGCAGATAAGAGACAAAAGTATTATTTGGAATCTAATTATGATTGGGTTAAGAATTTTATTGATAAACATACATCTTGGACAGAGGAGGATGTTCTTGTAAGAGCAGAAAATATGGAAGATATATATTATCATAAAATTCTTGAAAGGAATTAGAAAGAGGTTAAAAGGTGCGTTTAAAATTGAGTATGCGAACGCGCTCGTTGGTAGGCGGCTGCTATTAATTGTGGTAATGTTGGTTTAAGTCTAACTCAAGGAGTTAAGGAGAGCTAGAAGACATCAATGTTTGCAGATTTTTACGTTATAGAGAGTGAGAAACAGTAATTAAAATAGGCATAATACTGTGAATCAGAATAGAGATAGAGAGAATAGATAGAGAGAATTTAGAGGCCATGATAATATATTTGTAAAGAAAATAAAATATTGCTTTGATTGAGTTTATAAGTGAGGTGAGAGTGATTAATCGAGAGGAATCAAGAACTGTTACATTTACACTGGGAGATATGATATTTGAGTATGATGAACGAAAGAATGAGTATAATATTGAGCATCATGGTATATCTTTTAAACAGGCTGCCCGAGTGTTTTTTGATTATGATCGAATTGAACTGTATGATGAAGAGAATAGTGAAGTTGAAGATCGTTATGATACAATAGGGGATTTATCGGGGGATATGCGAATATTTCTTCAGGAGAAACTGTAATCGGAAATATAGGTTCATTTATGGGAGAAATAAATGATATTATATTTGTTGTTTATACAGAGAGAGTGCAAATTGATGGGGATGAAGAAAAAACAGATGTTACAAGATTAATATCTGCCAGATTTGCAACAAATTTTGAAAGGGGGCTGTATTATGGTAAATACTAATGGAATGACGAAAGAAATGATGGAATCTCTTGCTTTTTCGGAGGATGAAAAGGCTGCTCTTGCGGAGGCAAGAAAGAGACCAGTTGTTTTTGATGAAGATTGTCCAGAGACAACCCCAGAGAGGGCTCTAAAATTCAGACGTGTTAATCCGCCGAGAAGCCGCGTAGAAAAAGGGGCATAAAAATTCATATTTCTTCGGTGTGCGAACGCATCCGTTGGTAGAGCACTCGGCTGTTAACCGAGGGGTTGTTGGTTCGAACCCAACTCGGGGAGTTTAAGAAAAGTCCGTATACGTCAGCGTTTGCGGGCTTTTGTTATACTCAAGATAGAAGAGAAGGATTCGAGAAAGCAATGTACTGTTAACCGAAAAAGATAATACTCAATGGCTCAATGAAAGAGTTACATTTATTGAAACATATCATTAGGCGTTTAGTAGTGGCTTTTTGCGCAATATAGGAAAATAGTAGTTTAGGATTATGCTTGCTTAGGAATGACAAAAAGGAAAATTAAAAGAAGGAAAAATTATCTACGGGATATATGGAAGCAAAAGTAAAGGTTCGGCTTTTCATGTAATGAAACCTTGTATTGAGTTTATGCAGGGTTTCTTTTTTTGTATTAATCAATTGAAGATAGTCGGAGAATAGATTATAATATATGAATAATCAAATAAGTGAAAGCAATAAAAATTAAGAGGGTGATGAATTGGCTTCGCGAATAGCTGAATACGATGAGAAAAGCGGCTTGCCTTTTGATCGTGGATATTTAGAGTGTGGCTTGCCATGTTTTTTACAGGAATCTATAGAGCAGATGAAAAAGGCATGGAAGAAACTAGACGCAGGGGAAGAGTATCTGCAATGGGACTGTGATTTCTGTAATCTGCAAAGCGATATCAACACAACAGAAGTAAATGGAATGATAAGCAGTGAACAGGCGTGGTATTTGCGGGAAAAATATCTGCGTATAGAAAAACATGAATTTATTGAATGATAGTTAAAAGAAAGGAATATGATGTTCGGATATGATAGACTTTACAGAATTACCCAAAAGAAAAAAATCATACGCGGGGGCAAATGGAAGCAAAATATCGGTTGTATATAACGGGGAACAGTATATGCTTAAATTTCCGTCGCATCCGGTGAAAAATCAAGATATGAGTTATAGCAACAGTTGTATTTCGGAGTATTTGGGATGTAAGATATTTGAAAAAGCAGGGGTTCCTGTGCAGGAAACGATTCTTGGAACATATAAGACAAAAAAGGGTGTGGAAAAAATTGTTGTTGCATGTAAAGATTTTACTTCTGTTGGGATTGAACTACAGGATTTTGCGTCTTTAAAAAATCAGATTATTGATTCAGAGCGAAATGGATATGGCACAGAGCTTGCGGACATTCTTTCTGTATTTGATGAACAGACTGCAATGGAGCCGGAGAAAATAAGAGAACGATTTTGGGATATGTTTATTGTGGATGCTTTTATTGGTAACTGGGACAGACATAATGGTAATTGGGGTTTTTTGTATCATGTACAATCGGATGAATTAACACTGGCGCCAGTTTTTGATTGTGGGAGTTGCTTGTATCCACAAGCAGATGAAAGAATGATTATGAAGATTCTTGCAGATAAACAGGAAATTAATCATCGCATTTTTAATATCCCGTTATCGGCTATTCAGAACAATGGAAAGAAAATTAATTACTACGAATTTATTTCTGCGTTAGACAATGAGGAGTGTAATAGAGCATTGTTACGGATTTTATCGCGGATAGATATGAAGGAGATTTTTAATGTAATTGAAAAAACGCCATTTATCAGTGATTTGCAAAAAGAGTTTTATAGAACAATGTTGATGGCAAGGAAGGAACGTATCTTGGATTATTCTATAAAAAGAATGTCTAAACAAGTAAGCAAATATGAGATGGAACGATAGTATTAGTTTTAATTTTCGGTGTGCGATTGTGTCGATGGTAGAGCACTCGGCTGTTAACCGAGGGGTTGTTGGTTCGAGCCCAACTCGGGGAGCTTGGGAAGGCTCGCAAATCTTGGTGTCTGCTTTCTTTCTTTGTATAAATGTCAAGCCTCGGAAGGGGCACAATGGATCGTATGATGGCTGCAAAAGCAGGCATGAGATCCATTGTGCCCCTTCCGAGGCTTGATTTGTAGGATGGAACCAGAGAGGAGTATTCCCCAACCAGAGAATAGACGGCGCTTCCCTTCTTGATATGCTGCTACATGCAAACAGATCTGCGGTTCCTTGGATTCGTTTGGTATGCAGCGATGGATGGGAGGGATTCTGTGTCAGGAGAAAAAGGCGTATTTATGCGCCTTATTTTGTTGCGGCCGTATTATCATGTCTCGTATTAGAATGTCAGGTGGTGTTAGTATAGAAGATAGAGACAGTGGGATGAGCTTAAGGGGGAGACATGTCACCAACCAGTGTTTATGCAGATTTTTGAAAAAAATCCAAAAAAAGTGCCCCAGACTATCCGTTTGGAGAGTGGACGAAACGGGAGGAGTGGCGTAAAATAAAGCGTAACTGTAATTTTTACAGGTACAGAAATGGAAAGGTGTGCCAGTCTCGGACTTTTAAAGGGGGAGGTCATTTGGATAAAGGATATATAGTGCCGGAGGCCGCATTAAAGAAACTGCGCGCGGCAAAAGGGCTTGGGCAGGCGGTCTATATCTATGGGGCAACCGGCTATGGGAAAACGGAACTGGTGAAGCAGTACCTGTCAAAGCGCAGATACCTTTATATTTCCTGCGCGGAGGATTCCGCAGGGCTTTTGGAGGCGGCACAGGAAGAGGGAAAAGGAAAAGAGGCGGAAACCCGGACAGTGGCGGCTGTGGATGACCTGCACCTGCTGAAAGATGCGGAGGGACGCAGGGCTGTCCTTTCTCTCATAAAACGGCGGGATGTCTGGCTCATCCTGATCTGCCGCAGCCCCATCCCGGTCTGGCTGATGCCGCCCTATGTGGGAGGGGAATTACTTGTCATCACGGAGGATGATCTGCGGCTTAAGGAAAAGGAGATTGCCGCCTACATCAAGTCCCAGGGACTGGACATCACGGAGGGGGAGCTGGCATTTGTAACGCAAAGGAGCCGGGGCAACGCCTACATCGTGCGTCATACCGCCCTGAAGATGCTGGAGGGACTGCGCCCCGGTTCAAAGCTGGAGCAGGAGATTGGGGAGGCTTTTGCGGGGTATCTGGAAAGCCACGTGATGGTACAGTGGGACAGCGACCTTCTGGAATTTTTGATGCAGGTGAGCGTTGCCGATGAATTTACCCTGCCCTTTGCGGAGATGATCACGGGGAACTGCCATGCGCCGGAACTTCTGGAGCGGGCGGTGGAGACCGGGAACTTTCTTTCCTGCAAGGACGGCGTATACCGCCTTCGCCCGCAGCTTATCAGGGCGCTGCGCAGACGGGCGGCAAAGGAGTACAGCCCACGGGAGAGGGCCGGGCATGTGTATAACGCGGGGCTGTATTATGAGATGCAGGGGCAGATTGTGCCTGCCCTCGCCATGTTTGAACAGTGCGGCAATAAGGAGCGGATCAGGGAACTGCTTATCAGAAACGCACGGCTGAACCCCGGCAACGGCCATTACTTTGAACTGCGTCATTATTATTTACAGATGAAAGAAGAGGAAGTGGAGGAGAGCCCGGTGCTGATGGCGGGGATGAGTATGCTCTATTCCCTGCTGCTCCAGGAGAAGGAAAGTGAATACTGGTATAAAAAGCTGGAAGGGTTTGCATCTGCCGCGAAAGGCGGGCGCAGGCGGGAGGCCGTAAGCCGCCTGGCCTACCTGGACATCGCCCTGCCCCACCGGGGGAGCGCGGACATGATCGGGATCATGAAGAAAATGCCCGCCCTGATTTTTGACAAGGGGATGAGCCTGCCGGAATTTTCGGTGACATCCAATTGTCCCAGTACCATGAACGGAGGCAAGGACTTCTGCCACTGGAGCAGGGAGGACCGGAAGCTGGCCGCCACCATCGGGAAACTGGTGGAGCGGGTGCTTGGACGGTACGGGAAAGGACTTGTGAAAGCGGCTTTAGGCGAGAGCCTCTATGAAAAAGGGGAGGACATCTACGAAGTCCTGACGCTCCTTGCCCGTGCGAAGATGGAGGCGGAGGGCGGGGGCATGGCGGAGCTCGCCTTTGCTGCCGTGGGACTGCAGGTACGGCTTGACACCCTTCAGGGACAGATACAGACGGCAGGGGAAGTCCTTGCCTCCTTTGAAAAAAATGTCATAGAACAGGGTGCGGTACAGCTCCTTCCCAACATAGCGGCCCTGCGGTGCCGTCTTGCCCTTTACCAGGGGAACAGGGAAGCGGTGCTGGCGTGGATGGGGCAGGCCCCGGACGAGGACAAGGAGTTCTGTATCTTAGAGCGTTACCGCTATCTTACGAAAGTGCGCTGCTATCTTTCACTTGGGAAGTATTTAAAAGCGCAGGCATTGCTGGAAAAGCTGCGCTATTATGCGGAGAAATGCGGGCGCACCTATATCCGCATGGAAGTGTGCCTCCTTAGCGCCATAGCGAAATACCGAACAGGCGGGGAATGGAAGGGGGAATTTTTCCCGATGCTGAGAGAAGCCTGCGGATATCATTTTATCCGCCTTGTCAGCGAGGAAGGGGCGGCGGCGCAGGAACTGTTTGCGGCGGCGGGAAAGAGTCTTCTGGAAAAGGAAGTAATGGATAAGGCATGGCTGTCCAGGCTCATGGAGGAAACAGGGAAGGTGGCGGTGCGCTACCCGGCGTATTTAAAAGGCCGGCTTGCCGAAGCGCCGGATTTCTGTGAGGCGGCATTATCCATCCTGCGCCTGCAGGCGGAAGGAAAGAGCGCATCGCAGATCGCCGGGGAGCTTTCCATGAAGGAGGCAACGGTGAAGTACCATGTGAAGGAGAACTACCGGAAGCTGGGTGTTTGCGGCAAGGCGGATGCGGTGCTTACAGCCAGAGATTTAGGGATCTTATAAGAAGAGAGGATAAGAAGTAATGACTACGCAAAAACAAATTTTAAAACGTATCCTGATGATCGTACTGTCTGCTATATTATTTTATGGTATATCGGAAATGACCATGGTGACTGCATTGTGCGCACAGACAGAGGATGTGGAAATCAATGAAGAGAATTTTCCGGATGCAGGCTTTCGGGAATATCTGCGGACTGATCCCAATATGCAAGAATTACATAGCGACCCGGATAAATTTACCGCCGCCGAGATTGAATCAATCACGGTATTAAATATGAAAAACAGCAGTTTAACTGCCGAAAGTCTTGCAGGAATCGAGCATTTCGAGAATCTGACGACTCTGCACTGTAACGGCACGTATCTGAAGTCCATAGATGTGAGCAAGAACACGAAGCTTCAGTATTTGAACTGCTCAGAGACCTGGAATCTGACGACGCTGAATGTGAAAAACTGTACAGAGCTGGCTACATTATACTGTAACAGATGTAAATTGACAGAACTGGATCTTAGCAGCAATGGACAGCTTCAGGTTCTATGGTGCGACAATAATCAGCTTACTGCTCTGGATACAGCCGGCAATCCACAGCTAAAAACACTATATTGCTACAACAATCAACTGGCAGCGCTGGAGCTTAGATCAAACCTGGCTCTTAAAGAGCTTCGATGCTACAACAATCAACTGACCACATTAGATCTTAGCGGAAATACTGCACTGACTTCACTGAGTTGCGAAAACAATCAGCTGACAGAAATCCAGCTCAAAGGTTTTTCTAACTTGACATCCCTTTCCATCCAAGAGAACCTGCTAACATCTCTGGATGTCAGTGATTGCCCGGAACTGTCCTATTTGCGGTGTTCGGATAATCAGTTGACAGAATTAAATATCACCGGGGACAATAAGCTCACGAGTCTAATCTGTACCAATAACCGACTGGCAGAGATAGATGTGAAAGATAAATCCTCATTAAATTATTTTGATACAAGGAAAAACCTGTTGAAAACACTGGATGTATCCCAGAATGCTGATCTGCAGTATTTTTACTGCGATGATAATCAATTGAAAGAGATAGATGTGAGCAAGAATCCAGCTTTGATGACATTCTGGTGCAAGAATAATCAGTTAGAGATGTTAGATGTAAGCGGGAATATTAAGATAAGTAACTTAGACTGCACAGGCAACCGTTTAAAAAGCCTGATCATTCCAGATAGTGTAACAACATTTGAAGCTTGTGAACAGTATGACAAAATTACTATGGCGGAAAACCAGAGTTCTTATGATCTGGGCTCCGCAGATCCGAAGCTGGATCCATCCAAGATATCGGATTTAACAAACGCGCAGCTTTCCGCTGACGGCATGATCCTGACAGATATTCAGTCTGGGAAAGATGTCACATACACCTATGACTGTGGTAATCATCAGTCCATGAAAGTGACTCTGCATTTCATCCGGGCCAACCGATGGATTACGGAACTTACCGCATTCCCTGGGTGGAAATATGGTGATACTCCCTCAACTCCCTACGCAGAAGCACTATTCGGAGAAGTGCAGTATCTCTACGGCACAGCTTCCGATAGCAATTCCTACAGCACCGAGATACCGACAGAACCCGGCACCTGGTATGTGAAAGCCATTGTTGCGGAGACGGAAGAATATTCGGGCCTTGAGGGTGATCCTGTAGAATTTGTGATCAGCAAGAATGAAGAGACTCGTATTGATATCACGGAAGGGATCAAAGACATCCCGGAAGCATTGATCGCAGCCGGAATGGATACCGAGGAAAAGATTAAGCAGGCACTTACCCGTGCGGCGGTGGAAAGTCAGGGATATTCCGAAGATAATACAGCGCTCTATGACGTCAGGCTTCAGATCAGCCTGGACGGCGGTAAGACCTGGGAAACTGCATCGCCGGAGAACTTCCCGCCGGAAGGACTGTCTGTGACATTGCCCTATCCCAAAGGAACCAACGGCACAGAGTATGATTTCATCATAACTCATATGTTTACACATGAGATGAACGGATATAAGCCGGGAGAAATAGAAGTGCCTGAGGTTATGAAGACCGAAGAGGGGCTTCGGTTCACCGTCCGCGGCCTGTCTCCCATCGCCGCGGCCTGGAAATCTGTAAAAACAGATGACGGTGATAATCAGGGCGGCGCCGATAAGCCCCCAGTGAATCCAGGGCCGGCGAATCCGTCAATCCCCGGAAATAACGACATACCGACACAGCCCGGATCACGACAACCGTCTGGGGGCTCTGATGGCAATACTCCTGTAACTTCGGCAGCAAACAGGCGAAGCCCGCAGACTGGAGATGAAAACGGTATACGGCAGTGGATGTTTGTAATGTGCCTTGCCGGAAGCGGAATCATCTTATCGAAGAAAATACGCAAGCTTGTGTAAGACTCTTTCTATGTTGATACGGTACGGACAATCCGCTATCATTGACTGAAAGCAGAGGAAGCAGTATCTCATAAAATGGCATTTTTTTTCCCATAGATTTCACGGTATTCCCGCAGGGTCATACCGACTGTTTTTCGGAACTGCGTACCAAGGTGGCTTTGGGAAGCAAATCCAAGGTAGGCTGCAATCTCACTGTATGAATAGTCGGAATACATGAGGAGATTCTGGGCAAGGTTGATCTTTTCATTCCGGATAAACTCGGTAATGGAAATCCCTTCGCTGCGATGGAACAGGCTGGAGAGATAGCTTGCATTTAATGAAAGTGCATCTGCGATCCGGGTCAGAGTGAGTTTGCCGTGCAGATGAGTAAAAATATAATCCTTACATCTTTTTACGTGATAATTTTCATCCCGGGCGGTTTTTCCGTTCCGGGATTTTTTTATCTATTAGGGTGCGCCCAGCTAAGGGCTTGGAATTCGGTGGGTGAAAGTCCTACGGTGTAAGGTACAAGCTATACCGCACCAAGCGAGTCTTGGGTGGACAGCAGAGATGCTGTCTGCTAAGCGTAGACAGCGAGATTGCAGGGCATAACTGCACATAGCTTCGATATGAAAATGAAAGTGGGAAGGCAGAGGTGCTCCTATACACTGAAAGCAACATAACTGTAGTCACTAAGAGCGAGAATACAGTTGCTTCCCCGGAGTTTTGAGGTTGGTCATGCAATCAAGGATTTCAAGTCAACTGGAGGAGGTCTGTCTGGTTCCAGATGAGTTGCGTACATCAGGTATGCGGAACAACTGTCGAAGGGAGAACCGCAAATGGCCAGCAGAAGTCGGATGGCCGAATAGTACACGGTAAAACATACAGTGGAAGTCGAGAAATGCCTGTCCTCGCAGGCTAGCCATGCAAAGTCATATCAAGGAGGAAACATAGACTGTACGCAGAGACAGGAGGAGCTATGGAAACGAAATTGGCGAGAATATCACAACTATCAGGCGAACATCCAGACATGGTATTTACGTCCATAGGGCATTTGATAAATAAGGAATTATTAAAAGAGTGCCACAAGGAAATGGACGGAAAGAAAGCAGTAGGAACCGATGGGATAACCAAAGAGGAATAC
>CAJSZT010000006.1:0-146202 GCA_910573785.1 Lachnospiraceae bacterium | reverse complement strand
AAAGAAAACGGAAAGACACGGCCGCTCAGTATCTATTGCTATGAAGACAAACTGGTGCAGGAAGCATTGAGACGAGTACTGGAAGCAGTGTTCGAACCGCATTTCTATGATGAAATGATGGGATTCCGACCAGGGAGAAGCTGTCATAAGGCATTAAGAAAGCTGAACGGAATGCTGGAAAAAGAAAAGACAAACTGGGTATTGGATGCGGATGTAAAAGGATTTTTCGACCACTTGGACCATGAATGGATAATAAAGTTCATAGAATCAAGAATAAAAGACCCAAATATCATCAGGCTGGTACGCCGGATGTTAAAAGCCGGAATCATGGAAGATTACAGATATGAAGAGACAGAGGAAGGAGCCGGACAGGGTTCGGTCTGCTCACCAGTAATCGCAAACATATATATGCACTATGTACTGGTGTGGTGGTTCAAGGAGAAAATGCAGCCGATCATGAAAGGGTACGCAGGGTTGGTGGTATATGCGGATGATTTTGTAGTCTGCTTTCAATACAAAACAGACGCAGAGATGTTCTATGAATATTTAAAGCGCAGAATGATGCACTTTGGACTGGAAATGGAGGAGAAAAAGACGAGGCTGATAGAATTCGGCCGATTTGCAGAAAGGAACCGGAAAGAACGTGGAGACGGGAAACCGGAGACCTTTACATTCCTCGGATTCACGCATTACTGTTCGCATGGAAGAACGGGAAAGTTCAGAGTGAAGAGGAAGACCAGTAAGAAAAAGCTAGCAAAGAAAAGCAAGGAAATAAATGCTACGATAAGAGATATGAGATTTCTACGCATAAACCAGATAGTAAAGAAGCTGAATGAAATCTTAACTGGTTACTATCATTACTACGGAATTACTGACAATTCAAGAAGCCTGAACTCATTTTATAATGTAGTATGGTTCAGGTTATTCTACTGGCTGAATAGAAGAAGCCAGAGAAGAAGCTATACAAAGGAAGGATATAAGGAATTGATGAGACAATTCCCACTCGTCCGACCACGTATCTATGTCAGTATATACGGATAGTTGTAGATGTATTAGCTTTGCAGGGAGCCGGATGCGGGAAAGCTGCACGTCCGGTTCTGAGAGGGGTAAGCCCCGCAAGGGACTTACCTACTTACCAAATTTCTCCATTTTTGCATAAAGAAAAATAACCTACCAAAATGATAGGTTATCGAAAGGGCATAATGACTCATGAGAACGATTAGAAGATATAGAAACCATCTTCAGAGTCATTCCCGTCAAGATCCTCATCTTCAGTTAGAAAGTAATGCATGTCGAGCAGGTCGGAATCCGTCATGTTTTTTACCAGCTTGGATGTCATACCTTCTGGCGGGTTTTTCATATAGCGTTGTCTGAGTTCCTCTAAAAATTTTGAATTCATCATGGAGCCTCCCATCTTTATATTACGTTTAGTATGGGACAGATGGGAAATAAAATCAAGCACATTTACCGGGAGGGCCTTTGGATTGACATCGGTAGGGTGCCATGGCCTTTTCGTATAATTCTTCTAGAGGGACACGCTTATGCTTCTGGTAGAGTTCCATAAAAACCATTTTGTGTTTGCATTTTGGACATTCTAAAGGGTCATATCCAAAAGAGAGAAAAATGAGATTCCGCCATTGATTCCAATCCAAAATGATTTTATGTTTACAAGGATCAACGGCTTTGCGTATGGTTTTATCAAGTTCCCGCCGCCGGGCATAGAGTCCATAATAGCGGGTTATCTTGAAATGCTTTTCCGGGATATGCTGGATCAGAAGTTGTATAAAATCCAACACGGGAAGCGTTTTTTCCACATAAGAGTCATCTTCATGCTTGTTATAATGAAAAGTCACGTTTTCGCCATCATAGGAATCAACTCTGGAAGAGGCGATCGTGGGACGTCCAAGATATCTGCTGATATATTTTACCACAGTATCAGGATCACAAAGGTTTGGTTTTGCATAGACATAAAATCCTTCTTTATCCTTACGGTAGATGGCTCCTTTCATTTTTTTAAAAGAAGGGCCGATCTTCTTCTCCATTTCATTTAGGAGAGCGGTCTGGAAAGCTTTCCGGAGATAAGTGTAATTGAAATAGTTTACATTACGCCAGAATCCATCATCGGAAAATCCACCTTCGGTAAGGAGGCAGTGGATATGAGGGTTCCATTCAAGGGGGCGTCCAAAGGTATGAAGAACACAGACAAAACCAGGGACGAAATTTTTACGTTTGTTTAATTTGTGAAAGAGTTCCATGATGACACTGCGGACAGAGCGAAAGAGGCAGTCCAACAGGGAACGGTCTTCGAGAAAAAAAGGACGGAGTTTTTCGTCAATCGTAAAAACGAGATGGCGATGGGGCCCGTGGAGCAATTTAAACGACATTTTAGTGGAACGGTCAATGCAATATTTATTGCCGCAGGTGGGGCAAAACTTGGAATGGCATCGGAAAGGGACAAATTTAAAATTACCACAATGAGGGCATCCATACATGGCACCGCCATAGGAAAGATCCCCACAATTAATCATCTTTTCGATATTTTCCATCACAACAGGACGAGGATGAAGGATATATTGAATTTCTTCAAAATGCTCTGTGAATATTTTCTTTAGTATGTTCATGAGACTATTATGAACTAGAATGGGAAAAAATGGAACCCCCTAATTCCCCTCATGAATGAGGGGCTAGGGGAGTTGATGTGCCGTAGGCACTTTCTTGCATTCCCAGGCGGTTCCGCGTATTAAGGCAATCATGGAGCAGATACAGGGATCCCGGATGGAAAGCATGGATGACTACTTTTCCAATGCAGACCGCGCAGAAGTCGGAAAGATGGTGCAGGAGTACGAGAAAAACTATGAGAGGGCCAGAGGTCAGGATCCATGTATCGGGTCAGGGGCAGTTTTGGATGCTTCCATGCAAAATAAAACGCCTTCCGATCAGATCAAAGGTATCCGGAGGGTTCAGAAGGAGTACACCAAAAATCCGGATGTCAACGGGATCACCGTTGTGCGTAAGCTAGTGATGGAGGAAACCGAGAAAGGGATCAAGACCAGGATCCCCTATCGGCAGAATGAGTATCTCTGGCTGCCGAAATCCGAGATCACATGGATCAATAAAAACAAAACAGTCTATGCGGGGCTTGAGAAAGAGAGGGAATACCAGATCGTAGACGCTGCAGACCGTCTGATCCGCAGCATGACCGGACAGCAGCTGTATCAGCAGAGTTATGATCCGGTGAACCGAAATGTGGAAGGGAGGGAGCAGGAGCGGATCAGAAGGAGGCAGAAGCAGGAACAGCAAAAAACACAGCAAGCGGAAATCGGACAAGATCTGACACAGCGGAAAGTAAAGTAAACGAAAATCGAACAGAACCTGGAGCAGAGAAAAGCACAGCAGATTGAAATCAGACAGGACGGACAGCAGATAAAAATTCCGCAGAAAAATCGAAACAATAGCAATGGGCATACAGTTAAAGTAACGCCGGGAAGGAGGGCAAGGTAGGGGATGCGGTATCAGAAAAAAGGAGGTCCTTTCTGGATTGCGGCAGTCGGGGCTGTGGGTGCCGCATATGCAGGGTATCTCCTGAACGCCTGCTTTCAGCCAAGGACAGATATTTATGATTTTATGGACCGGTTCCGCAGGGTTACGGAAAATCTGACAGCCAATTATTGGGATGAAAACTCTGTGAAGGCAATCCTGATATCACTGCTTGTCTATATGGCCGCAGTGCTGCTCCACATGACCGACCGGAAAAAGTATATGCCGGGAAAAGAATTCGGTACCGCAGTCTTTGCGGATCCGAGGCGGATATCGAAAAAGTACGCAGATCCGGATGACCGGAATAACCGGATCCTTTCGCAGAATGTGAGGATGTCCATGGACACAAGGAAAACCAGGCTGAACCTGAATTACCTGGTCATCGGGGGAAGCGGCGCGGGCAAGACACTTTTCCTGGTGAAGCCAAACTTGATGCAGCTTACAAGCTCCTTTATCACAACCGATCCTAAGGGCGAGATCGCCCGGTGCTGTGCAGGCTTCCTGGCCCGGCACGGATACCGGGTGCGGATCCTGAACTTGGTGGAGATGGAACGTTCCAACGGATACAACCCGTTTGAGTATATCCGGTCGGAAATTGATATCGTAAAGCTGGTCACAAACCTGATCACCAACACGACACCAAAAAACGCTTCCAGCAGCGATCCCTTCTGGGAGCGTGCGGAATCTTTATACCTACAGGCAATCTTCCTCTATGTGTGGATGGAGTGCGGACCAGGACAGCGGAATTTCCGTATGGTACTGAAACTGATCAATGAAGCGGAAGTACACGGGGACGGTTCCCCGTCGGAGCTGGACAAGCGGTTTCGGAAGCTGGAGCGGGAAAAGGGAAGCTCCCACCCGGCTGTGATCCAGTACCACAAAGTCGTGCGGGGGGCAGGGGATACGGTCAGGAGCATTATTATCAGCGCCAACGCGCGCCTGGGAATCCTGGAAAATCCACAGATCCTGCGGATTCTGGATCAGGATGAAATGGCGGTCCCGGAGATCGGCATCGGTGTCGATGGGGATAAAACAAAAAAGACCGCGCTGTTCTGTATCATCCCGGATTCGGACAAAAGCTATAACTTCCTTGTAGGCATGCTCTATTCCCAGATTTTTCAGGAACTGTATTATCAGGCGGACTTCCATTTCAATGGGAGGCTGCCCATACACGTTACGTTTATGATGGACGAGTTCTGCAACGTGGCACTGCCGGAAGACTTTTGCTCTTTGCTCAGCACCATGCGGTCCCGGGAAATTTCCTGCATCATTATCATACAGAACCTGGCGCAGATCAAAGCATTGTTTAAAGACACCTGGGAGACGATCCCGGGCAACACGGATACCCTGATCTATCTGGGCGGCAATGAATCCACGTCCCACAAGTACATCAGTGAAAGCCTTGGAAAAGGCACGATCGACAAGAAAACCAGCGGGGAGACCCGGGGGAGGAACGGGAGCAGCTCCCGGAATTATGATGTCCTGGGGAGGGAACTGCTGACTTCGGATGAAGTCCGCAAGCTCCCTAATGACCAGTGTATTATTCTGATCCGTGGCTGTGACCCGATCATAGATAAAAAATATAATACATTTAAGCATCCGCTGTTCCAGGAAAGTGAGGATGGAGGCGTGCCGCCTTATGTACATGAGATCAAGGCGGCAGGAACCCAGGAAAATGTGAAGCTGCTGAATCCGGAATCCATGCAGTATTACAAAAAGAAGCAGCAGGATGGGGAGCCGGTACGGATCCTGGACGTCACCCAGGAAGAGGTGTTCACGTCAGACCCTGTGTCGAAAAAGATTTTTACGGAGAAAGAACTGGAAGAAAACAGGAAAGAAGACAGCCGCCCAGTAAAAAGGGACAGGAAAAAGAAAGAAGAAGGAGTGATGTTTGAAATGCTGACCGCAAACCCGTACAGTGAGGGACAGCTTGAAGAGATCCGGGCATGTATTGCCAGCGGGATCCCTTACGGGGAGATTGTAAAAATAGCGGATGTCCATAACACGGCAGAGCAGATACGTGAATCCAGGGAGAACTACATAAAGAAGTCAGAGACTGTTAAGAGCAGCGGACAGTCTGTATAGCAGACGGAACAGCAGACTGTTGAATACCGTCATATAGCGGAAACTCTGCAGGCGGCAGGATGCCCGTATGGCGGTGGCAATAAAAAATACCAACGGTACGGTTGGAAAAAATATAGGAAGGAAAAGATAGATATGAGAAAGATGTCTTATAAACAGAAAATAAAAAAAGCAGCTGCAGAGGTAATAGCAGGTACGATGGCAGTGGTCCTGTATGTTTCACAGGGTGTCCAGGCAACCGGGGTGGATTCAGTCACACAGCCGCTGACCAACCTGAAAACACTGGTGATCAGTATCATCGGCGCGGTGGGCGTGATCATCCTTGCAAAAAATGTCATGGAGTTTGCCCAGGCATACCAGCAGCAGGACAGTTCGTCGATGAACAGTGCCATCAAAGGGATCGTCGCCGGATTGATTATGGCAGGCATTTCTTCGGTGCTTTCTTTTCTGGGGATCGCCTGACCTTCAAGTGAAAAAGAGGGAATGTATGGCCTAGTATAACCCACGATAATTATCCACACCTTTCACTTGTCTAAATTTTCATCTGCTGCGTCGGCTTCAATCGATGATGCTACCGGCATCGCCTCATTCAGCCTTCTTGCATATGAAAATTTATCCTGCGTGTAAGGTAGCGGTAATTATCGTGAGTTATACTAGCAGACCTGTTTTGCAGAATGGAAAGGAAAGGAGAGGCCGGGAACCGCTGTAAGATTCCCGGCCAGGTGGAATAAGAATGTTTAAATTGGGAGAGGCGATACTTGCACTGCTGGAGATCGTATTCGGTTTCTGGAATTCCCAGGTATCGTTGGTATTTGAACTGCTGGGGCAGTCACCCGCCGGATTTAAGGGAGGCGGGCCATGGGGGATCGTGGAACGGGTGGAGCCGCTGTTTGTTGGGATCGGTTCTGCCCTGGTGGTCCTGTTCTTTGTCATAGGCTTCTGTGCGGAAAGCGTAGATATCCGGGAGGAGATCCGGTTTGAAGCCATTCTCAGGATGCTGGTCCGGTTAGCAGTAGCACAGTGGATGGTTTCCTATAACCTGACGGTTATGAAAGCGCTGTTTACATCCTGCGGAAACCTGGTCGTACTTTTGGGCGCGAATCAGACCGCGGAACTGTCCATAGACCCTGCCCAGGCTGATGTGATCAGGGATCTGGGCTTTGGCACCAGTATCGTGTTTTTGATCCTGGCGGTCTTTTTATCCCTGGTGGTCATAATCTGCGGATTTTTCCTGCTGTACAATGTATATTTCCGCTTTTTGAAGATCATGGTCATTGTACCATTCGGGGCGATCGCAGGCAGCACCCTGGCGGGAAACCGCGGAGTCAGCAATACCTTTGTGAGCTTCATGAAATATTTCATCAGCGTTGTCTTTGAAGCCGTTACCATGGCGCTGGCAATCCTGCTCTGTAATACGTTCATCAGTTCCGGGCTTCCGGCGTTTACGGGGGATTATGCGGACTGGGCGAAAACCCTGATCTATCTGGGGGAGATGACATTTACCGCCGCGCTGACCGTAGGGACGGTCAAAGGGGCGCAGAATCTTACTTCCCGGGCGTTGGGATTATGATGGGGAAAGAAATAAAAAAATAATGGAAGACTGTTCGTTGTATACGGCAGCTTCTTGTGGAAAGGTGTGAGTAAATGGAGATAGAACTGAGCGAAGACCTGCAGCATTATAAGGAAAGTTTCATCCTGGGGCTGACCGTAAAGCAGGCATTTTTCAGCATCCTGGCCCTGGGGACAGGCACGGCGGTCATGCTGTTACTGCATACCAGGATCGGCGTCACGCTGAGCTGCTACGTGGCAACGCCGTTTGTTGTGCCTTTGGCATTGACCGGATTTTATCATTACCATGGGCTTACTTTCTGGCAGTTTGCAGGGAAGATGGTTCATTTTGCTTTTTTCAACCGTCCGCTGCTCTATTGGTCAACAGAATCTATGGAGGAACTGGAGCAGATTGTTTCCGAAGAAAGGCAGGAGGAACAGAAGGGGCTGGGGAGAAAAGCAGGCACAGAAGAAAAGACTACGAAAGAGAGTAGAAAAATAAAGGAATACAAAAAAAAGAGCACAAACAGAGAAGCGGATCAAAGCAGGAAAAATAGAAATGGAGAAACGAAGCGAAATGAAGAAATGAATCAATCCAGAAAAATGAATTCAAAGATGGAGATTGGAAAAGAACCGAAACAGATAGAAAAAAACTCAAGGGCAGACGAGCTGGGAAAAAACAGGATGCGAAACAAAAGGAAGAGAAGGAGGAGTAAAAATATGGTAACAGTCGTGAAAAAAAGGAAGTCCGCAGGACTGATCGCAGTGATGGTGATCGGATGGATATTGACGCTAACGGCGTTTCTGGCGGCGGGGGCGGCGATGGCAGCCGTCTGGTACGGACAATTCAGATAGAGGGGAGGATATCATGTCGATTTTTTCAGACCGTTTTGAGCAGTTAAAGAGATCGGATAAGCCGGTCAAAGCACCAAAATATTTACAGGAGGTTATGGGATTCCAGCGTATTTCCAGGGAAGGGATCTTTGAAGTGGTGAAAGGCAGGTATTCCAGGACGTACCGCTTCCAGGATATCAACTATGTTACGGCAGGTACGGAGGACCAGATGGAGATTTTGAAGCAGTACTGCAAAACCGTCAATGCCATTGATGTTTCCTTTAAGATCACGGTCAATAACCGGAATAAAAATATGCAGGAGTTCCGGGAGAATGTGCTGTTCCAAAGAAAAGGGGATGGATTTGACTGGATCCGGGAAGCATATAACCGCATCACGGAGTCGCGGATCGTAGAAGGAAAGCAGGGGATCGAGCAGGAACGCTATCTGACCGTATGCGTGGAACGGAAAGGCTACGAACAGGCAAAAGCGTTTTTCGCGACCTTCGAAGCAACCTTGAAGCAGAATTTCGCCGAACTGGGTTCGACCATTGAGCCACTTGACGCAAAAGAGAGGCTGCGGATCTTATTCAACTTCTACCGTATGGGGGATGAAGAACAGTTCCGGTTCAATTTCCGGGCATGCATGAAGCGGGGCGGGGACGCGAAGAACAGTATCTCCGCTGGCTATATGAGATTTTATCCAAACTATTTTGAGACAGACCGGAAGAAATGCAGGGCATTATTTATCAAGAAATACCCGGCTTCCCTGCCGGATACCTTCATCAATGAGATCACCAACCTGCCGGTACACAGCATGATGACCATCGACATTATGCCGGTTCCAAAGGAATTGACGAACCGGGTGCTGCAGAAGAAATACCTTGGGATTGAAAATGATATCTTGAAGCAGCAGCGTGTCCGGAACAGGAACCATGATTTCTCCTCAGACATTTCCTATATCAAAAAGGTACAAAAGGAAAAGATCGAGGGCGTGATGGACGATGTGCGGGAAAATGACCAGAACCTGTTTTATGTAGGCGTGAATATGGTGGTCATGGCGGATACAAAGGAAGATCTGGACAGCATTACGGAGACCCTGCGGAATATGGGGAATGGCCGGATGTGCCAGATCGAACCCCACCACTACCAACAGATGGAGGCGCTGAACACGGTGCTTCCGGTGGGAAACCGGCAGGTCTCCACGCTTCGGACCATGCTGACCAGGGACATTGCGGCCCTGCTTCCGTTCAACGTGCAGGAACTGAATGAACAAGGTATCTGCTACGGGATCAACCAGGTGTCCCATAACCTCTGCATTGCAGACCGGAAGAACCTGGCCAATGGAAACGGCATGGTATTCGGGATTCCGGGAAGCGGAAAATCCTATTTCAGCAAGTCAGAAATGCTGCAGGTATTTTTGGGGACCGAGGATGATATCATTGTGATCGATCCTACACTGGAATATTTTGACATTGCGGAGGCGCTTGGGGAACAGGCTGCGATCGTCAACCTTTCGACTTACACGAAGAATTATATCAACCCTCTTGAAATGGATGTAGATTCTCTGGATTTAAACGATTCCAACGGGCAGATCCGGGATAAGGGAGAGTTCATGCTGGGACTGTGCGAGCAGTGTTACGGCGATTCCCTGAACAGCCGGCATAAATCCATCATCGACCGCTGTGTCCGGAAGCTGTATACCGACATCGCAAGGTCCAGGGAGAAGCACATCCCGACCATGACAAAATTTTACAGCCTTTTGATGGAGCAGCCGGAGCCGGAAGCAAAAGACATCGCCCTGGCATTGGAATTGTTTGTCAATGGCTCCCTCAATATATTCAACAATCACACCAATGTGAATGTGCAGGCGCGGTTTTTGGTGTATGGAACCCGGGATCTTGGGAAAGAGCTGGGGGCGATCTCCACACTTGTCATGCTGGAAAATATCAGCGCCAGGATCGCGGAAAACGCAAAGAAGGGAAAAGCCACCTGGCTGTTCATTGATGAGTTCCACACCGTATTGGATAAAGAATACAGCGCAAAATATCTGTATACCCTCTGGAAAAAAGTGCGGAAGCTGGGCGGGCTGTGCACGGGCATCACGCAGAATATCACCGACATGCTGCAGAATTATACGGCGGTCACAATGCTGGGCAACAGTGAGTTTATCGCATTGCTCAAGCAGGCGAATGTGGACAGCCAGGAGCTCTCCAGGGTGGCAGGCATCCCGGAGGCACAGCTGCGGTTTGTGAATAATTCCCCGTCCGGGACCGGGATCATCAAGCATGGGAGCGTATGCATTCCGTTTGATAACCGGATGGGGAAGGAAGAAAACCCGATCTATGCGTTGTTCAATACGAATCTGCATGAGAAAGCTGTAGTTCACGGTCCGACCGACTATGAACCATAACGGGAAATCCAGATAAAAATGTTACTCTTTGGGTCGGATGCTGTGTAGCAAGTGTCCGATACCGTGTTTACAGTAACATGAGAGAACCATATCGGATATTGGCAGTAAATATTTATGGCAATCCGGGGAATACCATGTTATAATTTAGAAAAAGAGGGCGGCTTCCAAAACACTGTGCAGATTGTTCAGGAAACGGTACATCCATATCACCAGAGGATATAGGCGCAGAGAGCCAGCTTTTTAAGCAATTCCTATTCCGCAGGATTACCGGGTCACCGTGTCTGCGGAAAAGTACCGTTCACTACACAGATGGAGGGATAGAAAACATGATTAATACCAAGCATAAGGACCGCCTGTTCTGCTTCCTATTTGGAAGGGAAGAAAATAAGAAATGGACACTGAGCCTGTACAATGCAGTGAACCGTTCCTCCCACACGGATCCGGACAGTATCCGGATCACAACGATGGAAGATGTCCTCTATATGGGAATGAAAAATGATGCTTCATTTATCATTACGGATATCATGAGTATTTATGAGCAGCAGGCAACATACAATCCCAATATGCCGGTCAGGGAACTGATGTATGCCGCAAAGCTGTATGATAAATATATCCATGAGAACAAGCTGAATATCTATGGCGATACCCTGGTTGCGCTGCCAATCCCAAAACTGGTTGTTTTCTATAACGGAAAGGACAACTATGGAGACCGGATCCTGGAATTAAAGGACGCGTTCCAGGCAGGAAGAGAAAAACAGGATCCTGAAACAGATGCCGGGGCAGAAGAAAGCAGCAAAGAAGGGATGGAACCGGATATTGCAGTCCGGGTACGGATGTTCAATATCAATTACGGGCAGAATAAAGAACTGCTGTCGGCCTGCAAACCGTTGGAGGAATATGCGTGGCTGATCCAGCAGATCCGGGAATACAGCAGACATATGAATATTGAGGAGGCTGTTGATAAGACGATCGATGAGCTTCCAAAGAATTTTGAGATCAGGCCATTTCTGGTCGGGCACAGGGCGGAGGTGAAATCCATGTGTATTACAGAGTATAATGAAGCGGAGACCATGCAGATGTTTAAGGAACAATACCTGGAAGAAGGCATTGGGATTGGCGAACAGAACAGGGCGAATAAGATGGCTGAACGCATGATCCGGGCGAACGAACCGGGAGATAAGATCGTATTATATACCGGCCTTGGAAAAGAGGATGTGGACAGACTGGCAGGAAACCTGAATACGATCCTCGTATGGAATACAGTTGTAAAATAACCTGCAGAGTATAAAATAGTCAATAAAGATGAATGGGAAGAGTGTTTAAACCGCTGTTGTGTTTAAGCACTCTTTTTGCGTTTCAAAGTGACTGGCAGCGCAGGCAGAAAGGGGAAGGAAAATGGAATCAAGTTTTTTGTCATTTCCGCAATCGGAACAAGTGGAAATATTCCGGAGTATATTGGAGCAGACCGGAAGGAGCAACCAGGCAGAGGATATCGGGCAGCTGATCCAATGTCTGCAGTCTATCCAGACGAACCTGGCAGACGCCATGGATGAGGTCAGTTATCTGTTGGAGCAGATACAGACCGTGGAGGAGCCGGACATAAAAGCCAGGCTTGGCAGGATGCAGGAGGAGATCCAGAAAAACATGCATCAGTTTGGAAAGCAGGCCCAGGCGGCAGAGGCAGAAGTGATTGAAGGAATCCAAAATGCAATGCAGAACCTGAGAAAAAAAGGAGTGCAGGCACTTGACTGTGTTTTCAGTACGACACATGTATCCCAGGGGCTTGGCAGGGCGGAAGCGCTTCTGACACAGGCAGTATCAGGCCTGGAGAACAAGATGCAGGCCGTAGACTGTATGGCAGAGGAATTCCACGCCATGAAAGGCCATGCAAAAAACATCGGAAGGGCTGCTGTTGGAAAATCCGCGGAAGAGGTCCCCACAAGAAACAGAGACGCAGGGGCTATGGCAAAGATACGGGCGGGAATGGAATATTGTAAAAAGATACTTGCAGGGCTGGGACAAAAAGTATTGATGGCAAGGGCTCATGTGGAGCACCTGCACCAGACGGCCGAACTGCGGCCGGAAAATGTGGCTTCGGTGCAGGAAATCGCAAAGGAACTCCGTGATGCCCGGGACTTTGGCCCAGGCAGGCACCCGGAACTTCTACAGCTAAGGTGATAATGGAAAAAAGAAAGGAGGATGTAACGTATGGATCCAGAAAAAGAAATCTGTATGACTGCGGAACAGCTGAAACTTCTGCTGGAATATCTTCCGGACGGCGTCATGTTAGAAATTTCATGGGAGGGCACAGATGGAAGCGGGGCATGAATTGAAAATGGTCAGTGTGCGGCTTGTGGATGAGCCGCCGCTGCTTGGCAGTAAAAAGGTGAAGACCGTGCAGGATGCCGCGGAGGTGATGGCGAAGGAGCTGAGCGGCTGCGACAGGGAATTGTTCTGTATTCTGAACTTACGGACGAACGGGCAGGTGATCAATGCCAATATCGTGGCTATGGGAACCTTGAACTCGTCCCGGGTGTGCCCGCGTGAGATATTTAAATCTTCGATCCTTTCCAATGCCGCGCATGTGGTACTCCTGCATAACCATCCATCCGGAGATCCCGCGCCCAGCCAGGAAGATATAATTGTTACGAAAAAGCTGCAGCTCTGCGGGGACATGATCGGGATCCCTGTCGTGGACCATATCATCACAAATTGCTATGGACAGTATTTTAGCTTTCTTGAGCAGGGGCTTCTGGTAAAGGTGAATCAGATCTGGGAAGAGATGAAGGTGGCGGAAGATAAGATCCCTTATTCTTTCAGTGAGGGTGCGAAGAGATGAAACAGATATAATTACAGAAAAATAGGGAAAGGAGGCGAAGTTCCGGCCGGGTAAAAGATATCTTCCCTCCTTTTTGCGGTTGGATTTAGAGAGGAAAGCAATAGAACGGATCAGAAATGCCAGTGAGATGGCACTTTTACATTACGGGAAGCCGCTGGTTGTAATGGACAGCGGAGGAAAGGACAGTGCGGTATGCCGGGAGCTCGTAAGGCGTTCCGGCGTACCCCATGAGATCATGCATAACCTGACTACGGCAGATGCGCCCCAGACGGTCTACTATATCCGGGAGCAGTTCATCAGGGCAGGGGAAACCGGCATCCCATGCGCGGTCAATCTCCCATACTACAGGGGGCAGCGTACCACCATGTGGCGCCTGATCCCTGCAAAGAAGATCCCGCCGACCCGGATCGCGCGCTACTGCTGTGAAGTCCTGAAAGAAGGAAACGGGAATGGCAGGTTTATCGTGACCGGAGTACGGTGGGCGGAAAGCTACAGGAGGAAGCAGCGGGGAATCTATGAATCGTTTGCAAAGACAAAAAAGAATAAGATCATCCTGAATAATGACAATGATGACCGGAGGAGGCTGTTTGAATCCTGCAGGCTTAAGGGCAAACATGTCTGCAATCCCATCATAGACTGGACGGACCGGGACATATGGGAATATATCCGGGCGGAAAAAATCCCGGTCAACCCATTGTATGATATGGGGTTCTTCCGTGTGGGATGTATCGGGTGCCCCATGGCCGGGAAACAGAGATACCGGGAGTTTGCACTGTTTCCCACATATAAAAGGGCCTATATCCGGGCGTTCGAACAAATGCTGCTGATACGGAGGCAGGAGGGAAAAGATGACAGATTTGGAAGATGGAAAGACGCGCAGGGCGTATTCCGATGGTGGATGGAAGAGGATCCGGTGCCCGGACAGTATGAACTGCTGTGGGATGAGGAAACGGAGGAACTGTATTACTGAAATGCGGCGGTTCCGTTCTGGAGGCTGATCCTGCGCATGTGGGTGAAAGGAAACAGAAGCATGGTACGAAATGGCAGAGGGAGGTGGTAATGATCAGGGAAAGATACAAAATAGCCTATGGATTACAGTATGACGCATGGGAACTGGAACTGCGGCTTCCGGACTGGGAGGAATACGGGACGGAGCGCGAAGCCAGAAAAAAGATTGGAGACCGGACGGTATCCGCGCTGTTGACTGCGGATGCCATTTTTTTATTCTGCGGCGGGATGGAAATGCGGATTTCTCCGGAACAGCAGGAGATCTACCGGTTTTCGTTCATAAAGGAGGAGACTTATGAACGATTCGGACCGCCCCTGTCCCCGGAGGACCTGGACAGGCTCATTGAAAAGGATATGCTGGAGGAGGTGGCATTCAGCAGCAGATATATGCTGACAGAAGATGATTACGCGGAGTTTTCCGGGAACCTGTCGGATGCGTTTATAGAGCTGGAAAGATCAAGGGAACCGGAAATCTGGGAAAACAGTGGGAGAGGGAACCTGGCCGGATACTGGTTTGAGAGTGTCTGGTATCAGGCAGACCGTATCCGGTGAAGGGAGTCAGATTATGGGGATTTTAAACGTAAAAGAAAAAGAGCCGGAACTGAAATTGAAAAAGGAGCCGGAGATTGACGTACATAAAGGAAATCTGACCGTAAAGAAAAAAGAGCAGCAGATTATATGCCGGAAAGAGGCAGGTTTTACGATTCTTGGAAAAAAATACGAAGAGGAGTCTGAAAATGAGAAAAGCCAGGAAACAGCTCAGGGAAAAAATTTATATGGAGACACCGAAAAACGTCCGTATGGTATTCTGGCCAGTGTGCCCGCAAATGGGAAATATACACATAAAAAAGACGGAAGGATCAAAGAGAGCGGAATCCCAAAGAAGAAAACGGAACATACCGGGAACGATCAAAGCGGTTTCAATCCGCGGATAAGTGAGAGCCAAAACAATTCCAATCTGCGGACAGGGGGAAACCAAAACAGAAATATGATGACCAACACGCAGGCTGAGGCAGACTACCGCAGGAAGCTAAAAATCAGGGAGCTTTCTGAGAATTTAAAAATACGTTCTGTAGGGGCAGAGCCGGGAATCCGTGTGAACCATCCCAAGGGCCTGCCTGCCGCTGTCGGGAAAGAAGGCGGGGAGCCGGTAAGGAGAAATAACCTGGGGATGGACAGAACGGTACAGCCAGGCGGAACCTCTGCGGACAGATCAGGCCAGGCACAAACCGGAGAGAGACCGAAGCTTACGGGAAAAAAGCAGAAAGGGGCAGAAAAGAAAAAAGCAGCAGACAAGTTTCTGCGAAAGGAGGGAAAGAAAAAGAGGAATGTCTTTCGGCAGAAAGGCGAGAACCGTGCCATCCGTCAGAGAAAGCTCCGGTTCATGCTGAATCAACTGTCCGGTTCAGAAGAACAGGACAGCCTGGGTCAGACCGTAAAGGATATCATAAGGATGAAAGCCTCCGCCCTGCTGGTAAAGACAGCGCAAAATCTGGGAGTGCTTCTGGCACCGCTGTCAGGGATGGTATTCCTGGCGGCGTTTCCAGTGGTATTGATCGTAGTACTCCTGTATGGTTCCCCGATTGCGGCGTTCATGGAAAACCCGTCTGCCGATACCCCTTCCATACAGGAGGTATTGGGAGGATATTACATGGAATTCAACCAAACGGTTTCCGCCAATGCCGGGAAAGACGGCGCGGTTTCCTATCTGCATGAAAAAGACGGAAATTATGTCAGCAACTACATGGATACCCTGATGGTCTATATGGTCCAATACGGGACCGGAGACCTGGGGGTCATCATGGATGAAAAGCACAAACGGCTCCTGAAAAAAGTATTTGACGAGATGAACCGTTTTGAGGACCAGACTGTGACAACTACGGTTCAGGCCGGACAATCCCTGGGAAATGTAGTCACAAGCGCCTACTGTGCCTGCAGCATCTGCTGCGGCCAGTGGGCAGGCGATCCGACGGCTTCCGGCGCATTGCCGAAAGCAGACCATACCATTGCCGTAGACGCCGCAGATCCATTTGTACCGATGGGAACCCGGATCATCATGGGCGGCAAGGAATATGTGGTAGAAGATACCGGAGCCTTTGCCAGATATGGGGTGCAGTTTGATATTTATTTTGACAGCCATGAGACGGCATCCCGTTGGGGACATGTGACCATGGAGGCATTTCTGGCAGAGGGAAATGAAAATACGGTATCGGTCACTAAAAAGGGCAGTTATGTAAGGAACCTGAATTTTGAGGATTATATTGCCCTGGGAAAATTGAACCGGGATCAGGAAGAACTTTTGCGGGAGGTTATGAGTGCAGACTTTCGAAGCGAGATCCCGTCCTCCGGTGCAGGAAGCGACGTGGCAAACCTTGCGCTTACCAAAGTAGGATGCCAGTACAGCCAGGAGCGAAGATATGAGGAAGGGTATTATGACTGCAGTTCCCTGGTTCAGAGATGCTACGCACAGTTCGGGATCAGTCTGCCCGCGATTGCGTCAACACAGGGGCAGTATATGGTAGAGCATGGGCTGGAAGTGACCGAAGATATGCTGGAACCTGGGGATGTGATCTTCTATTCCTACGAAAACAACGGGCAGTTCCGGAACATTTCCCATGTGGCGATCTATATCGGGAACGGCAGGATGGTCCATGCGTCAAGCCCGGAGCGGGGCGTAGTAAATGATCCGTTCAGCCCGTCAAATGTCGGCTTATATGGAAGGCCGGGAAGAGGAAGGCAATAGAAATAATCTATAAAACGGATTGGCTGCATTGGAGAAAAATATGAAAAAAATTGATTACAGAGCGGAACTAAAAGAAGAGTATGCTCGTTGGAAACGCTTATTTTGTCAGGGTGGGCAGGATCCATTCTGGCCGGACGGCGTGAACCTGAACCTTATCAGGAACCATATCACTGCCTGCAGGGCAGCACTGGAGCAGGAGGACAAAACGGTGCCGGAAGAATACGGCTGGCTCCTGCCGCCGGAAGTTCCTCCGGATTATATGGCAAGAGGAAAAGAAATCTGGTACCGGGGAATGGAAAGCTATAAAAAATACACAGCGGATGAAAACTATCAATATTTGAAAGAAGTGTCAGATACTCTTCCGGAAAAGGTGAAAAAAGAGAGCAGTATTGAAAATGTGTTAGGATAGAAGAACCAGGACAGAGTAAAGAAAACGGCATCTGCCGCGCTGGTATTGGCATTTCTGGCATGGATACTGGTTGTTATGCTGGAACTAACTGTGATGAAACCCTATTTCAGATGGCAGTCCGGCGGAGCCGAAACCATTATGGGATATGGAATCCCATACCTGCGAATCTGTATGCTGGGCTCCCTGGGCATGATGGGACAATGGGTATTTGACCGTTTTGTGATGGCAAGCGGAAAATCTTCGCTGTTTTTATTTACGCTTTCTGCCGCTTCCATCACCAATTTGGTGTTAGATCCAATCCTTATTTTCGGGTACTTTGGACTTCCGGCTATGGGGACGGCAGGCGCGGCTCTGGCTACCGTAATCGGCCAGTGGATCGGCTGCTTCGCCGGGTATTTTATTAACCGCAGATGGAATCGGGAAATTCCAATCCGTTTTACTATAAAGGCAGATACAGGGTGTATGGCGGCAATCTTAAAAGTTGGGATACCAAGTACATTTGTGCAGGTAATTACTTCTGTGCTGGCAATTTATGTGAATTCAGTCCTCATGGCCATTACACCCACGGCGGTTGCCGTCTATGGAGCCTGCGTAAAAATACAGGGGCTTGTGACTGTCGGGGTGAATGGGATGGGAAGCGGGCTGATCCCCATTGTGGCGTACAATTATGGAGCGAAAAAACCGGAAAGGATATATCAGAGCTGCCGGTGGGCGATGCTGTATTCCGTTATGCTTTACAGTGTATTTTTTCTCATTATGGAAATCGTGCCGGAACAGGTACTTTTGTTGTTTGATGCTTCGGAAGAAATGCTTGCGATAGGCGTGACGGCTCTGCGGATCATGGCGGTAAGCTATCTTCTCTCCAATGTATGCCTTACCTTTTCATCCGCTTTTCAAGGATTGGGAATGGGAGTCCAGAGTATGCTGCTTACTTTGAGCAGGCAGGTGGTCATGCCGGTGCTTTTGATTACAGCTGTTTCCTGGTTTGGTGAGTTGTCATTGATCTGGTGGGCGTTCGTGCTGGCAGAAGCGCTGGTGATTCCTGTAGGAATGATTCTCTGGAAAAAAGAATCAGGGAAGAGTTTAGGAGCATTGACAGTAATGTGTAGTGAATGACAAGAGGTGAATATGTTTTTTAAGGGTATTCTGATTGGGCTGATCTTCGGTGTGCCGGTAGGGGCTGTGGGAGCAATGACAGTACAGAGAACATGGGAGCATGGAATAAAGGCAGGGCTTCTCACAGGAATGGGTTCTTCTATAGCGGACTGCATCTATGCGGCAATTGGAGCTTTTGGCCTGACCATAATTTCAGATTTTCTTCTGCAATACCAGGGGGCTATTCATCTGGTGGGAGGAACCATTGTCCTGTTTATGGGAATCCGGCGGCAATCCTGACCTTTCTGTTTGCTTTTTCCTGGTTTGGTATTGCGGGAGATAACACAAAAGCGGGTGGACAGCTTCCGGAAGATGAACCGGATTTTCGGAGTAGTATTGAGCTTGTTTGGAATCCTTGTTTTTATAAGGGCAATCCCGATATGAAATTATGTGAAAAAGTTAAAAAAGGAGCAGGTATACGATGAGAAAATTTTATACAGTTTTGTATCTGGCTATCATCCTGTCTTGTATGGCAGCCTGTGGAAAGAATGATACACAGGCTCAGACACCCGGCCGTCAGGCAGAGCCTTCCACGATAGAAAATTCCTCACAATCTGATAGTTTGAGCGGCTCGGAGAATGCAGATGAATCCTCTGCGGCTATGGATTCCACGGAAACTGCGGATGAAACAATGCCAGAGAGTACCGTAGTGGATGGATCTGAAAACATGGCAGAGCTGGTGGAGGATGCAAATGAAGCTGAATCTGTAAATGAATCTGAATCTGTGCAGGAAACCGAGAGAAATGAAACGGATACGACAGAAACAAATATTCAGAATAATATGGAGGAAAATAAAGTGGTAAATATGAATGTGCAGGTTGGTGATATGGTATTTTCAGCGACACTGGAAGAGAATGAAGCCGTGTCTGCGCTGGTGGAAATGATGCGGGAGAGTCCTGTAGTGATCCAGATGAGTGACTATTCCGGCTTTGAAAAGGTAGGTTCTCTGGGAATAAGACTTCCGGCCAGCAACAGCCAGACCACGACACAGGCCGGGGATATCGTCTTATACAATGGGAACCAGATTGTTATTTTCTATGGTTCCAATTCCTGGAGCTACACGAGATTGGGGCATATTGATGATCTGACCGGCTGGGAAGATGCGCTTGGAAGTGGAGATGTGACGGTGATTTTTTCGCTGGAATAGGAATTTGAGAGAATATATGGGCTGGTTTTTGCTGAAAGGAAGTCAAACCAATCTGCGGAAATAAAACAAGGCTACAGATACGATTTTCTTTGTTGTAAATAAGATCATATTTCCGGAGGTGAGGTAAAGAAGGAAGAGAAAACTTGCATTTGATTTATACAGGATTTCTTTTTTGCGTTTATCAATTGAAGATAGGAGGAGAATAGATTATAATATAGGAATAACTAAATCAGTGAAAGTAGGAAAGGGAAAATGTCAAAGCATCAGGATGTTGTATGGAAGGAAATTTGGAAAACAGGAAAGATAGGACTTTTGATTGCGGCAGCAGGGCTTGCTATGATGGGATTCGGGATTTACCGGGGGGAAGCGGCGGCAGTGCTGGAAAAAGCGATTAACATATGTTTGGAGTGTATTGGAATTGGATAAGAACAAAAAGATGCATGGCAGAGGGAGGTCTAAAGGGCAGACAGCGGCCGGCATGTCCGGAGGATCTTCAGGAGTAAAGGAATGGAAAAGACACGGGATACAGGCAACCTGGGCACTGCTTACCAACAGCTATCTGCTGGGGTTTGCGCAGGGGAAGATTTATAAGGGGAAGCTGAAAAGCTTGTGTGTTCCTGGCTTGAATTGTTATTCCTGCCCAGGGGCTCTTGGGGCATGTCCGATCGGGGCTATGCAGGCTGTCATCGGGAGCTGGAATTTTAAATTGACGTTTTATGCGGCAGGATTTTTGATGTTTGTGGGCGCCCTGATCGGCAGGTTTGTGTGCGGATGGCTCTGTCCGTTCGGTTTGATCCAGGATCTGCTCCATAAGATTCCGTTTTCGAAAAAGATCACGGCTTTTCGCGGGGACAGGATATTGAGAAAATTAAAATACCTGATACTGATTGTATTTGTTATATTGCTGCCGATGTTTTTGGTGGATATCCTGGGTCAGGGAGCGCCCTATTTTTGTAAACTGATCTGTCCGGCAGGGACATTGGAGGGCGGGATTCCATTGGTTTTGCTGAACCAATCCCTGAGGAGCGCCCTTGGGTGGCTGTACGTGTGGAAGAACGTACTGCTGCTGATTACCATTGTTCTTTCAATCGTGATCTACCGGCCATTCTGCAAGTATATATGTCCGCTGGGGGCGGTCTATTCGGTATTTAATCCGATTTCCGTGTTCCGGTATCGGGTGGATCAGGAAAAATGTGTGAAGTGCGGAGCCTGTGCGCATTCCTGTAAAATGCAGGTAGATCCGGTAAAGAATCCCAACGATCCGGAATGTATCCGCTGCGGGGCATGTAAGAAGGTATGTCCGGTGAAGGCGATCCGGTGAATAAAAATGAAACAGTTCGGTCTGTATTCTTTACAAATTCCGATAAATGGTCTAAAATTAGAGATAGAAAGAATTGCCTGAAAGGAGCTAACGGAACTATGGAAGAAAAAAGAAAGGACAGACGCATGAGCCTGTCTGCAAAGCTGTTGATTAAAAATATGAATGATGATTCAGTGAAGGCAGAAGAAGTAGAGATTGAGGTGCTGGATGTATCCAAGACAGGTGTCGGATTCATCTGCAATACGCCGCTGTCTATCGGAGCCGTGTATGAGGCGCATCTGAGGATCTGGAACGACGAAACGATCCATGCGTTTTTGAAAGTAGTCCGGATTGAACAGACGAAGGAAGAGCGGTATATTTGCGGAACGATTTTCATGGGGCTGCCGGAAGTGAATGCCAAGCGGATTGAGATCTATGAGATGATCGACCGAATCAATGAAAAATAATTGCTCCGGGCATGCCTGATTTTGGTACTGCCTGTGAGAAATAGCGGCAGATGTTCTGTACAGGGCAGTGCAGGAACTGCGGAGGCCTGAACGGAGAACAGAAATATAGAATAAGGACTGCTGGAAAATGAGATTTCCATACGATGTATAGCTGCGATTTGTTAGAAATTGCGGCATAGATTGGGGAAATACAGCGTTTTCCGGCAGTTTTTTATTGCAAACTTTTTCGGATTTTCCTTTAGAACAAAAACCTTTCTAATTGTACGGTTGTACAGTTAGAAACCTTTCAGGAGGATGCGCACTGCGGCGGTTTGCAGTCGTGCAACTGAAAAAAATAAAAAAATAGAAAACAAATGTTAATAATAAACGGATGTTATCCGATATATAGGTATGATCGTTAAATTTTTGAGCAAAGGAGATGCTTTATGGGAAGTGAAGATGCAACGCCAAGTGAGAGTGAATGGCTGATCATGGAAGTGCTTTGGGAGAGTGATACACCTATGACTTCATCGGCAGTGATCCGAAGGCTGGAAGGGAAGCTGGATATGACACCGAAAATGATCCGTGTGCTGATGAACCGGCTGTGTCAGAAAGGGATCCTGAGCCATCGGGTGGATGAGAAGGATTCCAGGGTCTACCACTATTCGGTATTGAAATCAAAGGAGGAATGTCTAAGAAGCAAGAGCAGGAAATTTGCGGACAGTTATTTTTCAGGGAATCAGAGCAGCGCACTTGCGTCACTGATCCAAAGTATCGCGCTGACAGACGAACAGATCCATGAGCTGGAGGAAATTTTGGAGAAGAGTAAGGGGAAAGGAAAGAAATGAGCGGGAACATGTGGTACGGATTACTGCGTTTCCTGAATCTGCTGGATGATCTTACGACTTATTTTTCCATACAGCTGGGACGGTGCGTCCTGCTGTCTTTTCCGGTGCTGGCTTTGATCCTGATCCTGCGCAGGGGAGCGTTCATGAAAACTACATTTCTAAAGGGAATGGTGTGGGGAATATTTTCCGTAGTTCCGTTTTTGGGAAAGCTGAGTCTGTTTTATGACAGGCCATGGGTGCCGAGGCTGTACATGTGGTGGAACGATCTCTGTATGGTATGCCGGCCGGTCAGATATGGCTATATACTGGGGATCGCTGTCTGTGCAGGGTTGATGATCGGAAAGCGAAGAAGGCTCTGTACAATGATGCGGCATTTCGAGAGACGGTATATCTGCGGGCAGGAGGTCCTGGTCAGTGAGATGGCGGCTGTGCCGTTTGCGTCAGGGCTGTTTCATGCAAGGATCGTCGTTCCCAGGACCATGATCGAGGAATTCCGGGAAGAGGAGTTGGAGATGATCCTGCTCCATGAAAAAATGCATATCCGTCTGGGGCATCTGCGGTGTTTGTTCTTGGGAGATGTGCTGCGGATACTGCTTTGGCCGAATTTCTTCATAGGGAGGTGTATGAGGACGTTTCGGAAAGACCTGGAGGATATCTGCGATCAGGTGACGATACAGGAGAGCGGCGGGGATGCTTATGAATATGGAAGGCTGCTGATCAAATCAATGAAAGTCCTGCGGACGGAGGCATTTGAAGGAACGGCTGCGTTTGCGGGGGAAAAAGAATACCGGGATATCCGGCAGAGGATACAGAGGATCACGGAATATGAACCCTATGACAGACGGCGGATACGGGCTTTTTGCGCATGCGGACTGGCAGTGCTGGCGGGAATATTTTTGACGGTCCGCAATCATTCACTGCCCCGCTATGTGAAGCTTACGGATATGGTGCTGGAGAATGACGCGGGGGAATTCTGGATCTTGAAGGACAGCGGGATTTTGAGAAAGGCGGTTTCGGCGGATGACGAGAGGGTGATGATCGACAGGGCGGCTATGGATCTGATTCTGGAGGAATATGAAATTGAAGAAAGGGAATTTTCGATTCTTTTCGGCGGTTATGAAAAGCTGCCGGGCTTTGGAGGAAATGGGAATCTTGTGTATGTGGATTATGCGGGACAGGAGGAGCGGCTGGAAATTCCGTATGAGAACAGTGACGCGTATATTACGGTAATGATTTTAAAGTGGATCTGAATGTGGAGATTTTGTGGGTTGAGATTGGAATGAATGGAGGACGGAAATTTGGCTAATTTAATCACAGGCGGACTGAGCTTTGCGCTGATGTCGGCGGATTCCAGTGCAAAGGCGGCGTTAAAGCCGATGAATATGGTATCGAGGGAGCTGCGGAAGCGGAATCCGGATCTAGAGCTGGTCGAGCGGGCAAGCATGTACGGTGGGAATGAACTGGATCATGCGGGAGAGGCGCTGGCCAGGGCACGGGAGGAACTGGAGGAGTCTCAGAAGGCAGCTGTGCAGGAGAAAAAAGCGGAGATGGAGGCAAGGCTGGAAGAGAAGACGGCGGAGAAGGCTGCGGAACGGGAAGCAGAGAAGGAAGCGGAGCGGGAGCAGGCTACGGGAGACAATCTGCGGATCAGCGGAAATGGCGCCTCAGATAACGCTGCTTCCGGCGGGCATGACCAGGACAGGGAGGAAATCAGTGAAAAGGCGGCGCGGGCGGTTCAGGAGAGAGTACGGATGGGACTTGCCGCGGCAGAGGATTCTGGAGCGGAGGCTTCGACGGGGCAGAAAGGAGCGGCGGCTGAATTGGGATTGAAGATTTCGGCAAGAGAGAGGTATTCGGCGATGGCGTTTCGGGATCAGGTTTCCAGGATGCGGATGGATCTAAGGGGATAGAGGGAATTCCTGTCCCCTGAATGAACATTGTATGCAATAACCATTTGAATTTTATAAAAACATGTCGCCGGAGAAGGCTTTTGCATGGAATTATCAGGAAAGAGGATCCTGTGAATGGTTTGACAAAAGGAGATTTGTATCCAGGACAGACAGATTTCTCTGTAGAGCATAAATCAGGAAAGAATCCCGTGTCCTTCTGGCATACAGGGCACCAGCATCTGCAAGGGCGAGGGCACGCTGAGTATCGTCAAGGGACAGGGAAAGAGCCAGGCAAAGAGCGATGACTTTATCGCGGCCTGGTTTTTTTGTACCGTTTAAAATCTGATAGCCATAGGTGCGGTGTATCTGGGAACGTTCCCACAGGCGGCTGGGGGAAAGGTTCTTTTCCTGCATTTTTGCGAGGAGGTATTCCGGAAAGGATATCTTTTGTTCCGAGCGGGACAGCTCTTCGGAAACGACCCGCAGGACGGATTCTGATCGAATCTCAGAAAGCATTTGTTCCAGCTCATGGGTTTTCTTTTGCGTGATCAACTTGAAACTCCCTTCTTGAAGAAATGATAAAAGTATCATATAATTTTTTTCAGGGAAATGCAACAGAATCGTTGCTAAGGAGGAGAGAATTTGGATCTGGAGAAAGGGTATGCGCTGTCTCAATATGAGGAATTGGGGAAACTGAATGGGAATGCGTCTGTCTGGATAGTAAGAAATTCTATCACGGGGAAGATTGCCGTGAAGAAGATAATGAGCGCCGAACAGAAGAAGATTTATGCTTTTTTGAAATCCCGTGGAAGTAAGTATACTCCGGAAATCTATGAATGTGCGGAGGACGGGGAGAAGCTGATTGTGATCGAGGAGTATTTTGAGGGCCGGAATCTGGAGGATATCTTGTATGAGGAAAGAATGAATGCAAAGGAAGCCTGCTGTATTGTGTCAGACTTATGCTGTGCCCTGGAACCGCTTCACATGGCGGAACCTGCGATCATATGCAGGGATCTGAAACCGGAAAATATTGTGATAACGCCGCAGAAGGATGTGAAGCTGATTGATTTTGACATTGCCAGGACCGTGAGTCACGGGAAAAGGCGGGATACGGTTGTGATGGGGACAAGAGGGTTTGCGGCGCCGGAGCAGTGGGGATATGCGCAAACGGATGGAAGGTCGGATATTTATGCTCTGGGAGTACTGCTGAATTATTGTATATTGAGGAAGCTTCCGACAGAGGAGATGCTGAGCGGGGCTTTGGGAAAGGTGGTAGAGAAATGTACTGCGCTGAGTCCGAATGATCGGCATCAAAGCGTGAGGGAATTGAAGGAGACTCTGGAAGAAATAAATCTGTTGGGAAAAAAAGAAGAGACAGGAGAAGAGAGGTCGTTAGATGCTACTGAGGAATGTGACAATTTGCAGATACAAGCATTGGAACAGGAGGTCAAAAAAACATCAGGGTGGAGAAAGTTTCTGCCGCCGGGCTTCCGAAGCGGAAAGGCCTGGAAAATGGTGGTGGCTGTACTTGGATATTTGATGGTACTTGATTTGAGCTTGAGATTGGATACACAGTACTCTGAAAGAGAGGCTTTTGCGATAAAGAGCAACCGGCTTATAGTATGTTTAATGGAAATAGGGGTGGTGTTTAATTATATGGGCTGCCAGAAATATATTCCTTTTTTGAACACAGAGAGCCGCCGACGGAGGGTGGTGATTTATATTATTGTGCTATATATCCTGTTAATAGCCGTTGCGATTCGAGGTGCATTGTTGGAGATGCTGATTTGAGGCGGCTAAAATGGATAATGATTCGGAACAGCAGAATATATTTACATCAGTTACATACATAATTTATCGCCAGTAGTCGCTTGTCTGAGATTTAATGCCCACTTTTCATATTGATATGAAAAAAATGTATGCCGGCAGCATACCACAAAAACAGAATAAAGGGATATAATATAGAAGCATAAGATTGAATCCTATGCTTCTTTTTGATTCAGATATTCTTTCAGGATAAGATTGATATACTGTGAGAAAGAACGGTCATCGTTTTCAGCAAGCTGTTTGATCTTTTCAATAATATCAGAATCAAGAGTGATACTGACTTTGCTTTTAAGTGGTTTCATATGATAGCTCCTTTTAGATTTTGAAATAGTAAAAGTGAGTCTGTGTGAGTTTCTGATAAGGGAATCTGCTCTTTTTATGGTCGTTCATTTTGTTTTGCGATAATAAATATATACGATAAAATATTGACATATACGCAGATATAGGATAAAGTAGTATAAAGTAGGAGTCCTGTGGAAGATTCAGAGGAATTGAAATATAATTGGATAAGGATGAAGAGGATGAAAACTGCGAAGAAAATGTATCAATTTTGCATTGATAATAATTATGGCTCAGGAATGACTAAAAATTGGGCAATCAAACATTTTGCGCTGATTGAACAGGCATTAGCCGCAGATGAAGATGTTCTGATGTGTTTCATAGGGCTACATAATTATAGATCAGCAACAAACCATGATAGCAACTATGCATATGCGATTACAAATAAAAGAATTATTATGGCACAGAAAAGAATGATTGGACAAACTTTTCAAACGGTTGATATTGATAATCTGAATGATATTACAATGAGCACAGGAATGCTCATGGGAATCGTAACAATTGATACAATAAAAGAACAGTTTAATGTAGCGGTTGAAAAAAGCCAGGCAATGAGTATCAACAAGTCAATCCATGATGTTTTATTTTCAATCAAGCAGAAAAAGAAATCCGCTGAAAATGTAAAAGTTCAGCATACCAGTGCGGCAGATGAAATTTTGAAATTCAAAGGTTTGTATGATTTGGGGGTAATAACAAGAGCAGAATTTGAAAAAAAGAAAAAAGAATTATTGAGCAGATAAATAAGGATGGATGACAATGAGTAAAGAAAAAAGAAGTGCGCTTTCCACTAAAAAACCTTTTATAAAAACAGGGTGGTGTTGGACGATCTTAATTATTTTACTAGTTGCTATCTTCCCTAATATTGGAAGTGGCAAAGATGTATCTGAGGAAAAGTTTTTAGAAGAGGTAAGAACTGCCAGCCAGGGAGTAATCCGTAGTGCGGACGAGAAAATCGAGAATGTGGCTTTGAAAGACGGCGATCTGTGTGTTTATGTTAATCTAAGTAATTCGGACCCATCGCCTTTTACAATGGAAGATCTGGCGATGACCAGGACATCGCAGATCACAGACGCAATCTTTGACTTGGGAGACTACGACAGTTTGTGGGAAACAATAACTATTGATTTTGGAGATATTGGATGTATTACCAATAGAAAAGAATGGGTTGAGTCAAATGAAGTAGGGAGATATTTTCCTATGACAAATTATAAATTGGAGTAATGCGGCGAGAATGTTAATATTTGGTCTATAAGCGATTTTGTGGTATACTTAAAATGTATTATGGCGTGTAGAGAAAACAGGCAATCTATGGAAGAGGATGCAAATTGATGAATGGCAAAACTACGAAAAAAAGTGCTGCTAAGACATCGAAGCAGCGAAAGAAAGGTACATCTGGTAAGAAACAAAATAATCTGGCTTCTATGAAGCAGGAAAAAGAGCGTTGGTATCAAAAAACGGGCTGGATTATATTTTGCTTAGTTGTATTTTTTCCTGTTGGCATTGTTTTGACATGGAGAAATAAAAAGTGGAATGGAATTGTTAAAACTTTGCTTACCGGATTGTTTGGCTTTTGGATTTTAAGAATGATAAAATAATATTTACATCATCTGAAGATGGTGAATTTGACATTTGCGTAAAGTATTCGGACGTTACGAGCAATACGGTTACGTTAAAATTTGAAGATAAAGAAGCCATTGAACAGGTGCGGATTGCAGCCGAGCAGGCACGTATCGCGCAATAACAGAATCAGCAAGCGGCTCCAGTAGAGGGAATGGTATGGTTATCAGCAACAGGAAGTAAATATCACAATAAACCGAATTGCGGAAATATGAATCCCAATAATGCGCGCCAGGTGCCTTTATCAGAAGCGCAGAGGAAATATGATCCATGTAAAAATTGTTACAGATAATATTTATAGAGGATTTACCGGTAAGAAAAAAGTCGCAATCTAAATGGTGGGGATTGCGACTTTTTATCTGCATTTTTAATCGGTATGCCTGTGTGAAAATAAAACCTTATGATGGCACAGGAATGTGATATTGCGTCAGCAGTTCTCTCGTTCGGGCGAGTTCCGTATTTTTATCAGCGATAACAGCATCCCTCTCAGCGAGGTCAGCAATCAGAGCATCATTCTCAGTACGCAGGCGGTTTTGGAGTACGCTGGGTAGTTCGATCAATGGCTTTGTCATAAGGTCTGCCTCCTTCCACATATGACAAACCCGTCATTCTTTTTATCCTTAAAAGCGGTATACTGCATGGCGAAATGAAGATCATATGCGATCATGCGGATGAACATATCCTGATCGTTGTGCATCTGACATTCAAGATGGTAAAAATCAACACCATTGACAAGAAGTGAGATATCAGACATCCGGGAGCTGGGCGGCGCGTCCGGGCTTTCCTGATAAGTGGAGGACTCTGTGGCAAGCAGGGTGATCGGGGTTCCTTTCTTTTGTAATACAAGTGAATGAGCTGCAATTGCTTTGAAATATGGCGAGTTGCCAGAACTGCCGAACCGTCAGAATGACATTGTCCGATTTGTTTTCACACCACAGGTATAGCAGACAAAATGGAAAAAGTAAATGTATTTTTATAAACCTTGACAAAAGGTGTCAGGATATGTGTGTTAAAGTAAATACGATAGCATACAGCTATACATAAACTTTAAACACATTAGAAAGAGGTAAAGAAAATGAACGACATGAATGAAAGAAATCAGAAATTTTGTCAGTGCTGCGGTATGCCCATGGGAGATACGGATGAGCTGTACGGAACAAATGCCGACGGCAGCGGAAATGAGGAATATTGTAAGTATTGTTTTGAAAAGGGTGAGTTTACGTTTCATGGTACGATGGAAGAAATGATTGAGGCATGTGTACCGAATATGGCTGCGGCCAACCCTGATATGAGTGAAGAAGAAGCAAGAAAAGCCATGCTTGAGTGGTTCCCGACACTGAAACGCTGGAAAAACTGATCACTTCCGCATACGGTATGCCGAAACAGGAAATCGAAATGGTTTCCTGTTTTTTTAGTCTTTTTTTGTAAAATGCACTTGACAATTAGTGTAAAGTGAACTATACTATATGAGTAAAGTTAACTTGACAATTTTTTGGATGCATGATTTCCGAAAAATCTGGAGGGGGGGGCGAAGTGAAGAACAGGATCCAGGAACTGAGGAAAGAGTGGCGCATTACCCAGAGTGAGCTTGCGGATACGGTGGATGTGACGCGGCAGACGATCATCTCTCTGGAAAACGGGAGGTACAAGGCATCATTGGTTCTTGCGCATAAGATCGCGCAGTACTTTGGGATGGGAATTGAAGATGTGTTTATATTTGACTTGGAGGAGGAAAACGTATGTTGTTCAAATCATCAATATGGGAACCCGTGAATACAGATGAAGAATACAGGGAAACTTTAAAAAGAAGAAAAAAATTTATCCCGGTGCTGATGCTTGGGGGAGCCGCATCCATAGCCGTGTCGCTTATTCTCATGCAGTCAGGGGAGGAGAAGGAGTTTCTGGCCGGGCTGTATATGGGGATTGGATGCGGAATCCTGGGGGCAGGCGCCGTATGGTTTCTGCGGATCAGAAGTCTCCTGAAGGATGAGAAGAAGCTTCGGATGAAGCGGCTGCAGGAATATGACGAGCGGAATGTCCAGCTGAACCTGAAAGCGCACAATACGGCAGGGGTAATTCTGATCTTTACAGGATATGTGATCATGCTTGTTGCCGGATTTTTCAGTATGGAAGTATTCTGGACGGTATGGGCGCTGGTCATGCTGTATTTCGCCCTGTTCATCACTGGAAGAATAATTTATGGCAAGGTGATGTGACCATTTGGAACAGCAGGAATGTACAAAGCTGCATTGCGGCGGATCATCTGCGAAGCAGACGTGTCTGTGCCGCGCTGTTCTGAATCGTAACATACAACAGTAATAAGTAAAAGGAAGGTGGTTTCATGATTGAGATCAATAATCTGACAAAGATCTACAAGCTGAATAAGAAGCAGATGAAGGAATCCAAGACGACCAATCCCCTGAAAACAGCGGTGGACGACTTAAGCCTCCGGGCGGTGCCGGGTGAGATCTACGGGCTGCTGGGGCCCAACGGGGCGGGAAAGACGACCACGCTCCGATGTATTTCCACCATTATCCGTCCTACGAAGGGGGAGATCTATGTTGCCGGGCACGAGGTGCAGAAGGAGCCGGAGCAGGTACGGGAGAAAATCGGGTTTCTGACAGGTGACATCAAGCTGGATCCCCAGTTCTCCGTGGACTATATGTTTGATTTTTTCGGAAGGCTCCACCATGTGCCGGAGGAGAAGCTGAAGGCCAGGAAGGAAGAGCTGTTCGAGTATTTTGGGATCAAGGATTTTGCGCATAAAAAGATCAAGGAGCTGTCTACCGGAATGGGACAGAAGGCGGCCATCGCGGTATGCCTGGTCCATGACCCGGACATCGTGATCTTTGACGAGCCCACCAACGGGCTGGATGTGGTGACGGCGCGAGGTGTGACGGATTACCTGAAAAAGCTGAGAAATGAGGGCAAGCTGGTGATCATCTCTACCCACATCATGTCTGAGGCGGAGAAGATCTGCGACCGGATCGGCGTCATTATCGACGGACAGAAGGTGGCCGAGGGAAGGCTGGAGGAGATTTTACAGGAGACCGGGGCGCAGGATCTGGAGGACGCGTTTTTTGAGCTTTACAGGGAGAGAAAGGGGGAGGCGTTATGATGGACGGAATCAGACAGATCTGCGGCAAGGAGCTGGCCCGCGTATTCAAGGACGGGAAAATGCTGTTTTCCGTATTTATCCTTCCGGTCGTGATCATGATCGTGGTGATGAGCCTTGTCAGCAATATGAGTCAGAAAGCAGAGCAGGATGTGGAGAAGCATGTGCCGGTGGTATATGTGGAAAATGCGCCTGTAGAGTTTGAGGGATTTCTGGGGCAGACCGGGATCGCATGTGAGGTTCGGGACGTGAAGGACCGGGAGAAGCTGAGGGATCAGATCCGCGGCGGAGAGGCGGATCTGTGGATTGAGTTTCCGGAGCATTTTGCGGAAGCGGTTGGAAATTACCAGAAAGGGGACGAAATCGTACAGGTGAAGACCTACTACAATCCGTCGGAGGAATATTCCAGGGCGGCATTTGATACCATCTCCACCGGGGCGCTGGAAATGTACCGGCAGACGCTGCTGGCAGAGCGGGTGGACGATATGCAGAAGCTGACGGTATTTACTGTAAATTCGGACAATCCGGATATGATCATCCAGGATGACCAGAAGGCCGGGGGAAAGGTACTGGGAACGATGCTGCCTTACTTCGTGACAATCCTTCTGTTTGCCGGGGCCATGGGAATCGGAACAGACATGGTTGCGGGAGAGAAGGAGCGAGGGACGATGGCAAGCCTTCTGGTATCCCCGATCAAGCGAAGCTCTATCGTGCTGGGAAAGGTATTTGCGCTGATGATTATTTCCGGGGCATCGTCGGTGGTGTATGTGGCGGCCATGGTGGTATTCATGCCCCAGATGCTGGGCGGGGCGTCCGGAGAAGATTTGGGCATCAGCCTGACGCTGAGCCCGCGGCAGATTGGAATGCTGGCACTCTTGCTGGTGGCCATCGCATTTTTATATTCGGCGATTATTGTACTGGTGTCTGTATTTGCAAAGACGGTCAAGGAGGCGAGCTCTTATGTGACGCCGATGTATATGCTGGTCCTGGTGCTGGGGATCATGACCATGTTTACAACAGACGCGCCCAAGAGCTGGTTCTATATGCTTCCGATCTATAATACATCCATCGCGCTGCAGGGAATCCTGACCCAGGAGGTCACCGCCGCGCAGTATGGGATGACACTCGGGGTGACGCTGGCGCTGGGAGCGGTGCTTGTGGGAGTGATCGCAAAGGCATTTGAAAGTGAAAAGATGATGGCGATATAAGAAAAAAGGGCCGCCGGGAAAACAGTCATTTCCCGACAGCCTTTTTTTCCTGCCGTTTCTGAACAGATTGCGCAGGATATTTACATACAGTTGTTTATATATCCAAAGCTGCTACAGATCCCGCACGAGCAATGCGGTATTCGTCTTATCGATCCGGTTGCGGATCTGCATCATCTGATAATCTAGGACATCAATGGAATCGGCGCAGACCTTGAGCTGCCGCTCGATCTCTTCTGTATTTTCCACATCCTTTTTGTATCGCAGCTTGTGCTCCAGGCTGGCCCAGAAATCCATGGCAATGGTCCGAAACTGCATTTCCACCTTTACGTATTCTTTCCCGATGGACAGAAAAATCGGGACATCCAGGATCAAATGCAGACTGCGGTAGCCGTTGGATTTTGGATCCTTGATGTAGTCCTTTTTCTGCACCAGGATGATGTCATTGGACTGAACCACCAGATCTGCCAGGCGGTAAATATCATCTGGAAAGGAACAGATCACGCGGACACCGGCCACATCGGTGAGATATTCCCGAATGCTCTCCACCGTGATGGGATATCCTTTCCGGTCCAGCTTTTCATAAATGCTTTCCGGAGATTTCAGACGGCTCTTGATGGACTCAAACGGATTCCGGTTGTACTCCTGAGCAAATTCTTCGTAAAGGACCTTGAGCTTTGCCTCGATCACCATGATGGCGCTGCGGTACTGCATCATCAGGTCGTTAAAGATCTTGGTATCTCTCAGCTGGCGGGTATGGAGCCGGATGATCTGGCGCTGTTCCTCCAGGGCTCTTGTCTGCTTGGCGATGGTCTGCGCCATTGCGTTTTTGCGGGTGAAGAGTTCTACGATATTGTCTACCCGCTTTTTTACAATGGAGCTGTTAAAGGGCTTGTGGATAAAATCCGAAACACCCATTTCAAAGCAATAGTTTTCAACCTCCACGGCCCTTTCGCTGCTTATGATCAGGACAGGGATGATGTTGATCCACTTCTGGTCGTTCATCCAGTTCAGGACCGCGTAGCCGTCCGTATTCGGCATCTGCAGATCTAAAAGAAGGGCCGCGATGCCGCCCCGGTATTCCTGCAGCTTTTGGATGGCCTGCGTACCGTCCTCCGCTGTCTCTACGATATAATCCTCCATCAGCATATCATGCAGTATCTCGCGGTTGATCTCCACGTCATCTGCGACAAGTATCCTATGCATCATGCCACCTCAATTTTATCTTGGGAACTGTAGAAAAATAATGGATACAGACAAGTCAGGATGTGTCCGTTATTTTTCCGCGGCTCCTCATGTACTCGCTCACTTATTGTACCATAAAATGGGGGCTGTTTCAATGTTACAATTGAAATGTAGTACGGGAAAACCACCGGCGAATTAACCCCCAGGGGGGCTTGTATTGCTGCTGTAATATGGTAATCTGATATAGTAAAATATAACTTACTGGTTGTTTTTTTGCATGTGCGTGAATTGACTGTGAATAGGAACCGGTAAAATGGTCGAAAATGGGAGGGATTGCAATGCATATGGCAGATGCTCTGGCGGCTCCGGCGGTGGCAGGTACGATGTACGTCTGTTCTGCGGCGGCAGCGGCTTATTCAGTGAAAAAGGTACGCCTGGATGTAGATACAAAAAAGGTTCCGGTGATGGGGGTGATGGGGGCCTTCGTGTTCGCGGCCCAGATGATCAACTTTACGATTCCGGGAACGGGATCCAGCGGCCACTTGTGCGGAGGGATGCTTTTATCGGCACTGTTGGGCCCCTATGCGGGTTTTTTGACCATGATCGGGGTGCTCCTGATCCAGGGGCTGTTATTTGCCGACGGAGGGCTTCTTGTTTTGGGCTGTAATGTCTGGAATATGGCGTTTTACGGATGCTTTCTGGGAGCACTTCTGATCTGGAAGCCGTTGATGAAGCACGGGATGTCCAGAGCAAAGATCGCGGCGGCCTCGATCCTGGGATGTGTACTGACTCTACAGCTGGGGGCGTTCAGTGTGTGTCTGGAAACATGGGCCTCGGGGATCACGGAGCTGCCGTTTATAGTCTTTGTGGGGACGATGCAGCCGATCCATCTGGCAATCGGATTTGTGGAGGGGGTGATCACCGCGGCGGTGCTTATGTTTGTATATGAAGCAAGGCCGGAGCTGCTCTATGGCAGCTCGCCGGAGGAGGAAAACAGGGGAAGATTTTCCTTCAAAAAGACGGTCCTTGTCCTGGCTGCTGCCGCAGTGCTGATCGGAGGGGGGCTGTCCCTGGCGGCTTCTTCCCATCCGGACGGACTGGAATGGTCCATTGAGAAACTGACCGGTTCGGCAGAATTGGAAGCGGAGGGCGGAATCTATGAGGCGTCCGGGGCAGTGCAGGAAGCTACATCGCTGCTGCCGGATTATGCATTCCAGGGGTCAGAGTCGGCACTGGGCACCACATTTTCCGGAATTGCGGGAGCGGCTGCGGTCTTAGGCGTCTGTGTGGGAGCATGCTATTTGTTTAAATTTTTCAGGAAATGTACGGAATCATAAGGAATATGTGGGTATGAACAGGATCAGCGGCGCGATTTGTGAAATACATCATATGGATATGCTGGCGTCAAGGGACCAGTGGGTGAACCGAATTCATCCGCTGGTCAAGCTTGTGCTGACGATTTTGTATATCTCGGCAGTGGTATCCTTCCATAAATATGATGTGGCGGGGACTGCCGGGATGGCTGTCTATCCGATGGCTCTGTTTATTTTGGCGGAATTATCCTTTGCCGACAGCCTGAAACGGCTTCGGCTTGTGCTGCCGTTGGTCTGTTTTGTGGGGATTCTGAATCCATTTCTGGACCAAAATGCGGTGGTCATTGAGGGGATCCGGATCAGTGCGGGAGTGCTGTCCATGGTGACGCTGATCATGAAAGGGGTGTTCAGTGTGCTGGCTTCCTATCTGCTGATCGCCACAACCTCTGTGGACCGGCTTTGCTATGCGCTCCGGCTGCTGCGTATTCCGAAGGCAGTGGCGACGCAGTTTATGCTGACCTACCGCTATATTACGGTGCTTCTGGAGGAAGTGGACCGCATCACCCAGGCGTATCTGCTGCGGGCGCCCCACCAGAAGGGGATCCATTTTAAGGCATGGGGGCCCCTTGCGGGACAGCTCCTTCTGCGGAGCATGGACCGGGCGAATGAGGTTTATGATAGTATGCTGCTTCGGGGATATCGGGGGGACTATGCGTATCTGCGGGAGCGGACGGCATTTCAGGGGAAGGACCTGGCATATCTGCTGTTCTGGGCCGCAGTGATCGCGCTGCTGCGGAGATGGCCGGTCGTTCTTCTGGCCGGGGAGCTGTTTTCCTGATCAGGTGGTTTTGAGAGCAGGCCGGGGCTGGTTTTCCGGACGGTAAGATTCCGGGAGCAGGCCGGGATGTTGTTTTCCTGAGCGGGCGGATTCCGGGAGCGGCAGGGAGGATATGATGAGCCATATACATATAGATGTGGAAAATGTTTCGTTTGGATATGAGAAGGGAAAGGAAATACTGCGGGAAATCTCACTGCACGCGTCAGAGACGGATTCCATCGGTATCATCGGCGCGAACGGGGTGGGGAAGTCTACATTTTTAAAAATGCTGGTAGGGCTGAATCTGGATTTTACAGGTTCTATTAGAATTGAGGAAATCCCGGTGGAAAAGTGTACGCTGGCTCAGATCCGCTCGAAGATCGGGTATGTGTTCCAGGACTCGGACAGCCAGCTTTTTATGAACACGGCTTATGAGGATATTGCATTTGCGCCGAGGAATTATGGACTGCCGGAGGCGGAAGTGGAAAGAAGAGTGGAGCAGGCGCTTGCCGTGACGGGGATCGGGCATCTGCGGGAAAAGCAGATCTATAAGATGTCAGGCGGTGAGAAGAAGCTGGTTTCGATTGCCACGATCCTGTCCATGACGCCGGATATCATATTGATGGATGAGCCGTCGATCGCGCTGGATCCGAGAAACAGACGGAATCTGATCCGCATTTTAAATTCCTTTGCGCATTTGAAGATCATTGCGTCCCATGATCTGGATCTGATCCTGGATACCTGTGAGCGGACGGTGCTGATGTCGGACGGGCGGATCGTGAGGGATGGACGGACAGAAGAGATCCTGACGGATCAGGGGCTGCTGGAGGAACATGGACTGGAACTGCCGCTCTGTATGCAGAAAAGCGACAGCGTTACAGGTCACACCTTGACCAGGCGTGCCCTGTAACTCAGGCCGTCATTTTAAATTGCCTGCGGCAATGGACGGCCTGAATCCCAGCTTTTATGTGCATCCTCCTGACCAATCAGCGTAGTGATTGGTCAGTGTGTGACATGTAATGCGACAGCAACGGAAAAACTAAAGGTTTTCTTAAGATGCTTGACAGCGGAGGCAAAGAGTGATATATTTTTGTCAAGCAATTGAAAGGGAGTAGCTGAACACCCGGAATCGGGTGGGTTTGAAACCGTCAACCGATATCGAGAGATATCCGTATCAAATGAGATAGCAAGACTTTTATTGTGGCTGATGTCATGATAGGAGTCTTTTTTTCATCCTGTTGGATACAGCCGCATCAACTTGCTGACTGGTAAAGGCTGCGATTGTTTAAGCTTAAGAAAGTGAGGAAATGGAAATGGCAGAGGAACAAAGGAAACAGGAAATCAGAGAAGCGCTGGGCGCGGGCGCACGGGCTCTTACAAGCCTGAGAGAAGCACAGGAAAAACTGGAAAGCGCGAGAAAATGGGGCATCGCCGATCTGCTTGGAGGCGGATTTGTCATTGATATGATCAAGCATTCAAGAATGGGAGACGCGGTAAACTGCATGGAGACAGCGAAAAGGGATCTGCAGAGGTTCCAGAAGGAGCTGGGAGATGTGGAGGTTCCCATGGAGCTGCGGATGGAGATCAGCACATTTCTTTCATTTGCGGACTTTTTCTTTGACGGCCTTGTGGCGGATTATCTGGTGCAGAAAAGGATCACGGAGGCCAGGGAACAAGTGGAGGAAGCGATCGGCTATGTGGAAAGGCTGATGGCGGAATTGAAGCAGATCGTATGACGGAACAGGGAGAAGCGCATATAATTTAGAAAAAAGAAAGTTACTATGAACGGCCGGTCAGGCCGTGAATCGTAACCAAAAGAAAGGATGAATGGTTATGGGATGTTTGGGAAATTTGCTGTGGTTTGTATTCGGCGGTCTGGTGACGGGCTTGAGCTGGTGTCTGGCGGGCTGCCTGTGGTGTATTTCGATCGTTGGGATTCCGGTGGGGCTGCAGTGTTTTAAGTTTGCGCAGCTCAGCTTCTTCCCGTTTGGGAAGGAAGTGCAGTACGGCGGCGGGGCAGGATCATTTTTATTGAATGTGATATGGCTTCTGATCTCGGGGCTTCCGCTGGCTCTGGAGCATCTGGTGATCGGAGGGGTGATGTGCATTACGGTGATCGGAATTCCATTTGGGCTGCAGCACTTTAAACTGGCGAAGCTGGCATTGATGCCGTTTGGGGCTGTGGTGTATTAAGATTACGAGGCTACGGTGACTCCTGCTGTTCGAGAAGCTGCCGGAGTATAAAGTCCCGGAAGTTCGTGACTGCGGGAGTCAGGTATACCTGCTTGTTGGAGACCATGTAAATGTTGCCTTCCCAGGCGGGGCGGACGATGGGGAGGATCTTTACATTCAGCTTTAAGAGGATCTCACGGTAAGGGGTGACGGCAATCCCGAAGCCGTAAGCGACAAGGCCGAAGATGATCTGCTCCTCGTCCGTTTCGTAGGCGATCTCCGGGCGGCGGCCGACTGCTTCGAACAGTTCGTCGATCACGAAACGCAGTCCGGTTTTATTATTGAAATAAATGTAAGGGTACTGCAGTGTGTCCTCCAGGGAAACGGACTTGTTTTCTGCCAGCGGATGGTCCTTCGGCACGATCAGGACAAGCTCCTGGCGGTCGATGGGGACGCAGGAGAGGTCGTCGGATTCTACAGGGCGCACGCAGAAGATCAGGTCATATTTTCGAAGTCTCAGGCCATCTAAGAGCTCCGGTGTCCGGTCTCCGTGGAAGGTAAAATCGATCTTGCAGTCTGAGTTCAGGGAGAGAAAACGGGAGGCCAGTCTGGGGATGAACTGGACGCCCAGCTGGGTGAGAAAGCCCAGGCGGATCAGTCCCTCGCCTTTTGCGTAGCGATGCATATTTTCAATGCCATTGTCCAGGATGGACAGGGAACGTGTGACGCATTGCAGAAATTCCTGTCCGTATCCGGTCAGCCTGGTCCCTCTCCCGGCTTTTTCAAACAGCTGTACTCCAAGCTCTTCCTCCAATTGTGAAATGGCGTGGCTTAAGCTGGGCTGGGAGATATTCAGGTGCTGGGCGGCATTGGTATAGTGCTGCTCCTGGGCGAGCTCTGCGAAATATCTTAACTGGTACAGGTTCATAGAAATCCCTCTTTTCATTTATCGTTCGTTTTACATAGTATAAACCAATCCATAGATGTTGTCTATGAATAAATAGAAATTATTCATTTGTTTTATATATGGATGTGTGATAACTTAGTATGTGCAGAAACGAACAGAAGAAATCTGAAAGTTCAGTGACGATATGAAAGATGGAGGGATATCTAATGGATACAAAGAAAACAATGGTCAGAGGGGAACTGGTTCTTCCGGTCATTATTGTGATGAACAGCTTCGGGGTGGTACTGATGCTGTATTCGGGAACCGGGATCTCGGCGATCTCCAGTATGACTTATGCGCTGAGTGAGGTACTCCCTGTATTTTCACTGGGAACGTGGACGTACATTTTCCAGAGCGCGCTGGTGCTCAGCCTGATGATTCTGAGAAAAAAATTTGTTCTGCAGTATCTTTTGAGCTTTGGAGTGGGATTCGCGTTTGGGCTGATGATGGATGTACATAAGGAATGGATGCAGGTGCTTCCGCTGGCAGCTCCGTTTCGGGTCTTCTACTTCGCGGCGAGCTACCTGATCATCTGTATGGGGGTTGCGCTGTCCAACCGCTGTAAGATGCCGATCATCCCGACGGATCTATTCCCAAAGGAATTGTCGGATATTACAGGAACGGCATTTTCCAGGATTAAGGTTTCTTTCGACTTAATCTGCGTGGTGATCACGGCTGTGCTGACCCTTGTGTGCCTTGGCGGGATCAGCGGACTTGGGATCGGGACGTTGCTCAGCGCGCTGACCATGGGGAAGGTGATCGGACGCATGGACGGCTGGATGGACCGGCATGTGGAATTTGTCACATATCAGATGAGAGGGCATGGAAGACGGAGACTGTGCGTTACTGTTCACAGTGCCTTGCACTCTGCTGCAAGGCATCCGTCCAGTAAAATATCGGCTGCACCGTTACATGTCACACATTGACCAATCACCACGCTGATTGGTCAGGAGGATGCACATAAAAGCTGGCATTCAGGCCGTCCATTGCCGTAGGCAATTTTAAATGGCGGCCTGAGTTACAGGGCACGCCTGGCCAAGGTGTGACCTGTAACGCTGCACCTGGCCTGACGCGAATTTTATAAAAAGTGGATTGTGAAATCCCGGCAGGTATGATAAAGTAAGGATATAGGATCATGAGCACCTGTTCAGGAGCGGTGTGTGAGGCATGCCGATCGGCTGTTTACGGCAGCCGGTGTGCGGCTTGACTGGGCAGATCTGATTACATTTATTATACAAGGGGAATGGAACATGGAAAGAAAAGTAGGTACTGTTTCAAGAGGAATCCGATGCCCGATCATCAGGGAAGGCGACCATCTGGCGGATATTATTGTAACGAGCGTGCTGGAAGCAGCGGAAAGCGAAGGCTTTTCCCTTCATGACAGGGATGTGATCGCGGCAACAGAGTCCATCGTGGCAAGGGCGCAGGGAAATTATGCGTCGATTGACGCAATCGCGAAGGACGTGAGAGAAAAGCTGGGAGGAGAGACCGTGGGAGTGATCTTCCCGATCCTGTCCCGCAACCGGTTTTCCGTGTGTCTGAAAGGGATCGCAAGAGGCGCGAAGAAGATCGTGCTGATGCTGAGCTACCCAAGCGATGAAGTGGGAAATGAACTGGTCTCTCTGGACCAGGTGGATGAGGCAGGGATCAACCCCTACAGCGACGTGCTGGATGTGGCGCGTTACAGAGAACTGTTCGGCGAGAATAAGCACCGCTTCACAGGCGTGGATTATGTGGCTTATTACAGTGAGCTGATCCGGGAGCAGGGAGCGGAGGCAGAGGTGATCTTTGCAAATAATCCGCGGGAGATCCTGAAGTATACGAAGCATGTGCTGGCCTGCGACATCCATACCCGGGCAAGGACGAAGCGGATCTTGAAATCTGCGGGCGCAGAGGTGGTGCTTGGGATGGACGACATTTTGACAAGCCCGGTGGACGGCAGCGGATGCAACGAGCGTTTCGGGCTGCTGGGTTCGAATAAATCCACGGAGGAATCGGTCAAGCTGTTCCCGAGAGAGTGTACGGGTCTGGTGGAAGAGGTTCAGAAGCAGATCCTGGAAAAGACAGGGAAGCATGTGGAAGTCATGGTATATGGGGATGGCGCGTTCAAGGATCCGGTAGGCAAGATCTGGGAACTGGCGGATCCGTGTGTATCGGTAGCTAACACGAAGGGGCTGGAAGGCACGCCGAATGAATTGAAGCTGAAATATCTGGCGGACAATGACTTTAAGGAGCTGTCGGGAAAAGAGCTGCAGGATGCGATCTCAAAGAGGATCCAGGAGAAAAAGGAGAATCTGGTGGGAGATATGGTATCCCAGGGGACGACTCCGCGGAGGATCACGGATTTGATCGGCTCGCTCTGCGACCTGACCAGCGGGTCGGGGGACAAGGGGACTCCGGTGATTCTGGTGCAGGGGTATTTTGACAATTATACTCATGGCAAATGAAATTTGCGGTGAGTATTGCGCAGGCGGCAAAAGGGTATCATTTCTGGTGACGTTCAGGCGAGATGAAATCATCGGCCGGCTTATGGAGAGAATCTGTAAGCCGGCCGGTTAAATTTCAGTTCCGAATGTGAAGATGATGATCAGCGCGAAAGGGTAATTATGCGGGAGGTTTTCGGTATGAAGAAAAAAATAATCGTAGCCTGCGGCGGAGCAGTGGCGACTTCGACGATCGCGGCAAAAAAGGTGGAGGAGCTGTGCCGGCAGTACGGGATTGAGGCGGAGATCTGCCAGATGAGAATCTCAGAGGTGGAAGAGAACCTGGAGGGTACGGTTCTGATCGTGACGACTGCCAGGGCAAAAAAAGAATATGGTGTGCCGCTGGTCAGCGGGATGCCGTTTATTACGGGAATCGGGGCGGAAGAGCTGCAGGACAGGATTCTGGAGATACTCCGTCCGTGATCAGGAGTCAGCAGAGCAGAGACGGGGAATCCACTCTGCTTTTGCCGGGAGCATCTCTGCGGCGGGAAGGACAGATTTTTTTATCAGTGAAAAAAGGAAACATAAAGTATGCAGCTGTTTGGCAGTAACTTGCGGGACGGCTGCATATTTTTATTTAGTGGGAACTTCGTGGTACAGATATATGGATTCTGCGATGGTAAAAAATGTGTATTTAATGTAAATTCAACTGTCTTGTCATATGTAAAACTATGTGCTATAATGATTGCTGTTTGCGGTAGTGAATGAAGCATTGGAGGAAATGGAAGATGACATTGACAGAGGAAATCAACAGGCTGAAAAAGGAAAAGGATGCGGTCATACTCGCCCACTATTACGCGGAGCCTGAGGTGCAGGCGGTTGCGGACTATGTGGGGGATTCCTTTTATCTGAGCAGGGTGGCCGTGGGGCTTGCGGAGCAGACGATCGTGTTCTGCGGAGTGTCTTTTATGGGGGAGAGCGCGAAAATATTGAATCCGGGGAAAACGGTGCTGATGCCGGATCTGCGCGCGGACTGTCCGATGGCGCATATGGCGGACGCCGGGACGATCCGGCGGATGCGGGAGAAGTATGAGGATCTGGCGGTGGTATGCTATATCAATTCCACGGCGGAATTGAAGAAATATTCTGACGTATGCGTGACCTCGGCAAATGCGGTGGAGATCGTGAAGGCCCTGCCGAACCGGAACATTTTTTTCATTCCGGATAAGAATCTGGCCCATTATGTGGCGGAGCAGGTGCCAGAGAAGCATTTTGTATTCAATGAAGGGTACTGTCCGGTCCATGAAGAGCTGCAGCTTCGGGAGCTGGCGGAGGCAAAGGCCATGCACCCGGACGCGGAGGTCCTGTCTCACCCGGAATGCCGGGAAGAGGTGCTGAAACAGTCGGATTACATAGGCAGTACGTCGGGGATCATCCAGTATGCCGCCAGGAGTGCCGGCAGGGAGTTTATCGTCTGTACGGAAAAAGGGGTGCGGTGGAAGCTGGAAAAGGACAATCCGGGAAAGAAGTTTTATTTTACGAAGACAGAGCCGGTGTGCCGGGATATGAAATTGAATACTCTGGAAAAGCTCCTGCATGTGCTGAAAACCGGGGAAAACGCGGTGGAAGTGGATCAGGAGCTGCGGGAGCTGTCGAAGAAGCCGCTGGAAAGAATGCTGGAGCTGGCAAAACAGGAGAAGAAGTTATGAAAATGGAAGCTGATGTGGTAATTGTGGGGACAGGCGCCGCGGGGCTGTTCAGTGCCCTGAACCTGCCGGGAGATAAAAAGATCATTATGATCACGAAATCGGATCTGGAAAGCAGTGATTCCTTTCTGGCACAGGGGGGAATCTCGGTGCTGCGGGATGATGAGGATTATGACAGCTATTTTGAGGATACGATGCGGGCCGGACATTATGAGAACCGGAAGGAGTCCGTGGATATTATGATCCGGGGATCGAGAGATGTCATTGACAAGCTGGTAGGATTCGGAGTAGAATTTGAACATGAGCAGGCTGAGGATGGGGAATTTCTCTACACGCGGGAAGGGGCGCATTCGAAGCCGCGGATCCTGTATCACAAGGACATTACCGGAAAAGAGATCACCAGCAGGCTGCTGGAGCAGGTGAAGAGGCTGGAAAATGTGATGCTGTACGAGTATACCGCGATGACGGATATTATCGTGGAAAACGGAGCGTGCGTCGGGATACTGGCGGAACGTGTAAAGAGCGACGGGCAGGCGGTGATGGATCCGGAAGCTGCGGATCTGAGAGAATGTCATGCGGAAGATGGTATTTTGCGGGGAGAGGATGCGCGCAGAGAGCGGGAGAAGGCAGAAGCTCCGGGAGAGGATGCATGCAGAGAGCGGGAGAAGGCAGAAGCTCCGGGAGAGGATACGCACAGAGAGCGGGAGAAGGCAGAAGCTCCGGGAGAGGATACGTGCGGGGAACAGATAGAGATCCGCGCCGGCTATACCATATTTGCCACAGGCGGGATCGGGGGACAGTATACCCATTCCACGAATTTTCCGCATTTGACGGGGGATGCGATTGAAATTTCAAAGAAGCACGGCATCCGGCTGGAGCATTTGGATTATGTGCAGTTCCATCCGACCACGCTGTATTCGAAAAAGCCGGGGAGGCGGTTCTTGATCTCGGAATCTGTGCGCGGGGAAGGCGCGGTGCTGTATAATAAGAAGAAAGAACGGTTTGTGGATGAACTGCTTCCCAGGGATGTGGTGGCTGCCGCGATCCGGGAACAAATGGAAAAGGACGGGACGGATTTTGTGTACCTGTCCATGGAGCATATTGAGAAAGAGACGATCCTGCGGCATTTTCCAAACATTTACCTGCGGTGTCTGGAAGAGGGATATGATGTATTGAAGGAATGCATTCCGGTGGTGCCGGCGCAGCATTATTTTATGGGCGGCGTGTGGGTGGATTCGGACAGCCGGACCTCTATGCCGCGTTTATTTGCGGTGGGAGAGACCAGCTGCAACGGGGTTCACGGGGCAAACCGGCTGGCAAGCAATTCCCTGCTGGAAAGCTTGGTGTTCGCGAAGCGGGCGGCGATGAAGATCCGGGAGGAAATGGAGTGCCGGCGCAGGGATGATTCGGATGATATAGAATAAATGAAGTGAGGAGAAAAAAGATGAATAAAATTACGGAAACATTGCAGATGGATCATTTGATTATGGAGGCTTTGCGGGAGGATATTTCCAGTGAGGATGTGACCACTAACTCGGTGATGAAGGAGGCCGTGGAAGGGGAAGTGGAGCTGATCTGCAAGCAGGACGGAGTCATTGCCGGGCTGCAGGTGTTTGAACGGGTTTTTCAGCTACTGGATGGGGAGACGAAGGCGGAGTTTTTCTGCAAGGACGGCGATGCGGTGAAAGCCGGAGAACTGTTGGGAAAGGTGACCGGCGACATCCGTGTCCTGCTCTCCGGTGAGCGTGTGGCGCTGAATTACCTGCAGCGGATGAGCGGCATTGCCACCTATACCCGTTCGGTGGCGGATCTGCTTGCGGGCAGCAAAACGAAACTTCTGGATACGAGGAAGACCACGCCGAATATGCGGATTTTTGAGAAATACGCGGTCCGGGTGGGAGGCGGCTATAACCATCGGTACAACCTTTCTGACGGGGTGCTTCTCAAGGATAATCACATCGGGGCAGCAGGAAGCGTGACAAAGGCGGTCCGGATGGCAAAGGAGTATGCGCCGTTTGTGCGGAAGATCGAAGTGGAGGTGGAGAATCTGGATATGGTGAAAGAGGCGGTGGAAGCCGGGGCTGACATCATCATGCTGGATAACATGTCCGCGGAGGAAATGCGGGAGGCGATCCGTATCATTGACGGCAGGGCAGAGACGGAGTGCTCCGGAAACGTGACGAAAGAGAATATCGGGCGGCTGACGGCTCTGGGAGTGGATTATATTTCCAGCGGCGCGCTGACGCATTCCGCTCCGATACTTGACATTTCGTTGAAAAACCTGCATGCTGTTTCCTAGTACAACAAGATCTGGGGTGGAAGGCGGCCGTGGTATGTAATGCTGATTATGATAGGGAATATGAAAGAGCGGACCATGATAAATCGAAGATGGGGGCAGAAAGGAGGAATCGGGTATGATGACGGGAACAGAGCGCAGGGATAAAATCATAGAAAAAATCAGGACCAGCAGGACACCGGTTTCGGGCAGCTCACTGGCGGAGAGCTGTGAGGTGAGCCGTCAGGTGATCGTGCAGGATATTGCGTTGATCCGCGCCGCGGGATATGATATCATATCTACACACCGCGGGTATCTCCTGAATGCTCCCCATACGGTGAACCGGACGTTCAAGGTGCGGCACACGGACGAGCGGATGGAGGAGGAGCTGTGCTCCATCGTGGATCTGGGCGGCTGTGTGGTCAATGTGATGGTCAACCATCGGGTGTACGGGCGGATGAAGGCGGAGCTTGGGATCCGCTCCCGGAGAAATGTGATGGAATTTCTACAGGATATCCAAAAGGGAAAATCGAGCCCGCTGAAAAACATTACTTCGGATTATCACTACCACGTGGTCGAGGCGGACTGTGAAAAAACGCTGGATATGATCGAGGACATGCTGCGGGAGAAGGAATTTCTGATTGAAGGTTAGACTCTTTTCGGACAATTTCTTTGGATAAAATCAGCGGATCTGCGAATGCTATACCTTGTGAAGCAACTGTCTGGGCATAAAGGGGTGACTTTTGGGAATCAATTCAGAAGAATACAGAGAGGAAAGAGGATATGATAAAACTGGACTGGAAAAGGCTGTGGTACGATCTTTTTATTGATGTATTCGGCGGGATTCTGATCGGGGCCGGAATTTATAATTTTGCGGCAAATGCGGAATTCCCGCTGGCCGGGGTGTCGGGTATCGCGTTGATACTGTTCCGGCTGTGGGGAGTGCCGATCGGACTTGCCACCATTCTCCTGAATGTCCCGATTGCGGTTGGATGTTATCGGACGCTGGGGCGGGAGTTTTTTGTGCGTTCGGTGCGCTCGGTCATTATCACCTCTCTGATCACGGACTATATTGTGCCGCTGTTTCCGGTGTATTCCGGGGAAAGGATGCTGGCGGCCATCTGCACCGGGATTTTTTCGGGGCTGGGCTATGCGCTGATCTTCATGAACAGCTCATCCACCGGGGGAATGGATTTTGTGTCCATGGCGATCCGGGTGAAGAAGCCGCATATTTCCCTGGGACGAATCGTGTTCGCCTTGGACTGCGCAATCGTACTGCTGGGCGGGGTGATCTTCCGGGATGTGGACGCGACCATCTACGGACTGATCATTTCCTACCTGTTGACGGTGGTCATTGATAAGATCATGTACGGTATTGACTCCGGAAAGATGACTCTGATCGTGACGGATAAGGGGCAGGAGGTTGCAGGTAAGATTGATGAATATATCGGCAGGGGCGCTACGATCCTGACCGGGAAGGGAAGCTATACCGGGGCGAAGAAGGAAGTGGTGATGTGCGCCTGCAACAATAAGCAGATGTATTCTATCCGAAAAATGGTGAAAGAGATTGACCCGAAGTGCTTTATTGTGATCATGGAATCCAATGAAGTGGTGGGGGAAGGATTTAAGGAAGCGTAGGAGATGCGCATATGATATGATGGATTTGTAAAAATTGAGGCAGTCCCTTTGATGGGGCTGCCTCAATCAAAAAAATGCATTTATTGCAATAAATTGCATAAAAATGTGATTTCGGATTGCAACCGTACAGGTGGGGAAATTTTAATTTCCGGTATCGGTGAAGTTAGTAATGTACCACTACCGGCGTCCCGAGCTGCAATATGGAATATAATTCCTGGGCATTGTAGTAGGGCATGTTGATGCAGCCGTGGGAGCCGTTCCAGAGGTAGACGTCTCCTCCGAACGCGGGCTGCCAGGTGGCGTCGTGGAAGCCGATGCCGCTCCAGGTGACGCGCATCCAGAAATCTACGGGGGTACGGTATTCCGGCTCATTGGTTTCCGGGACTATATTTCCGACCAAAACGGTGGGGGACAGCTTTTCCAGGATATTGTATACTCCGGGAGGAGTGGGTGTGCTGTTTTTTCCGGTGACCACGTCGGACTCAAAAACGACGGTGCCGTTTTCCAGATACCACATATGCTGGGCAGTCAGATCCACTTCCACGAATGTGCCGCCCCAGTCCTGGGGGGCATGGGAGGCAGCGGTCTGATCACAGGCCGGGGCTTTTGTCACGACCTCGCCGTTTCGGATGCTGCTTACCAGAGCGGGAAATTCCGCCTCTTCATTGATGATCCAGCCGTAGGTACCGCCGGAAACCTCCGTGGCTTTACCGGCCGGGGTGGTGAGCGGCCTGGTAGTGCCTACGGTGTCGTAACGTCTGCCAAATTCGGTCATCCAGTTTCGGATCGCGGCCTCGTCCAGTGTGACGTGAAAATCTGCGTCATAGGACAGCCAGGTGGAGATCAATGTCTTATCTACCACGATGGGAATGTCCATTTCGTAGGTGATGCTTGCCTTGCAGTATTGGTTCAGAGTCTGGCAGAGTTCTTTCAGCTTCGGCGATTCGGCGGTGTATTCCGGGGCTTTGTAAAAGCCCTCTTTCTGGAGATCAATCTCTTTATCCAACCGGGCAACGGACTCATGGATCTGCTTTAACAGTTTTTTCGAATCCAGGTCGGTTCCGTATACTTCCGGTTTTATGACGTAGGAATTTCCGTCAAATTCCGGGTAGGCGGACTGGGGCTGGATCGGTTCCGCAGTTACGGCTTTCAGGGAACTGACCTTTTTTTCCAGGGCCGCTTTATCGTAGGAGATATCAAACGTGATCTCTTTGGATGTTTCTTTGAAATATTCCATCGGCCATGCGAAAGCGTTCTGGTCTTTTAGTATCTGGTCCAGAGCCTGGCTGTCATTCCAGGACATATCGATCTCACTGCCGGTGATGTCCTCGGTCTTGCCGCCGCTTTCTGTGATCTTCAAGGCATAGGCGTCTGCCTGGCCTGCAAAAAAGGCTCGGGCATCCTCTACGGTTTGCTTGGAAAAATCCTGGCCGTTGATCGTAGTGTTAAAAAGGTAATGGCTTCGGAAGTAGATGGACACGCCCAGGTATGTGAGCAGCAGGACTGCGGCGAGGACGGCCGCGGTCCATGCGGCGATTTTTTTGTATGGCAGCGTTTTCGCTGGTTCCGCGGCAGAAGGCGCAGCTTCCTGGGAAGAAACCTGCGCAGGGGGCTGCTGGGAATCTGTGGAGCTGCTCTGTAGAGACTCCGTGGAAGGATTCGGCACGGAATCTGTGGAGCTGCTCTGTAGAGGCTCCGTGGAAGGATTCGGTGCGGAATCTGCCGAACTGTGCAGAGAACTTTCGTCGGAAAGATTCTGCTGGATTTCCTGAGAAGCATCTGAATCAGCCTGAGAGCGGCTCTCCAAATGGTTCTGGGGACGCTCCTGTGGTTTGCCCTGGGAATTGGGCACCGGAGTCTCCTGCGGGGTGTTCTGCGGATGGTCTGTGAGTGGCGTGTCCGTTGGGTTCATGAGTTGTTCTCCTTCTAAAAATATGTGTTCATATATCAAGAGCAGGATGTTGACCTGCATGATAAACGCGGAAGGCTGTTCTGCACTGTAATATGAATTTTGACGTCAGGCACTTGCCAACAAGGCTCTGTCTGATTTTAATATCCGTAATTTCGGTTGATCACTGTACCGTCAGCGGCATTAATCGTCAGAAAGCTGGTGGTGGGATATGCCATTGCATAGGGTTCTCCGGTGTCAGGATCGTATATTTCACGTGTTCCGAAAAAATCCCAGACAGGTACCAGAAGTCCTGTCGTGCTGCTCAGGCCCGGATCATAGATTTTCATATACCCCAGTGTGATCCGGTTGATATTTATTTTATCTGTATTGTTTTGAAAACGGACCGGCATAATCTTCCAGAATATTTCTGTGATATCCGAAAAACTCATCAGTTCTACATTGTCGATCATCGGTTTCTGTATTTCGTACAGATTTTGGATGGAAGCCTTTTGAAGTCCTTCCTGATTTACATAAAATTCCACTTTTTCATAACCCCATGCGCTCCCGGAATCGTCCGTATATTCCAAAACACCGCCATTGCTGTTGTCAGGCGTGATCGGAAATCCACGGAGATCTCTGGTATAGATGATCTGGTAGGCGGCATCCTGGTAATCAAGGTATTCTTCGGAACCCAATCCTATCGGATCTGTGTTGTAACGGCTGCTCAGGCTCAGCTCTATGCGCTTTGGAGAAAAATCAGAAAGGCCCAGCTTTTCCATATACTGATCGGTCATTGCGGCGGCCTGAGCAGGGGTGATTCCTGCCAGTTTTTCTACAGCCTCCCTGGATGGGAGATTCCCTTTGGGGGCGTCAGAAGAATCCTGAAGCCAATACGGCTGGAACCAAGAGGATTCGGACCATTTCTTGTCTGAAATCTCTGTATCTCCTCTTACGATGCCGATATCCATGTGGAAGGAACCGCTCCTTTTTAATTTGTACAGGAAAATTCCGCCATCCATTTCAACAATTCCGAAAAAAGGATCATCCGAAGAGGCCGTTTCTGCGGAAGACGATTCCGCTGCGGATGGTTCTCTGTAAAAACAGTTATCCGGCGCGCCGGAGCCAAAACCAGGGATGACCTCAACTTTTTCAACCGCTTCGGGAGAAGTTTCGTAAATCTGCTCCCATCGCTGGATCTCTGACTGCAGGTTATAAAAGGATTCCGGATTTTCGTAGCCCGCTGCCTGCGCGGAGGCAATATACCCATATGGGTCAAGATTGCCTTCTGCCTGATAAGATCTCAGTTGACGGAGCTTTTCGGAAATCCATTCTCTGGTGGGCTGGTTATATTTTTCGTAGTCATACACGGGATGATTCCCAAAGAAGACATCTGTGACCTGATCGATCCATGTCTGGTTAAAGGGTTTTTGGCCGACCTTGAAGACAGGAACCTGGTCCGTCTCAGGGACGATAACCTCAGCACTGCAGATGAGCTGAAAAGGATCATCTATATATTTTCCAGAATACAGATTCTTTTCCGGAACCTGGAGCTGACCGGCAAGGGTGTCCGGCGTTTCGGAGGTTTGGCGGTAGCTGTCTGTATTCAGTTCGCTTTTTTCCCGTACGATAATATGCTTTTTCGAGCCAGAGCTGCAGCCGAGAATGATACAGGCCGACAGCACGGTGAGAAAAAGCAGCAGGGCTGTTTTTTTCATTGGTAGTCCTCCTCTATGTTATATCAAGATCCACCTGGATGCAAGAGCTTTTTCATGACTCGCCGCGTTGCTTTGCGGTATTTGAGGAAATCGACAGTGACTTTAGCCGCCGCAATCGATCTGCATTCCGATGCGGGTTCCTTTTTCCGGACTGCTTTTGATCTCAAGGTATCCGCCATGGAGACGGGCGATCTGGTGGCACAGGGAGAGGCCGAGGCCGGCGCCGCCCTGTTTGCGGGAGCGGGATTTATTTACCATATAGAAAGGCTCTGTGATCCGGGCGATCTCGTCCTGAGGGATGCCGATCCCTTCATCCTGTACAAAGATCCCGGAGACTGTCCCGATCAGGCGGATCGAGGAACCTGGAGGGCTGGCCTTGCAGGCGTTGTCGATTAAGTTGGTGAGGAAGCTGAGCAAAAGGTCGGCATCCCCCTGGATAGAAAAATCTTCTTCCAGGTCTGTCTGCAGTCGGATGCCTTTTTCTTTCAGGCGGTAATGGGTGACTTCTTTTGCCTGGGAAAAGAGTGCGGATACCGGGCAGGGCTTTTTTTCGATCGTTTCTTCCCGGGACAGGTCGGTGAGCAGGAGCATTTTTGCGGAAAGGCGGGAGAGACGGATGCATTCCTCTTCTATATAATGGAGGGCATCGGCCTGTTTGACCGGGGGAAGCGAAACACGCTGCAGCAGCTCTGCATAGCCCTGGATGCCGGTCATGGGAGTTTTCAGTTCGTGGGCAAGGGAGCCGATAAGCTGACGCTGGGTTTCGTTCATTTCAGCCAGGGCGCGGATGTGTTCCTCGATCCGCTCCGCCATCTGGTTGAAGCTCTGGGAGACTTCACCCACCTCATCGGTTCCCGGACGCTCCACACGCTTCTCATAGTCCCCCTCTGCGATCCTATTTGCCGCGTCGCGCAGAAGATAGAAGGGGGCCAGGATCCGCCGGAGAACACAGGTGAGCAGCACGGCCAGAAGGACGGACAGGAGCAGGGCCACAATCATGCCCTGGAAAAAGAGCAGCCTTCCGGACTGGTAGACAGAGGTGATATCGCGGTAGTGGAGGAGGCGCAGGGTGCCCAGTGAATTTGGTGAGTAATCTGTGTCTGATACATCCAGATCCTGAAAAAGAATCAGCAGACGCCGGCTGCCTGCCTCTTCCAGAAAGACGTTTTGCTGCGGATCCGTGATGACTGGCTCCCTGGAATCAGAGAGAGGCATATCCTGCGCCGGCTCCTTCGGAGAGTCTGCCAGCTCTGTCATGTCGAACAGATAGGGACTGAGATTGTACAGTTCTTCATTGTCATAGTAGAGGACGGCATTTTCACTGTAGCCGGAGGAGAATGTGGTCCGGGCAGCGTACTTTGCGCTGCGGATATCGTGAAACTCCATCGCTGCCAGGGTTTTGTTGAAACGCCATACATCCGACGACAGCCTGTCGTATTCGTAGCTGCGGATATTCTCAATGATCTGCTCCTGGGTCCTGGACAGGTTCCAGATGGAAAAAGCCTGGGACAGGAGAAGAAGCAGGCATACCGAGGTGAGGGTGATCTTTGTTTTTAGCTTCATGGTGATTCCTCCGGGGTATCCGTTGACGGGGCTGCTGTTTGGTCTGTCATGTGACTGGCTGCCGGGGACGGCAGTTCCTCCTCCGGGCGGTCTTCCAGGCGGTATCCGATGCGGGGGACGGTCTTTATGACATCCTGGAAGCCCAGTTTTTTCCGAATCCTTCCGACATGGACGTCGATGGTTCGGGTCTCGCCGTCAAATTCCACGCCCCAGAGCATTTGCAGGAGCTGCTCCCGGCTGAGGGCGATATTTTTATACCGGACCAGGAGCAGCAGGCAGTCAAACTCCATGGGCTTGAAAGGGATGACGGTTCCGGCTTTCTGCACAATCCGCTCCTTCGGGAAGATTTCCACATCCCGTATACGGTAGCATTCCTCAACTTTTTTCTGGAAACGGCTTAACACCTTTTCCACCCTTACCAGAAGCTCCAGCATTTCGAAGGGCTTGACAATGTAGTCCTCGGCGCCGTCGGTGAGACCCTTGACCTTGCTGTGGAGGTCTCCCCTGGCAGTCAGGAAAATGACCGGAATCTGCTGAGCCTGCAGTTCGGGAAGGAGTTCAAAGCCGTCCTTTCCGGGGAGCATCACGTCCAGGAGCGCCAGGTCGTAGGACGGGGCGGGGATCTCCTGGAGATGGCTGAAAAGAGCGGCGCCGTCGAAAAAGGGGACGGGTTCGTAGCCTGCGGTTTCCAGGTTGATGCAGATCAGCTCGTTGATATGTTCTTCGTCTTCGATTACAAGTATTTTACAGGGCATGGAGATTGGTTCCTTTTTCTGTCAGTTTATTTTCAGAATCAAAATAGAAAAAATAGGTTTGATCCTCAGTGCGCATTTCATATGGATTTTCAGTGTGTTCTCTTGTGTCTTCGCTATAATTCGTTATATAGAAATATTGGATTCCGTTGGCTGTAAGGTATTGCTCAACCGCTTCTCTGTCGGTCCCGATTTCAATCCTGCGGATCAGATTTTTTATATTTTCGGCGGAATATTTTCGAATCTCCGCGGGAACAAAGGTGTTTGAATAGGTATGGCTGGATTCTGCGTTCAGATCTCCTGTCAGGGAAATGGTTTTTTCCTGATCACCGAGCCCGCGTCCGGCAGCCAGGATGGTTCCGTCTTTTAACCGGACAAAGGTGTTGAAACGATAAACGGTCTCGTAAAGCATTTGTTCCGGTATTTCTTCCAGAGGGCTGTTCACTTCGATCTGCTCCGGCCAGACCATTGCCACGTCTTCGAGAACCTTGCAGGGAGTGCGGATGAAGTCGTCTTCGGTAACGGGAGTTCCGCATTCGCCGAAAATATTGAGTCCCCATGTGTACAGGTCGCCGTTTTCGCTGATGGCGGCGCCGGTCCAGTCACCGGTGGCTGCATAGACGCAGTTGTCCAGGATTTTGCGGGGAGAGTTGTACAGCATTTTGCAGGGATTGGATTCGTCCTCGGTTGTTTTTTCGAAATCTTCTGAGTCAGAAACCGTCGTCCCATAGGTACTCATGTACTGGCCCCACCACCATACGCTGCCGTCTTTTTTCAATGCTGTGATGGATTCCATGCCGGCCTGCGCATAGGCAACCTGGTCCATCAGGAGGACGGGGCTGGTCACTTTGTTGTCGTGCCTGCAGTAGTAATTCGTACTGTCGAAATCCTGGCCCAGCAGTCCCAGCATGTTGGAGCCCATGCCGTACAATTCGCCGTCCGCAGTCAGATAGATGCAGAAATAGCCGTTTACGGAGCAGTCCACGGATACCACGCCGGAGGCGATTTTCACGGGGGTGCCGGTAGTTTCACCCGGCTCCAGGACCATGCCGTTTCCGAGCTGGCCGTATTCATTGCTGCCGTAGCCCCAGAGGTCGGACTGGTCGTCTATGTAGTATCTGTTCAGACCGGTGACCTTGTTGGTGATGTAGTAGTCCGGGAGGGAGAAACCGCCGGCTGCCTCGGTCAGTTCGGGGGCATGTGTGCAGAATGCAGGGGGAGCCGTGCGAAAAGCGGCGCCGAGAATCGTCCGGGCCAGGATGGCTCCCGCGGCTATGAGAAAAACGGACAGCAGGATGACGAGAAAGAGCAGGGGGGGATGGGATTTTCGGGTGGTGGTATTCATACTGGCGGCCTCCTTGGGATGTGTGGATATAGGATTATTTTATAACAATTGAGAGGGATTTTCAATTTGGAGATGTAAACATATTGTAAAAGGTTTGAGAGTATTGGCGTATTGACGAAAGGGGGAATATGATTTAGAATGGACGGTATAGCTTTGGGGCGTTTGTATATATAGAAAGGAACGGGGATTGTGATGCAGGCGACAAAAGATATGACGAAGGGGAGTCCAATCAGGCTGCTGTTTGGGTTTTCCATGCCTTTGATGCTGGGGAATATTTTTCAGCAGCTTTATACCGTCGTGGATACGGTGATTGTGGGGCAGGGCGTGGGCGTGCAGGCGCTGGCTTCCATCGGGGCGTCGGACTGGTTGAACTGGCTGTTCATGTGGCTGGCGTCCGGGATGACGCAGGGCTTTTCCATCTTGTTTGCCCAGTTTTACGGGGCGAAAAATGAGGAGTCTCTCAGAAAATCGGTGGGAAACGCTCTGCTTCTGGCTGCGGTGTCGGTAGTTTTGCTGACGGCGGCAGGGGAGGCGGCTGCGGCGCCGGTGTTACGGCTTTTGAGAACCCCGGAAAATATCTTCGGCGGGGCGCTTATGTATCTGCGGATCATGTTCGGCGGAATCGGGATCATCCTTCTGTACAATCTGGAGGCATCCCTGCTCCGGGCGCTGGGGGACGGACGGTCCCCGTTGGTGGCCATGGTGGCTGCGGCGTGTACCAATATTGGGCTGGATCTGCTGTTTGTCATGGTATTTCACTGGGGGATCGCAGGGGCTGCGGCCGCAACGCTGATCGCCCAGGGAGTCTCCTGCGTGTACTGCAGCCTGGTGATCCGGAAGATCTCGCTGCTGCGGCTGAGACGGTCGGATTTTGAACCGGATCTTGTGCTGGTGAGGAAGCTGCTGTGGCTGGGAATCCCGGTGATGTTTCAGAATGCGGTCATCAGTATCGGCGGGATGGTGCTGCAGTCGGTGATCAACGGATTTGGATTTTTGTTTGTGGCGGGATTTACGGCCACCAATAAATTGTACGGTGTGCTGGAAACGGCGGCCATTTCCTACGGATACGCGATCACAACCTATGTGGCCCAGAACCGGGGGGCCGGGGATATCCGCCGGATTCAGAGAGGGATGCGCAGCGGGATCGTGATGGCGTTTGCCACGTCGCTGCTGATTTCGGGGGCTATGTTTCTGTGGGGGAAGGATATGCTGTCCATGTTTATTTCCGCGGAAAAATCCCAGGCGGAGCAGGTGCTCGGGATTGCCCATCATTATCTGATGATCATGAGCGTGTTTTTAGTGATCCTGTATGCGCTGCATGTATACCGGTGCGCGCTGCAGGGGCTGGGGGATACGATCATCCCCATGGTGTCCGGGATCGCGGAATTTGTCATGCGTGTGTCGGCGGCGATGCTGCTACCGGGGCTTCTGGGGCAGGAAGGGATCTTTTACGCGGAGATATTGGCCTGGACGGGAGCTTGTGTGATACTGGTGGGGGCTTATTACAGGAGGATGTATCTGCAGAAGAGCAGGGATTTAGTCCATGGAAATCCTGTTTGAAAAATGTCTGTGGAGAAGCAGAAAAATGAATATTATGTGAGAAACATGAAAGGGAACGCCCATGCAGGACAGTAGATTTGCCGGTCATCTGCATGAGCGTTTTTTGTTCTGCGCTTCGGCGTGAGTGTACGTTAAGACGCACACTTTTGTTCGGCCGCAGTATGCAGTTTGCCGGCGGCTACTTTGCGGGGATGATCTCCAGCCAGTAGCCGTCGGGATCTTCGATAAAATAGACTCCCATGTCGGCGTTTTCGAAGCAGACGCAGCCCATCTCCCGGTGTTTGGCGAGGGCGGCGTCAAAATCGTCTACCGTGAAGGCCAGGTGGATCTCATTGTCGCCCAGCTCGTAGGGGCGGTTCATGTCACGGAGCCAGGTCAGCTCCAGCAGATGGGGCGTGGTCTGGTCGCCTAAAAAGGCGAGGGTGAAGCTGCCGTCGTCGGCGTCCTTGGTACGCTGTACGGTGAGCCCTAAGGCTTCCTTGTAGAAATCCAGGGACTTCTGCAGGTCGTATACGTTCAGATTGTTGTGGGCAAAAGTAAATTTCATGGTGTTGTCCTCCGTTTTTATATGGTATAGGTGAAGTGTGATCTGTCACCGATTTCCTCCGGGAAATGGATGACCTGCTTGCGCGTCGGCGCAATTCATTATAACAGAGGATGGGGAAAATTTCTATGGAGGGATGGAAAAAACAGGGATAAATTAAAGATAAAAACATAAATTATACAATTTGTATCCAAAAAATATACATGAATTATTGACAAGAGGAATCCGAAAAGATATAATGATTACAACGAGTCGACAATAAATATACAAAATGGCTACGTAAATTTTTTTAAGGATGTGGTATGGATTATGGTAAATGTGGTCAAAACAATCCCGAGATGCAGCGACGAGCTGCTTGCCAGGTACCAAGATCAGGCGTCTGCCACTGTCCATGAGGCTATGGGCCGCAGGAACGCAATGGATCCGGAGATCAAGCCAATTGAAAGAGCGATGCGCCTTGCCGGAAGGGCTCTTACGGTAAGGTGCCATACCGGCGACAATCTGATGCTCATTAAGGCCATCAGCATGGCGCGGAAAGGGGATGTGATTGTCGCGGATATGGGCAACGCGGTAGCAAATGGTCCATTCGGCGAAGTATTGGCAGTTGAGTGTGTGACAAAAGGACTGGCAGGGCTGATCTTGAATTGTGCGGTACGTGACAGCCAGGAAATCATACGTCTTGGCCTGCCGGTATTTTCCGCTCAGATCTGTATAAGCGGCACGGCCAAAGCAACTCTGGGAACGATCAACCATCCGGTCAGCTGCGGAGGCGTGATTGTGAATCCGGGAGATGTAGTTGTGGCAGATGCGGACGGTGTGGTGGTAGTACCTCTTGACGAGGCAGAAGATGTCCTGGATGCAGCCAATTCCAGGACGGCAAAAGAGGCGGAGGTGATGAAACGTCTATACGCAGGAGAATCTCTGTTTGATATTTACGGATATCAAAAGGTCTTTGATTCTCTTCATTGTACGGAAGAATAGTAATACGTACGCGGCATATGAAAGTTTAAGTGTTTCCTTCCTTACCTGCGTCTGTACGGAATCTCATTTTACAATTGCAAATATCAGCAGCACTATGATATAATTAATAACAAAAAAGCAACATAAATATTTGGAGTTTATGTGCGGTTCGGAGGCGATTACGTGGGTAGTAAGGGGTCAGCGGCAGTTGACAAGGTGTATGATTATTTATATAAGGGCATTCTTTCAGGGGATATTCCGCTGGGTTCGCCGATTGCAGAGCTTGAATTAGGTAAGGCGCTTGGTCTGAGCCGTTCACCTGTGAGAGAGGCGCTCAAGCGGATGGAGGGAGAAGGGCTCGTTTCCCATTATCTGGGCAGAGGAACCTTTGTAACGGATATCACGGTCAGGGATTTGGAAGAGATTTTTGAACTGCGAATCATGTTTGAACTCCATTCTCTGCCATTGGCTTGTATGTATATGGATGATGGTATGCTCCAGGAGCTCGAGAATGCTTTTGAAAATCTGGATGAGGATTCGGACGAGCAGCAGTATTATGACGCGAACCGTCTTTTACATTCTTCGATTATATCCTATGGAGGGAATCTGCGTCTGGAGAAGTTTTATAAGATGCTGGATGCACAATTTGCGATCGTAAACCGTATCTCTGCCCGGGACCCGGAGCATTTTGACAAATCAAAGGGAACGCACCTGAACATTGTCAAAGCCATGCGGGAGCGGGATGTAGAACGTGCACAGGAGTTGTTGAAAGAACACTTAAACCAGGTGAAAGAACGGACGATACTTGAATACAGTAAACCACTGCCTGCTAAGATGAGGGCGCAGCACATGAGAAAAGCTTTTTAAGTTAGAAGTGCGCCGCTGTTTGTGGGAGCGGTGGGGTTACAGTGTTTTTTATGTCCGGCTTATCATGCCTCGTAGCGTAATTGCTGCGGGGCTTTTTTGTATAGGAAACTTCTCCGAATTTTCCTTATAGAACAAAAACCCTCCGGGGGATGCGCACTGTGGCGTATGAGGTAGATGCCGCAATGCGACCGCCGCAGGCGCAAGTTTCGCAAGCGAAACTCTTTGTTCAATTCCATAGGGAAATTCTATAAGAACATAAAACGAAAAGGAGGATACATGCCATGAAATTAGGAATGATAGGACTGGGAGCTATGGGCCTGCCGATCTGCCGCAGGCTGCTTTTGAACCACTATGAAGTAAAAGCATTTGACCTTGTGGAGAAAGCGATCCAGGAGGCGCGGATGAGCGGCGCGGAAATATGCAGAAATGCGGCAGAGACCGTGGAGGGAGTGGATATGGTGCTGTGTTCGCTGCCGAATGCGTCGATTGTATCAGGGGTACTCAAAGAAATATTGTCAGTCAGGAACCCTGGCTTTCCATATTTTATTGACCTCAGCAGTATCTCACCAGAATCTGCGAGAGCCCATGCAAGGCTGACTGCCGAACACGGCATCGAGTATCTGGACTGTCCGGTAAGCGGCGGCGTGGGCGGCGCGCGGCAAGGTACGCTGACCGTAATGGCAGGAGGCAGTGATGAGGGATTTGCCGCAATTTTGCCTGTGCTCCAGTCAATCGGCAAGAAGATCTATCATGTGGGAGGAACCGGAACGGGCTCCGGTATCAAGATGGTCAATAACTACCTGCTCGGCTGCAATATGGCGGCTGCGGCTGAGGCGCTGGTGCTGGGGGCAAAAATAGGATTAGACATTGATACGATGCATGAGATCATCGGAGTGAGCTCCGGGCGTAGTTTTATCATAGAAAATAAGATTCCTGATTTTATCAAAAAGCGTAAATTTGAAGGCGGATTTGCTGTAGATCTGGAGCATAAGGATCTTGGGCTTGCGGTGGATACCGCAAAACAGCTTAAGATGCCGATACCGATGGGAAGTACGGCTGTCCAGATGTTTGAGACGGCCAGGGCAAAGGGGTATGGGCGTCAGGATATTACGGCCCTCCTTAAAATATGGGAAGAATTAATGGACATTGAAGTGAAATAATAAAGGAGGACGCATCATGACAATAGCAGAAATTGCAGCTCAGAAGGAATATAAATATGGCCGCATGACGATAGGTGAATGTATTGCCGTAGCTGCTGAGGCAGGAAAATCCGTTGGCGAAGTGATCCTGGCCGAGGCATGTGACGCTGCGGGCCGAAGCCTGGAAGAGATCGCGGCAGGCATGGAGGAGGCTTTTGAACATAATCTGCGTGCGGCAGAGATTGGTGCCAGGGAGGGGAAAAGTTTCCTGCTTGGCACAGTGGGACAGGATCTGACAAAGGAAGGCGGTCCGATGATCGTGGAAGACTCTTTTGTGAATAAGATCGTGGCATATACATTGGCCGCGCAGGTAGGCAATCATTCGATTGGTCTGCGTCCCTGTGCGGGTACAGGGGATTCCTGTCCCTATACCGGATTGATCAAAGCACTGAAGGAGGACTGCGAGGATGCTGCGCTGATTACCCGAATTATGGCGGTCATTCTGAAAACAGGCGGGGAATTCCGTATAGGAAAGGAAACGACCGGCTGCAATATGGAAGGCTTTGGGGCCGGCGCGGCGGCGACAGCCGCGGCATTTGTAGAGCTTGCGGGAGGGACGCCTGCCCAAATGGAAGCTGCGATGGTGCTGGCGCTTTCACCGACCATCAGCGTACCCTGTACGCCCAGGGTGCTGGTACCCGGACTGTGCGCGACCCACATTGGAGGCGGAATCCTGATCGCGCGGCTTGCCAGCCAGCTTGCAATGTATACGTCCATACCGGTGAATGTTCCTGTGGATGTTATGATCGCGATGGCGGCTCAATGCCATCTTGCGTCTGCAAAACATATCGTCCCGGTAACAATTGAATATATGGAGCCTTTCTTCAAACACGATGAAAAGGTGGATGCATATATTTCTGAGGAGATCAAGCAGGAGGAGCGAAAGAGGCAGCAGGCGCTGATTGAAAAGGCTGGAGAAGAAAGCCGCCGTCTGGCGGAAAAAGCGAATCCGATCACGGAACCGTTTGGAGAAGCAGTGGTGGGAGGCAGCAGCCTGGGAGTAGGTTCTCCTACGAACTGCGCGCGTATCGCCCATTTCCTGGCAAAAGGAGAGGTCAAAAAGGTTAAGATAGAACTGTATTCGGAAATGTTTGCCCGGCGTGCGATCAATGTTCCCGGTATCCTCATGGCAGCCATTGAAGGACATGGCACAAGCAATGCCCAGGCATATAAGAACAGTCTGGATGTGGCCCGCAGAAAAGGGGTGGAAGTAGAAATTCTGGAAATTCCGGAACACTCCGTGCAGCGTGTCACAATAGAAGCCACGGAAGGAAATTCCATGGTAGAGTCGATCAACAGCGGCGGCGCGCGTCTGATCTTAAAAGCAGCAGAGCCCAGCATGGAAAAGGCAAGGGAAATCGCGGAACAGCTTCATATTGTGATTATAGACTGAAGATAAGGATGTGAGATGGATATGAGTGTTGTAGAAGACCTGGCACAAAAAGTGCCCCTTCCCAGAATGGTTCGGATCGAGCAGCATTTTGACCGGACAGCGATTGCAGATATAGAGGGCGGTGTGAGAAGCGCGATTTCTGATAGGAATGTACTGGATTCCATCCGTCCGGGAATGTCGGTGGCTGTGACTGCAGGCAGCAGGGGGATCTCGAATATTGCCCTGATCCTTCGTACTATCGTGCGTATCCTCAAGGAAAAAGGAGCAGAACCTTTTGTGATACCAGCCATGGGCAGCCATGGCGGCGCCACTGCGCAGGGACAGCTGGAGGTGCTGGCCTCTCTGGGGATTACGGAAGGATATTTGTCCTGCCCGATACGCTCCTCAATGGAAGTGAGGAAGATCGGCGCCACGTTTGACGGGCATCCTGTGCAGATTGACGCGTTTGCGGCCCAGGCAGATGGAATTATCGTCGTGAACCGTATCAAAGCCCATACGTCCTTTACCGGAAGCGTGGAAAGCGGCCTGATGAAAATGATGGCAATCGGACTGGCCAAGCAGGTCGGCGCAGAGGTGTGCCATCAGGAGGGATATGCGAAGATCGCTGAGAATATCCGTAAATACGGCAGCGCCATACTGAAGAATGCCAGGATACTTTTTGGGGTAGCCATGATTGAAAATGCGTTTGATGATACCTGTGAGATCCATGCCGTGAGACCTGAGGATTTTGAAAAAAGAGAACCGGGCCTACTGCTTCGGGCGAAAAAACGGATGCCTCGTATCCTGCTTCCCGACATGGATGTTCTGGTGGTGGACCGGATGGGGAAAAATATCAGCGGACTTGGCATGGATCCGCACATTACCGGCTGTTTTGCCAGTCCCTATGCCAGCGGTCCGCCCAGACCGGACAAGCTGGTGGTGCTGGATCTGACAGAAGAGACGCATGGAAATGCAAATGGGATAGGGGTTGCGGATGTGACGACACGAAGGCTTTTTGAAAAATTTGATCCTGAAGCTACATATCCGAATGCCCTTACCGCCACTTTGACTGCGGCTGTACGTATTCCGCTGGTCATGGCAAATCAAAGGCTTGCTATCCAGACGGGAATCAAAACGGCGGCTGGATTTGATAAGAAGAATATCCGTCTGGTACGTATCAGGGATACGCTGTCTTTAAGTGAGATCTGGGTTTCTGAGGCAATGGAGGAAGAGGCGCGGAATACTTCGGGAGTCCGTGTTTTAGGAAATCCGGAACCGTTTGTGTTTGACGAAGAAGGAAATCTGTTCTGATACCGCGGAACTAAAGTGTGATTTTTCCGTCGGACCGCATTCAGCGGCCGGCGGTTTTTTATTCTATAGGAAAATTCGGAGAAGTTTCCTATAGAATAAAAAACCGCCGCAGGCGCGAGTTTCGCAAGCGAAACTCTTTGTTATGTTTAAATATCTGACCTGGGGGAATTATACTCTTGTACGGATAGGAATTCAGTAATAGTTCTGGTTTGTTTGGCAGAATTCACATTTTGATGATCGGATTCTTTAGATTTCAGGTAAAAATTCATAAAATTTCTTGACAGACTTTGATTTTCTGCTATAATAATATTAGAATTCAGATTGTATACACAAAGAATACTTAAAATGTTCTGCGATTATACAATATTATGCTCGGAGCAGAAATGAAAGAACTGTGAATATAAAACAGGTACAGACAGATGATCAGACAGGTCAGCTGTACAAGTGATTTTTCACAGCTTCTAAGAAAACAGTGATGAAGATTTAAACACAGTCAGGAGGATATTCGATTTTGGAAAAAAGAAAAGTAGCTGTGATCACAGGCGCTACAAGAGGGATCGGTAATGCCATAGCACAACAGCTTGCAGCCGACGGATTTGCTGTTGCGGCTTGCGGAACAATGTCCGAAGAGCGTGCTGCTGAACGCCTGAAGACAGTAAAGGACAAAACAGACCTTCTGTATATCAGGGCTGATATGTCCAGGCAGGAAGACCGGGAGAGGCTTATTTCTTCTGTGGTCGATCATTTTGGACGTATCGACGCATTGATCAATAACGCAGGTGTGGGTTCCGCAAAGCAGGAGAACATACTGGATGTTTCCGAAGAGAGCCTTGACCGGGTGATGGACATTAATCTGAAAGGATATCTGTTCACCGCACAGCTTGCCGCAAAGCAGATGATCAGGCAGCGCCAGGAGGAACCGGAGGGAATCCGGCCTGTGATCATCAATATGTCTTCTATCTCGGCTTATACGCTTTCTCTTATGAGAGGGGAGTATTGTATGTCCAAGGCTGCGATCACCATGCTGACCAGGCTGCTGGCATTTGCCCTGGCAGACTATGAGATTAATGTTTATGAAATACGCCCCGGCAACATCTTGAGTGATATGACGCTGCCGGTAAAGGAAAAATTTGACCGGTATATTGCGGATGGCTTACATCCATTACGCCGCTGGGGAACCGGAGAAGATGTGGCAAAGGCGGTTTCCGCGATATGTAAAGGTTATCTGCCCTATACGACAGGATCAGCCATTGATGTGGACGGCGGTTTTCACATGAAGTGGATTGACTGATAAGGGTTTTTATATCTGCGGAGGGATATTAAAAAACAAAAATAAAAACAAAGAGGAGGATGCAACGATGAAGAAGAACAGATTTTTGGCGGTAATACTGGCGGTGGCAATGACAGCTGCATTGACGGCAGGATGCTCCGGCAAGACGGAAGCGCCGGCGGAATCCAAGCCGGCAGAGGAAAGCGGGTCTGCATCAGAGGAAGCAGAAGAGGAAAAGGAGGAGGAACCGGCGGCTGACGGCGATTTCACAGTCATCTCCTCTACAAAGGGGATGGACAACGAATACTATGCCGAGCTGAACAGAGGCGGTAAGGAATTTGCCGATCAGATGGGATTTGAATATATTACACTGTCCTCAGAGGACAATGAACAGAAGCAGATTGCCGATCTGGAAACCGGACTGGTTACTTATGATCCGGATTTTGTAATCATTATGCCGACCAGTTCCAGCGTGGTTCCGGCTCTGGCAGATCTGTGCGAGGACGCGAAGGTTCCCTTCGTAACCCTTTGGGATTATCCGGAAGACTTTGATTTTACGCCGTATGAGTATCACCTGGCACATATTCTGACAGACATGCGTCTGGAAGGCTATACGATGGCGCAATACCTCTTTGAGGCCATGGGAGGAAAGGGAAGTATCGTTGCGATTGACGGACTTCTGGGGAGCACCACGGCCGTACAGCGCCATGAAGGACTGGAGGATGCTTTGAAGGAGTATCCGGATATCAAGCTGCTGGAATCCCAGCCCGGAAACTGGAACCGTTTTGACGCGGCGCCGGTGTTTGAAGATATGTTCATCAAATATGGGGATGAGATTGAGGGTGTATGGTGCGGAAATGATGATATGGCTCTTGGCGTATATGAGATCCTCGACGGAGCGGGAAAGTCCGGAGGCAAGGTGAAGCTGGTTGGGCTGGACTGCCTGAGCAATGTGCTGGAGCTGATCCGGGACGGCGAGTATGTCATGTCGATGTCCGGAGACGCGCCGGGAATGCAGGCATTGGCAATGTGTATCGGATATGATTATGTAAAAGGTGATATCCGGCCTGAGACAGATGACAGAAGATTTATTATGTATGAGCCTCCGATCATTACCCAGGAAAATGCGGAAGAGTACCTGGAGCTCTGGTATGGAGAAGCGGCAAAGGAACGTGACTGGACGGTTGACAGTGAACTGCTCAGCAAGTAGGATTGCCCTCGGGACAGGATAACAGGCTGTAAAAAGAGCCGCGGACACCAAAGCGGGCTTTGCGGCTCTTTGAAACGAACAGGATGCAGATTTGTGTATAGCAAGGGAGAGTGAGACAATGCAGGAAACTGTCCAGAAACAAAGCAATATTAAAATGAGCGGCATTTATAAGCGTTTTGCCGGAGTGCAGGCGCTCAAGGATGTTTCGCTGGAGCTTTTCCCGGGGGAGATCCTGGCCCTGATCGGTGAGAACGGAGCGGGTAAAAGCACTTTGATGCGGATTTTGATGGGAATCGAGAAGAAAGATGCCGGGGCAATCCAACTGAACGGCGCGGAGATCCATCCGGCAACACCGATGGAAGCGGAGCAGTACGGCATTGGAATGGTCTTTCAGGAACAGGCTCTTTTCCCGAATTTAAGCGTTGCGGAGAATATCTTCCTGGGCCGGGAAGGAGACATGGTCACCGGCAATTTTCTCCATTGGAAAAAAATGTATCAGGAATCAGAGATGATATTAAACGAAGTTCATCTCAGCCATATTGATCCAAAGACAAGGCTGGAGAGGCTGAGCTTTTCCGAAAGACAGATGGTAGAACTGGCGCGTGTCCTATATCCGGCAGTACGCAATAAACGAAAGGGGGTCATCATCCTTGATGAGCCTACCGCTGTGTTATCTCCGAGTGAGGTGGAGCAGCTCTTTACGGTCGTCAGTTCTTTAAGGGAACATGCTTCCTTTGTATTTATTTCACACCACCTGGAGGAAGTGATCCAATATACGGACCGGGTGGAGGTGATGAAGGATGGGCAGAACGTAGGGGGGCTGATGACGAAGGATGCCGATATCCAGCTGCTTCAGGAGATGATGGTAGGGCGTGAATTTTCCAAGGACTTTTACTATGCGGAGGAGATGCGGGATCCCGAAGAAGACGTTGTTCTGGAACTGGAGGGCGTCTGCTCGGAGGCCATCTCCAATGTTTCGCTAAAGCTCAGGAAGGGAGAAATCCTGGGAGTCGCCGGGCTGATGGGCTGCGGAAAAGAAAATCTGGCCAAAGTGATCTTTGGAGATGTGCCGATCACGGAGGGGACAATTACTGTGGGTGAACAAAGGATCCACAGCAGTATTAAAAAAGCGGTGGATGCCGGAATCGGATACATGCCAAGTGACCGGCGGAGCGAAGGGATTCTGGACACGATGACGGTAGGACAGAATATCACTGTGGCAAATATGGATCATTTCGTAACAGGAGGATTTCTGGATCGGGCCAAGGAGAACCAATGCGTCAGCGAGTATATCGAACGGCTCAGGATCAAGACACCCTCCGGAAATACGCTGATCGTCAATCTGTCAGGAGGCAACCAGCAGAAAGCGATCCTGGCAAGGTGGCTGTCGAGAAAGCCGGATATTATCATCATGGAGCAGCCGACGAGAGGGATTGATGTCGGAGCGAAGCAGGAGATATACAGGATCATGCGCGACCTTGCAAATGAGGGGGTATCGATCCTGGTCATTTCCGATGAGATGCCCGAATTGATCGGCCTGTCCAACCGGATATTGATGATGCGCAGAGGCATGATCACAGGAGAAATCGATTGTAAGAAGGAGGTAAGACTTAATGAGAAACACATCATCCAGCACATCACCTGACGGCGGAGCGGAGAAGAGGAAAAAAAGGGACATTGACTATTCCCTGTTTATTGCGCCTATCCTGCTTGTCATCTGTGTCGTATTTTTTACGATCATCAATCCGCGGTTTATTTCGCTGGCCAATATTATGAACATACTGCGTCAGGGGGGACCGCTGTTTATTGTTTCATTTGGGCTGAGCGCAGTCATTCTGACAGGGAGCATCGACATTTCCTCGGACGGTATGATGAGCCTGTGCGGAATCTGCTCTGTCATGCTTGCCAATGTGATCACGGAAGGCGGGGGATGGATGAGCCTGCTGCTGGGTGTGGCGATCGGGCTGCTGTTCGGTACCTTCATCGGATATCTGGTAGCTTATGTAAGGCTGCCTTCATTCCTGGTGACATACGGCACGTCTACGATCTGCCGGGGGATTGCTCTGATCATTTCAGGTGGTGTCGCACAGAATACCATGTTTCAGGCATTTAAGAAAATGGGAAACGGCAGCGTATTTGGCTTTTTCCCGACTATGGCGGTGTTTGCTATCGTAATCTTTATTCTGATGCATGTTCTGACGAAAAAGACGAAATACGGGCGTTCTCTCTACGCAATGGGCGCGAATGAACGGGTAGCGGCACTGTGCGGACTGCCTACAAATAAATATAAAATGATTGCGTTCATGATGGCGGGAGCCTGCACCGGACTCGCAGGTGTATTGATGAGCGCGCGCCTGGGTGCCGGTACACATGCACAGGGCGAAGGAATGTCACTGGATGCTATTGCGGCCGTTGTGATGGGAGGTACTACGCTTTCCGGCGGAAGAGGAAGCGTTGCGCGCTCCATTACAGGTGTATTTGTAATCCTGATGCTGAACAATGGACTGAATCTGATGGGAGTGTCTCCACATGTGCAGGTTCTTGTAAAGGGAATTGTAGTGATCCTGGCAGTGGCGGCTTCCAAAGACTGGAAGAGCAAAGAAATCGTGAAATAGGAGGAAGCTGTGATGAACGGAACAATGAAAGCAGTTGTGTTTCAAGAATTGGGCAAGGCTGCGGTGGAGGAGAGGCCCATTCCGTGTATCGAAGACCCGAAGGATGCCATTGTGCGTGTGACGCTGGCAGCGATCTGCTCCAGTGATATCCATATCAAGCATGGCATGATCGCGCGGGCAAAGGAGGGCGTGATCCTGGGCCATGAGATCGTGGGTGAGATTGTGGAAGCCGGAGCAGGCGTGCGGAAGCTGAAAGCCGGAGACCGGGTGACGGTCAACAATGAGACATTTTGCGGGGAATGCTTTTTCTGCAGACGGGGTTATGTCAACAACTGTGAGCAGGGCGGATGGATGCTGGGGTGCGTCCAGGACGGCGGCCAGGCGGAGTATGTGCGTGTGCCTTATGCGGATAACTGCTGTAATATCATCCCGGAGGGAGTGTCCTATGAGCAGGCAATGCTTGTTGGCGATGTCCTGGCAACCGGATTCTGGGCAGCCGAGATCGGGGAGATCAGGCCGGGAGACACGGCCGTCGTGATCGGCGCGGGGCCTACCGGACTCTGCACTTCTATGTGCGTAAGATTGTACAGCCCGGCCCGTCTCATTTCTATCGATCTATCTGAGGAAAGGCTGGCATTTGCGAAGCGGCATGGACTTGCGGATATTACGATCCATGCAGGAAAAGAGGATCCGCTGGAAATCGTGCGCAGCCTTACGGAGGGAAGAGGGGCCGACAGGCTGTTTGAGTGCGCGGGAGGTCGAAATACTTTTGAGATGGCATGGCAGATCACACGGCCCAGCGGGATTGTATGTTTCGTGGCACATTACGAGGAGGATCCGCAAAAGCTGCCTCTGCGCAGAATGTATGGCAAGAACCTTGTGTTTAAGACCGGAGGAGTGCATGCAAATGCCTGTGCGCGGACTCTCGATCTGATCAAGGAGGGAAGGCTTGACACATTGCCTCTGATCACACACCGTTTTGCGCTTTCGGACGCAATGGAAGGGTACCGCCTTTTCGAAAGCCAGAAGGACGGAGTGATCAAAGTGGTGCTGGAGCCGTAGAGATTAAGACTAAAATCAAGTAGAGAAAGGGTGAGCAGATTGCAAAAAGAGCCAAATATCAGAAAACTAGACATTTTTGTTGAAAAGATATGCAGAGAGGGCGGCACTGCGCTGGAAAAACCGCTGAAAAAGTGTGCTGCTGTTGCTGTGATCAAGAATCCTTTTGCGGGCGTATACACGGAAGACCTGACAGAGCTTATGGAATATGGCGCATATCTGGGAGATTATCTGACCCGGAAGGCGGTAGAAGCTATGAAGATACCTGTGGAAGAGGTGCACAGTTTCGGTAAGGCATGTATTGTGGGGCTGGATGGGGAGCATGAGCATGCGGCAGCGATTATGCATCCGAGACTTGGAGCTCCGATGCGCGCCTGTCTGGAATCAGGTTCCGCGGTGATCCCATCCGCAAAAAAAATAGCGGCGGCAGGGGCAACCCTGGATATCCCGCTGTTGTATAAGGACGGAATGCTTGTACGTTCCCATTATGACAGCATGACCGTCAGGATACCGGATGCCCCGCATGCCGATGAGATACTCTGCGCAGTTGCATTTTCCAACGGAGGACGCCCCAGGGCAAGGATCGGTGGATTGAGTGTAGAAGAATGTAAAGGCGAAAACGGGTTGGACTAATGGAGGTGGCAGTACAATGAGAGATTTGATCAGAAAAGAAGCAGTGATCATTGACGAAACCAGAAGTGAAATCGGCAGAAAATTGGATATTCCGCTGAAAAAATGTGCCAGTATGGCAGTTGTAAAAAATATATATGCCGGAAAAGAAGTATCGGAGATGCCGGAATTTCAGGAATACGGGAAGGCACTTGGAAAACGTCTGATCGAAAATGCGCTGGAGGCACTTGGGATTGGCGCAGAGGAAGTCAACAGCTACGGGAAGGCTGCGGTAACAGGATTCGGCGGTGAGCAGGAGCACGGTTCCGCTCTGCTGCATACCGGCTTTGACGAAGGAGTACGCTCAGTGCTGACGACTTCGAAATCCATCATACCATCCAGTGAAAAATCGGCTCCGGCCGGATGCTCGGTGGATGTCCCCCTGCATCATAAGCTGGCGCTGAAGGTACGCACTCATTTTGACGCCATGGAGGTGAGTCTGGCGGATGCCCCCAGAGACGACGAGATTTTGCTCGTACTGTGTGTCACTACGGGCGGACGGCCCTTCCCGAGAGTGGGCGGCCTGCTCCTGGAGGATGTCAAGGGAGAGAATGGGGTGATTTGATCGATGAAGGAGCTTGTGATTACCAATATAGGAACCATTGTGACCGGAAAATTAACGGATCCGATTACGGACTGTAATACAATTGCGATTCGGGAGGGCATGATCGCCGAAATCGGCGGGGAAGAGCTGCTGAAAAACGATCAGACAGCGCGGATAGTCGACGCGAAGGGCGTGACGGTTGCTCCCGGATTGATCGACAGCCATTGCCATCCCTGCGCGGGGGACTATACATTTCGCCAAAAGACGGACGCATTGATCGAAAGTGAGGTGCACGGCGGCGTGACCACTATTATTTCCGCGGGAGAGCCTCATTTCCCAGGGAGACCAAGGGATGCGGCAGGGGTCAAGGCGCAGGCGGTATTTCTGTCAAAATGCTTTCGGAATCAGTCCCCTCTGGGAGCGAAGGTGCACGGAGGCGCCGTGATACTGGAGCAGGGACTGACGGAGGCGGATTTTGAGGAAATGGCGAGAGAAGGGGTCTGGCTGGTAGGCGAGGTGGGACTTGGTTCGGTGAAGTCTCCTGAGGATGCCGCTCCGCTTGTGGCTATGGCGAAAAGGCATGGCTTTAAGGTGCATATGCACACCGGAGGTACATCGATTCCCGGCAGTTCTTCGGTCACTGCGGAGGATGTCATCCGAACGGATCCGGATATCGCGTCCCATTGCAACGGAGGGCCGACTGCGGTTTCCATGGCGGAGGTGGAGCGCATTATCCGGGAGAGCGAGGTGGCGGTGGAGATCGTCCAGTGCGGCAATTACCGCATGACCAATGGCATTATGAAGCTGATCTCGGAGCTGGGAATGGAGCACAGGGTGATCTTCGGAAATGACGCGCCGTCCGGAACCGGTGTGATTCCCCTTGGGATCATCCGGAATATCTGCTATGTGTCCAGTGTATGCGGGATTGCGCCCCATAAAGCGATTGCCATGGCAACCGGAAACACGGCCTCGGTATTCGGCCTGAGAACGGGGGTGATCGAGCCGGGCCGCCCGGCAGACCTGATCTGCCTGGACGCCCCCATCGGTTCTGTGGGCAGGACAGCCCTGGAGGCGATTGAGGCGGGAGATATCCCGGGGATCACCTGCATTGTCATAGACGGGAAGATCGTGGTGCAAAAGAGCAGAAATACACCTCCCGGAAACCGGGAGCCGAACTATTGCTGAGATTGTGATAAGAGGTTTAGGAGGATATCATGGGAAAAGGATTTGACGAGTATTATACATGCCGGAGCAAGGAAATCGATCTGAAAAAAACAGCAATCCTCATTGTAGATATGCTCAATGACTTCTGTAAGCCGGGCGGCCGTATGGTACTGGAGGACGGATATCTGGTAGTAGAACCGATCCGGCGGCTGGTCGCGGCGGGACGGAAGCATGGCATTCCGATCGTATGGATCTGTCAGAAATACCGCATGGATAAGTATGACAGGGTTACGGAAAAGCGGGTGGGGACCTGCTATGAGGGGACCTGGGGTTGTGAGCAGATTGAGGAGCTTCCGATCCTGCCGGACGATTATGTCGTGCATAAAAGGCGTTACAGCGGATTTTTTCAGACGGATCTGGATCTGACGCTGAGAGATATGGGGGCGGAAAAGGTGATCGTGGGCGGCTGTGTTACCAATATCTGTGTACGCGGTACGGTAACAGACGCGTTTCAGCTGGATTATGAGGTGTTTGTGCCGAGAGACTGTGTACGTGCTACGGGAGTAAGGGAACAGGAATCTTCACTGTGGGATTTTGAAACGCATTTTGCTACGGTGACTACGGCGGATGAACTGATCTCGGCCATGGACAGGCTGAAGCCGGAGGATGCCTGCCGAATTCGATAAAGAAAAAAACAGGGATCCGGAGCAGATCCCGCAGGATGAAAGGAGAAAAAAGATGGGTGTATTGACGAGTGAACTCAGGGAAAGGCTTGACAGGCTTTCCACTACAAATGTTTCGGACGCGCTGGATGCGCTGGGGCTTAAGGGATCCACAACCGGCGTGAAAAAGATGTATGAGGGCTGTAAGAAAATCATCGGCGAGGCGGTAACCATGAAGGTCGTTGCCGCGGGACTGACAAAGTCTACGACACATATGGGTGTCAATGCCATTGAGGCCGCAAAGGAAGGCGATGTGATCGTGATTGACAACGGCGGCCGCGAGGATGTGAACTGCTGGGGCGGCGTGCTGAGCACCGGGGCAAAGTTCAAGGGGGTATCCGGGGTTGTGATTGACGGATGCTGCCGTGATCTGGATGAGTGTGTGGAATTGGGATTCCCTGTATATGCGCGTTCTACGATCTGCGCGACAGCCAGAGGGCGTGTGATGGAGGAAGCGACGAATGTGATGGTGTCTTTCAGCGGAGTCCAGGTCCGTCCGGGAGATATTGTGATCGCAGATATCACAGGTGTCGTATTTATTCCCCAGGAGCGGCTGATTGATGTGATCGAAAAGGGCGAGATGCTGCTGAATAAGGAAACGGCCATGTGTGCGGACATTAAGGCGGGGATGTCCATGCTGGAAGTGGACCGGAAGTACAATTACGAGAATATGCTAAAATGACATAAAGAAGGTGACCAAATGAACATTCCGAAATTGGATAAAGCAATCATTGAAGAATATAAAAAGCTCGATTCTACGAGCATTTCCGACGCAATGGATAAAATCGGCATCCCCTCCGGGCTGTATGGGATCAAGCCCATTACCCCAGGTACGGTGATGTGCGGACAGGCATTTACGGTAAGATACGTGCCCTGCGGAGAAGTGAAAGGAACGGTGGGGGATTTTCTGGATGATGTGGAGCCGGGACAGGTATGCGTGCTGGATAACGGCGGCAGGGACTACTGCACGGTCTGGGGAGATATCATGGCAATGACCGCCTCTCTCCGGGGGATTGCGGGAACACTGATCTACGGGGTGTGCCGCGACATCAAAGACATTCATAAAATAAAGTATCCGATCTTCTCCAATGGATTTTATATGGTAACAGGCAAGGACCGGGTTGAGGTCGCTGCGATCAACGAGCCTGTTACGGTCGCGGGCATTAAGGTATGCCCCGGTGACCTGATATTCGGGGATGATACGGGAGCGCTGATCGTGCCTTTTGACAAGGTGGAAAAGGTACTGGAGATTGCCAAGGAAATCGAACGGAAAGAGGATATCATCCGCAGGCATGTCCAGAGCGGGCTTTCCCTGCGTGAGGCGAGGGCGCAGACCGGATATCATCATTTACAGACAAAGGAGGCAGAGTGAGCATGAGTGTTACAGCACTTTATCTGGATACATTGAATGAACATATGGAACGGATGATCCTCGACATGTGCCCGGAGGAGGTTGATCTGCGTTTCCTGAACCCTACGGTGGGGCAGAAGGGTGAGCTTCAGGATGCTGACGTACTGATCGTTACTACTTATAAGACTACGAAGGAAGTGATCGCCGCTGCTCCGAAGGTGAAGCTGATCCAGCGTACCGGCGTGGGCGTGGACATGGTGGACGTGGCTTATGCAAAAGAAAGGAAGATTCCGATCTCTATCTGCAAGGGGTTTAACGCTACTTCGGTGGCTGAGCTGGCGATTCTCGATATGCTGGCATTGTACCGCCATATCATTGACCTTGACAACAAAGGGAAGGAGAAGGAATGGCATACTATGACGTACCGGCATGACAGCTACGAGATCGTGGGCAAGACGGTCGGCGTGGTGGGCGGCGGAACCATAGGAAAAGAAGTCATAAAGCGGCTGCACGCATTTGACGCGGAGCTGATCTATTATGATGTATATCCCATGACGGCCGAGGAGGAAGAACGTCTTGGCTGTAGACGTGTAACGCTGGATGAGCTGCTGGAGCAGTCGGATATCATTACACTTCACGCACCGCTTCTGGAGAATACCCGGGGGATGATCGGAAGAGCGCAGTTCGAAAAGATGAAACGAAACGCGATCCTTGTGAATACCGCCCGGGGAGCATTGGTTGACGCGGACGCACTGATTGATGCGCTGAAGGAGAAAAAAATATGGGGTGCGGCGTTTGACGTGTTTGAGCCGGGAGAGCCGCTGTTTGGAGTGGATCTGCCGAACCTGATCGTAACGCCGCATGTGGGCGCGGCTACGTATGATAATTATTATCGGGGCTACAAATTATGCATGGAGAATTCGCGGCGGATCGGCCGGGGCGAAGAACCGGTGTTTACAATCTGATCTCAAATGGGCGGATCGGGCAGCGGGGGCTGTATGGAGCGGCCGGATGGCAGGAAAATAGAATATGAATGATGAAGAGCAGGCTCTGTCAGAGAAAGTGGATCTGATGGGGCCTGTTTTTATTCTATTAGGAAACTCCTGCGATGCAGAACGGCTGCCATTTTGCAAAGAAATAGGATGCTTCGAGATGAAGATTTTTTGACGGGAGGGTGTAATATATATTGGTAAACAGCTTCTTATTGCCTACTATATAAATGGGTTACTTCATTTAAGAAATAGAGTTTCCGAGAGTGCTCAAATAAGGAGGCGGGTACAGATGAAAAAATATGGCTACATACGTGTGTCAACGAAGGACCAGAACCCGGAGCGTCAGTTTATCGCTCTGCAGGAATACGGCATACCGAAGGAAAATATCTACCTGGACCAGATGTCGGGGCGGGATTTTCTGCGGCCCCAGTATCAGCGGCTGATGAAAGCGCTGAGGAAGGGGGATCTGCTGGTGGTCAAGAGCATTGACCGGCTGGGGCGCAATTACGGTGAGATCCTGGAGCAGTGGAGAAATATTACCAAGGAGACCGGGGCGCATATCCGGGTGATCGATATGCCGCTGCTGAATACGGATTCGGTCCAGGGAGACCTGACGGGGGTATTTATTTCAGATCTGGTGCTACAAATTCTGGCTTATGTGGCGGAGACAGAACGGGCATTTATCAAGCAGCGTCAGGCGGAAGGGATTGCGGCGGCGAAGGCGAAGGGAGTCCGGTTTGGCTGCCGGAGGATGGAAAACCCCCATAATTTTCGGGAATATTTTGAAATGTGGGAGCAGGGGGAGATCTCCTCGCGGAATGCGGCAAGCGCCCTGAATATGAGTCATTCGACATTTTATCGGAGGTGCAGAGAAGAGATGGAAACGGGGGGAGGAGCGGCAAAAGGAACAATAGGACTGTAACAAATAGTAGACAATAAGAAACACTTCTAAAATACATTTCTTGTATCTGATTTTATAATCTTTTTATGTATGTAAACATTATAAACCAGCCGTTTCAAAAAGTCTACTTTGCGAAACGGTAAATGGGAATCGTAATTATGGAAAGAGTATTTTCATGTTTACACTTATCTTAATATGTTGAAAAGCAGGCATCTTTTTTCGGTTTTATTCGGTTGTGCAGCACAGACCGGAATGTAACGGAAATGGATGTCTTATTCCCTATTAAATGGTTTTGGAGTTGAGAGGTTTAGAAGTGAACCTGGGGCGTTTTCCGGAAAGTATGGATACAGGGGGCTTTCGGAGGAATTCCCAGAAGAAGGGGGTGATAGGTATGCGTACAGGAATATACGCAAAACTGTCCTCGACGGGCATATCAACCTGCTGTCACAGGCCATCAATGGCAGTGGGGGTGACCGTTTAGAAGCTGTACGGATTCATTTTATACGGCTTCAGGGACAGGATGGCCTGTATGATAGGTTGCAGCTGTGAGATAGATTATTTTAGCAAACCGCCGGAAACGGCGGGACGCAAAGCTATGGGGACTAAGGCGCATGAAGCGTGATGTCAGCCCGGCTGCTAATTCAATTAGCAAACCGTTGGAAACGGCGGGACGCAAAGCCATGGGGACTAAGACGCGTGAAACGTGATGTCAGCCCGGCTGCTAATTCAATTAGCAAACCGTTGGAAACAGCGGGACGCAAAGCTATGGGGGCTAAGGTGCTTTCGGTACTATGCCAGCCCGGCCGCCGGAAACTTTGCATCCGTGTGTATTTTGCAAAGAGAGGAGCTAGAAGCAAAGATATGAGGAAAAAGAAGATATTAAAAAGTATTGCCGCGGCAGGAATTGCTTTTGGTGGCGCAAGTGTCATGCAGGACGCAGATGTTGTATATGCGGCCGAACTTGATGAGCCTACGGAAATGCTTGGCAATGAAGACGAATTGGTTATAGAACTTGATTTGCCAAGCGATGCACCTGCTGAAGAGCAAGATGCTGATCAGATCGTGAAACAACCAGAACAAGTTGTGAGTTCGACTGAAAGCCCACATTTGGATGTGGAAGATGAAGCCACAAGTACTGAGTCGAGTGAAAGCATAAGTACAAGTGAAAGTATAAGTACAAGTGAAAGAACAAGTACAAGTGAAAGTATAAGTACAAGTGAAAGCATAAGTACAAATGAAAGTATAAGTACAAGTGAAAGCGTAAGTGCAAGCGAAGACGCAAGTACAAGTGAAACCTCAGAAGAGGAGTCAGAGACGAGTGAGAATTCAGACCCGGATCATAGTGAAGATATCAGTACGAGTGAAGAGGTGAGTGAAAGCCTCAGCAGCAGTGAAAGCGAGACTGTTTCTTCACTGGCAAGTGAGGCTTTAGAATCAGAAGAAATAAGTCTGGATTCGGCTGCTGATACAGAAAGCAGTATGCTGTCATCAGAATCAATGGGAGAGGAGGAATCAAACAACTTAGGCTCATTAACTGATAATGAGGAATCTTTTGAAACAGAATTAAAGAATTTGTTGGAAAAATATCTTTCCAATTCTATGAATGACAATGGAGAAGTATTCATTAAAGAATTATTTGGCCTGCTGGATAAATATGGTATGGAATCATTGTACCAAGACGGACGGCTCTCATCTGATTTAATAGATATGCTGAGAATGAATGGCATAGATACGATGGCTTTAGCTGATGGAGAGCAAGGCTGGGAGGATGTGGATACGAAAAATGCAGAAAGATTGGATAAAGTCCTAGCAGTACTAATAGGAATCGTTGATCGTAAACAGTTAGATTATATAGAAGGTGCGATGATACTCAGGCGGCAAGGATGGAACGCATTTGTTGCATGGTATGAAGCAAAAACAGGTAGTAAGCCAGACGGGTCAGATTGGGGGGAAATTAGTCTAAGCGACGCAAGTATGAGCGATGCTTCGATGAGCGACGCCTCCCTGAGCGATGCAAGTATGAGTGACGCTTCAATGAGCGATGCAAGTATGAGTGATGCTTCAATGAGCGATGCCAGCCTGAGTGATGCTTCAATGAGCGATGCCAGCCTGAGTGATGCTTCGATGAGCGATGCGAGTATGAGTGATGCTTCGATGAGCGACGCAAGTATGAGTGATGCTTCGATGAGCGACGCAAGTATGAGTGACGCTTCGATGAGCGACGCCTCAATGAGTGACGCTTCAATGAGCGACGCAAGTATGAGTGATGCCTCAATGAGCGATGCAAGTATGAGTGATGCCTCGATGAGCGACGCAAGTATGAGTGACGCTTCAATGAGCGACGCTTCCCTGAGCGACGCAAGTATGAGTGACGCCTCGATGAGCGACGCTTCGATGAGTGATGCAAGTATGAGTGACGCTTCGATGAGCGATGCAAGTATGAGTGATGCTTCAATGAGCGATGCCTCAATGAGCGACGCAAGTATGAGTGACGCCTCGATGAGCGACGCAAGTATGAGTGACGCTTCAATGAGCGATGCCAGCCTGAGTGATGCTTCAATGAGCGATGCCAGCCTGAGTGATGCTTCGATGAGCGATGCGAGTATGAGTGATGCTTCGATGAGCGACGCAAGTATGAGTGATGCTTCGATGAGCGACGCAAGTATGAGTGACGCTTCGATGAGCGATGCAAGTATGAGTGACGCCTCGATGAGCGACGCAAGTATGAGTGACGCTTCGATGAGCGACGCAAGTATGAGTGATGCAAGTATGAGCGACGTTTCGATGAGCGATGCCAGCCTGAGTGATGCTTCAATGAGCGACGCAAGTATGAGTGACGCTTCAATGAGCGACGCAAGTATGAGTGACGCTTCAATGAGTGATGCCTCAATGAGTGATGCAAGTATGAGTGACGCCTCCCTGAGCGACGCTTCGATGAGCGATGCAAGTATGAGTGATGCTTCGATGAGTGACGCAAGTATGAGTGATGCAAGTATGAGCGACGCTTCGATGAGCGATGCCAGCCTGAGTGACGCTTCGATGAGCGATGCCAGCCTGAGTGACGCTTCGATGAGCGACGCCTCAATGAGTGACGCTTCAATGAGCGACGCAAGTATGAGTGATGCCTCAATGAGCGATGCAAGTATGAGTGATGCCTCGATGAGCGACGCAAGTATGAGTGACGCTTCAATGAGCGACGCAAGTATGAGCGACGCAAGTATGAGTGATGCAAGTATGAGCGACGCTTCGATGAGCGATGCAAGTATGAGTGACGCTTCAATGAGCGACGCCTCGATGAGTGACGCCTCGATGAGCGACGCAAGTATGAGTGACGCCTCGATGAGCGACGCAAGTATGAGTGACGCCTCGATGAGCGACGCAAGTATGAGTGACGCAAGTATGAGCGACGCAAGTATGAGCGACGCAAGTATGAGTGACGCCTCCCTGAGCGACGCTTCGATGAGTGATGCAAGTATGAGTGACGCTTCGATGAGCGATGCAAGTATGAGTGATGCTTCAATGAGCGATGCCTCGATGAGCGACGCAAGTATGAGTGACGCCTCGATGAGCGACGCAAGTATGAGTGACGCTTCGATGAGCGATGCAAGTATGAGCGACGCTTCGATGAGTGATGCAAGTATGAGTGATGCCTCAATGAGCGATGCAAGTATGAGTGACGCTTCGATGAGTGACGCAAGTATGAGTGATGCCTCAATGAGCGATGCAAGTATGAGTGACGCTTCGATGAGCGACGCAAGTATGAGTGATGCCTCAATGAGCGACGCAAGTATGAGTGACGCTTCGATGAGCGACGCCTCAATGAGCGACGCAAGTATGAGTGACGCCTCGATGAGCGACGCAAGTATGAGTGACGCCTCGATGAGCGACGCAAGTATGAGTGACGCTTCAATGAGCGATGCAAGTATGAGCGACGCTTCAATGAGCGATGCAAGTATGAGTGACGCCTCCCTGAGCGACGCTTCGATGAGTGATGCAAGTATGAGTGACGCTTCGATGAGCGATGCAAGTATGAGTGATGCTTCAATGAGCGATGCCAGCCTGAGTGACGCTTCGATGAGCGACGCAAGTATGAGTGACGCTTCGATGAGCGATGCAAGTATGAGCGACGCATCAATGAGTGACGTTTCAATGAGCGATGCAAGTATGAGTGACGCTTCGACGAGCGACGCAAGTATGAGTGATGCCTCGATGAGCGACGCAAGTATGAGTGACGCTTCAATGAGCGACGCAAGTATGAGCGACGCTTCAATGAGCGATGCAAGTATGAGTGACGCTTCGATGAGCGATGCAAGTATGAGTGACGCCTCGATGAGCGATGCAAGTATGAGTGACGCCTCGATGAGCGACGCAAGTATGAGCGACGCTTCAATGAGCGATGCCAGCCTGAGTGATGCTTCGATGAGCGATGCGAGTATGAGTGATGCCTCAATGAGCGACGCAAGTATGAGTGACGCTTCGATGAGCGATGCAAGTATGAGTGATGCTTCGATGAGCAATGCAAGTATGAGTGACGCCTCGATGAGCGACGCAAGTATGAGTGACGCTTCGATGAGTGATGCAAGTATGAGTGACGCTTCGATGAGCGATGCAAGTATGAGCGACGCTTCGATGAGCGATGCAAGTATGAGTGACGCTTCGGTGAGTGATGCAAGTATGAGTGATGCATCGACAAGTGAGAGCCTGAGTGCGTCTATCAGCGAAAGCTTGTCCTTGAGTGAAAACGAGGTTACCCCCGGTGTTGACACTCCGCCCACACCAGCAGAGGATGGTCCGACAGCTCCGGATACGCCTGTAGGCCCGACAGCACCAGCAGGTCCGGATGCGCCTACAGCAGTAGTTCCGACCCCGGCAGCGGCTGCGCCAGCAGCAATAACTCCTGTAGCGGCAGCAACACCAGTCGTTGCGGTACCGGACAATGAAGTACCTTTGGCAGTTATGGATACAGACGATGAAACTCAGACGGCGAATGAAGATGAGTTGACGCCTATTGTGGATGAAGAGACACCATTAGATAATATGAATTTGGCAGAGAGTGTGAGACATTGCATCCTGCATTTTATTGAGCTGATTCTGGCGGCCATCATGGGCGGTGCATACATAGGAAGTACAAGAAAACAGAAGAAAGAAATTGCGGATATTAGGAAAAAGCTTGAAGACGAAGAAAGGTAAAACGCAGTGATGGGATTTTTTGAAAACGCAGCACTAGGGTTTTGCGGGTGGGATATTCCCGCGCTGATACTTTTAGTTGCGGCCGCAGCTTTGTTCTTCGTAAGAAGACACAAGTTAGGCAAAGAAATAAAAGAGTTAAAAGACCAATTGTCAGAACAACAATAAGAAATAATTGGCGGCCACCTATGAATAGGGTGGCCGTCGATTTGAAAAGAACAGATAATCTGAAAATAAGAATATGAAAAGAATGTGATTTATACAAAATCAGGAGAAATATTTTGCCGCAATCAGAAAAAAAAGAGAAAGTAATGAAGTACAAGCTTGCATATACAGGCTTGATCCTTCTTGTATATATATTAGGAAAATGTGTTCCTTTGTATGGTATAGACGTATCTGCGTATCATTATGAGGCAGTTGGCGCAGAGGAAGTATTGATGCAGACGATCAGCGGCGATGCTTATCGCCATTCTGTTTTTGCGTTGGGAATTTTTCCGTTTATGATATCCAGTATCCTGGTACAGGTTGCCATGGCAATCAGAAAAATATTTACTAAGTCACATGTTTCACCAAAAACAATGAATCGAATGTCTGCCATGGTGACGTTTGTGATAGCCATATTGCAGGCATCAGTCCATATGCCGCAATTAAAATTTGTGGAGGAAGGGAAACTGCTTCCAGGTGCAAGAGTGCTTGTAATTGTAGAAATGGTGACGGGAGTTTTGGTTATCCTGTGGTTATCAAGACGGAATGAAAAGTATGGAGTCGGAGGAAGAATGATATTGGGCTTGACCAATATTTTAGAACGGATTACAACGACTGTACTTCATCACAATATAGAAAGTCTTGCAGTCCCGCTGTTGATTTCCATGGTCGTAATGGTAATTGTACTTGTCATGGAAAATGCGGAAAAGCGGATTCCAGTACAGCGGATCTCCATACATAATATTTATGCGGATAAAAATTATATGGCAATTAAGCTGAATCCGGTAGGTGTAATGCCAGTGATGTTTTCAACGGCAGTGTTTATGCTGCCTCAGCTGCTGCTTTCTCTGCTGGGATATCTCTTTCCTTATCATGAAGGAATCCTTTGGTGGAGGATGAATATGACTTTGACGAAACCGCTGGGCGTTGTGATTTATATTTTGTGTGAGTATCTGCTTACAATAGGATTTACATTGATCATGCTTAGTCCAAAGGATATCATGGAACAGTTTCTGAAAAGCGGAGACAGTATTGTAAATCTTCATGCAGGCCGCGATACAAGGCGTTATCTGCTGGGAACGGTATGGCGGATCAGCTTATTAAGTGCCACTGTTATGGGAGGATGCATTGCAGTGCCTTTGGTTTTGCAGTTGAGAGGGGAAATTGACAGCACTCTGACAATGCTTCCTTCCTCCGTCATGATGTTGACCAGTCTTTGTTGCATGATTTATCGAGAGCTTGTGTCCCTTTATAAATATGATTCTTGCAGGCCATTGTTTTAATGGATGATTTTGGAGAAAAAAATGTTATATTTTATTCCTGCCTGGTATCAGCAGAACCAATGGTGTGAGAACGAACAAAGCTGGTGGTCCAGGCATATGCATACAGAGTTCGATGATACAGTGAAGCAGATACAGCTTTTTCATCGAAGCAGTGCGTGTCCGTACCATATCCTGCTTCTTAGCTTTACACCGAATTTTCGGCATTTTCTTCACAGGCAAGGTGTATACCGCGCACCGTACTGGTCGTGTTTTGACGCAATACAAGAGGTGCGGAGAAAGAAGGCATCGGTATTGTCTTTTCACAATTTAAAATGGCCGGAGAAAATTGAGTTTATCTATAGTATGTTTGCGGTGGTAGCCATGCTCCACAAAAAAAAGTATGCGCAAATAGATTTCGGTGAGGATGGAAACCCGATTCGGATTGATCTATACCAGAATGAAAAATTAAGCCGCCGCAATATCTATGATGATCGGGGATTTGTTTCCAGTACGATTCTTTTTGAGGATGGGAATCCGCTTTATCAAGACTACCTGATGGAAAATGGAATGTGGAAAATGAGGTTTTTTTATCAGGATGGACATGTGCAGATAAATGAAAAATGTCCTGAATATATGCTGCGTTATCTGGACGAGATGCAGAACAGAAGATTTTCCAGATTGTACTATGAAAGCATGGAACAAGTGATCTATGAAGTACTGGCATCATATATAGAACTGACAAAAGAACAAGATGTGTTTTGTATGGCAATGCATGAGAGACATACAAAACTTTTGAAGAAAGCATTGGAAAATAAAAAACTGATCCTATCATTTTTTGGTGATAGATATTCAGTGGCAGGTCATCCGGAGTCGTCGGAACTTATCGAAGAAGCAGACTATATTATTGCAGATTCAACAAAGAATGTAACGAAGATACAAGAGGAATCGGAAAAGTTAATTGAAAATATCATAGCGATTCCGCCGTATGATTCCCGAGTAGACTTAGGGATCAGCCAACAGTTAGATGTGCAAAAAATATTGGTTCCGGTGGATGGCATGGAAGAAGAAAAGTTCTGTAAACTGATTCGATTATTAGGGGAATATGTACTTTTCAATGAGGCAGCCAGAGTCTGCCTTTTTACAAGAAGGGCCGAATATGTCAGGAAACAAAATGTGCTGGAACGTGTTCGCGGCGAACTTAGAAAAGCAGGTCTGGAAGAGGGATGGGCGGCAGAAAAAGAACGAGAAAAGTCTTTGGAAAATGATCTGGAATTGGATGAGTACATTCCGGTCAAATTTTTTGTAGAACAGTGTGTAGATGAACTGGCTGTGAGCAAGTGCATGAGGGAGCAAAGAGTGCTTGTTGATGTACGGGAGGTTCCAGAGTTATATCTGCAGATTACAGCAATCAGTATGGGGATTCCTCAGATCGTATGGACAGAGACAGAGTTTGTCGAGCATGATAGAAATGGAATCATATTGAAGGACATGGAGAGATTACCGGATGCTGTCAATTACTATTTGGATGGACTGAAAAATTGGAATCGGGCGATGATCTGTTCTTATGAGTTGGTGAAAGAGTATACTACAGAGAAGTTGCTTGAGAAGTGGAAAGAGGTGATGGATTCCATTGGAGCAGATTCATATTTTACAATTGGGGAAAGAGGATTGGAATAACATATATACACTTCCGCCGAATGTTTCTTTGAAGTTTATGGAGAAATTCGAAAAAGTACCGGATAAGCAGTATGATTTGTTTTTTCTGGATCGAACTCCTTTGGAGGATGAAGTTCCACTATTATATCAAGCTGTAAAGGCGTATACCCTTTTTATCACCAAGTACGTAGACATCAGCGGGAAGGTGGCATGGCTCTGCTGCTCTAAAAGGGCACAGCATATTGCCGTAAAGAATATTCAAACATTTTTATTGCAGGAAGCAAAATATTATTATCCGAAACCCCAAGGTGAAAAGCTGGATTTGAAGTATTGGACGATTGCTCAGGGTTTTTCCGGAAAGGTGATGTGGGATGAGAACTCTGTAACCCTGGAGGGGGATTATGGAGAGGAGCTGGGACAAGTCGCTTTCTGGCGGTATAATGTTTATCTGCCTCAGGGGCAAATGCTTGATTTTTGGTTGGAATACAGTAAGGATCCTTCTGTGTCTGTCAGTCTTGAGATAACACAGTTTGTGGAGGGAAGCCTTGCAGAGATTGCAGAACATTGGAAGTTTGACGAGACAGAATCAGCGCAGGTGATTCAGGTAGAAAGTAAACAGGGCGGACAGGCTTTTGTATCTATTTGCGCCAGGGGAAGCGGAACACTACGAATCATAGCGTTGCATAAAAGAAATTCCCGCGGAAGCCATGGGTACTTTCTGCCAGGCGGAGAACGGTATGTAACCTCCGATCGCGAAGAGCTGTTTTGCTACTTTGATCCCAGGGATATGAAACCGCCGCTTAACGTATTTTTCTCAGGATGGGAAATACCCGAACGGTTTCAGGGTTACAATTTAAATAGAAAGTTAGGCTGTCCGTTCCTTTTATTGAAAGAGCATCGGTTGAGGGGAGGAAGCTTTTATGTGGGAAGTAAGGAATATGAAGCAATGGTACTCTCTGTTATAAGAAACTATATGAGAGAGCTAGGCTTTTCGTCAAACCAGGTGATTTTATCCGGTCTTTCGATGGGGGCTTATGCTTCCATGTATTATGGCTGCGATATCCGGCCGCACGCACTGGTATTAATGAAACCACTGGCAGGAATCGGCAATGTGGCCGCGAATGAGAAATATTCCCGTCCCGGCGGATATCCCACGTCACTGGATGTATTAAAGTTCCTGGGCGGAGATACGGATCTGGAAGCTATAAAAAAGGTGAATGAAAAGTTTTGGAAAAAATTCGATTCTGCGGATTGGGGAGAATCAAAATTTATCATTTCCTATATGATCGAAGATGATTTTGAAAGCGGTGTATATGAGGAAATGCTTTCTCATCTCCGTTCCGGAGGCGTACAGGTGTATGGACGGGGACTTCATGGCAGGCATGGTGACGCGCAGGCAGCTACGGCAAATTGGTTTTCCAGCCAATTTATCAAAATGTTAAGTGAAGATTTCCCTGAAAGGTATAGAGAATAAGTAATGAGAGAAAAATGGACAATTTATTGGAGTGAATATTCTTCGGATACATATCTGTATGGTTCAGAAATCAATTACCATAAGATTGATGATGTGGAATTTAAAAACAATCTAATGCCATCAGGAACAGTTGTTAAACAATGGTATTCCAAAACCAATTATCAAAGGCAGAGGATAGAGCCGGCGCTGCCGATCATTGATGGGGAGAACAGATATCAGATAACAGTCAATGTAGACTGCCGGGAAGATGAAGCATGGCTTGTGAGATTGGTTTTTTATGACAAGTATGACGCAGAGGCGGGATATGTTACTGTAAGAGAGAAAGTGATGGAGTTTCAGTGTCCGCTTAAGACATATAGCTACAGGCTGCAGTTGATTAATGGCGGAATGACACATTTTCACTTTCATTCTATTGTGATTCGGGAATTAGCAGATGAGACAAGCAAGGAACTTGAAAAGACTAAAAAAAATCGTAAAAAAGGTAAGAGGCTATGGGGAATACATGGCAGGGCTGTCAGATGAAGAATTGCCGAGACTGACCGGGGAGTTTAAGAAACGGCTGTCAGAAGGGGAAAGCCTGGATGATATTTTGCCTGAGGCGTTTGCGGCAATCTGTGAGGCTGATCACAGGATATTGGGTATGGCGCCTTATGACGTACAGGTGCTGGGCGGGATTGCGCTTCATCAGGGATATCTTGCTGAGATGAGTACGGGAGAGGGAAAGACACTGGTGGCGACGATGCCCTTATATCTCAATGCGCTTACAGGAAAAAGTACGATCCTGGTGACGGCGAATGATTATCTTGCCTTACGTGATGCACAGGAGATGGGGCAGGTATATCGTTTTATGGGGCTGACTGTGGCAGCGGGAGTTCCTGAAAATGCGAAGCAAAGCTTCACGAATCAAGAAAAGAAAAAAATATATTCGGCGGATATCGTGTATACCACACACAGTGTACTGGGTTTTGACTATCTGCTGAATAATTTGGTGACTACGGCAAAAGATCGTTTTTTGCGGGAGTTTTATTATGTAGTGATTGACGAAGCGGATTCTGTGCTTTTAGATGCCGCGCAGACCCCCCTTGTGATCTCAGGTGCCCCGAGAGTGCAGTCCAGACTGTATGATATGGCTGATTTTTTTGTCACTACGCTTGTAGAGGATGAAGATTACCTGCAAGAGGAAAATAAGGTGTGGTTTACTGAGAAAGGGATCAAGTATGCAGAAACTTTTTTTCAAATCGATAATTTTTACAGTGAGGAATTTTTTGAGATAAACCGGCATGTGATATTGGCACTCCGGGCACATGTGTTGTTTCAAAACGGAAAAGATTACATGGTTTCTAACGAAGGAAGCGTTGTGCTTCTTGACGGCGGATCCGGAAGGATGCTGCTTGGGGTGAAACTCAGGGGAGGACAGCATCAGGCAATTGAAGTGAAAGAAAAATTAAGGGCCTCCCAAGAAACCAGATCTATGGCGGCGATCACATTTCAGAATCTGTTCCTGCTATTCCCCAAGATGGCGGGAATGAGCGGAACGATGGCGGATGCGCCTGAGGAACTCAGGAGCGTATATGGGGCCAGGGTGCTGGTGGTTCCGCCAAACCGCCCCCAAAAAAGAAAAGATCTTCCGGATCGCTGTTTTCGAGATGCAAAGCAGCAGTTTGAGGCGGCAATGGCAGCGGTTTTAGAGATACATGATACCGGAAGGCCGGTGCTGATCGTGGTCTCCACAATTGGTGATTCAGAACGTATGTCGGAGGCTCTGATGAAGGAAAAGATTCCGCATAATGTATTGAATGCAAATAATGCCTCCTGGGAGGCGGAAATTATTAAAGAAGCAGGACAGTGGAAAGCGGTGACGGTTGCGACGGCGATGGCCGGGCGGGGGACGGATATCAAGTTAGGACCAGGTGTGGAAGAACTCGGTGGTCTTGCCGTAATAGGGATTGGACGAATGGGAAGTGTCAGGCCGGAACGCCAGGCGAGAGGCCGGGCGGGAAGGCAAGGAGACGCGGGAACCAGTCAATTTTTTGTATCACTCCAGGATGATGTTGTTGTGGAAAATGGACCAGATAATCTGGATAAATATATAGAGGGCAGAAGGCGGATCAGTAAGCGTAAGATCAAGAAAATTATTAACAAGGCACAAAGATCGGGCGAGGAAAATTCTATAGCGTCACGTAAGCAATCTGTAGATTATGACAAGGTGATACGGCGGCAAAGAGATTTGATCTATGCGACAAGAAATCATCTGCTTGAAGGCGGAGAATTGCAGATGGAAAAAATTTTAGAAATTGCAAGAGAGAATATAAGGTACTTTTTGAATTCAGAGAAATGTAATGATCAGAATGACTTTAACAGATATATCCTGGATAATATTTCCTATCGGCTGGATGAGGATATCACGGAGCTGCCCCTTAACGATCATGGCTGTATGGAATTGTTTTTGCTTGAAAAGATAGAAAGGGGATTGGAAAGACAAGAGCATATTCTAGGTAGCAGGGAGCGTATGAAGGAATTTATGCGTATTGCGATACTAAGCGCAGTTGATCATGCGTGGGTGGAGCAGGTAGATTACCTGCATCAGCTGCAGTCTGCAGTATCCGGCAGAGCCATGGCTCAGAGGAATATATTGTATGAGTATCAAAATGACGGATTTGATTCTTTTAGAAAAATGGAGAGAACAGTGAAAAAAAATGCTATGAGAAATATATTGTTAAGTGATGTCTATGTGGACAAAGCGAATAAGCTTCACATATTATTTCCATAAAAATTGAGACGGATTTTTAGAAGTATCATACTGTGATATGTAACTTATGATGAGAGACATAGCAGTGAAACCGGGAGGGCGGGGTGATAATTTGAACATTCATATTACAAATATTTATGGACAAAGCTTTACGAGTACAGCATTAAAAGCACAAAACAGGGTGGCAGAAGTTGCGAGAACAATGGGTTATAAAGAACTGGGAATATATTCTTATGATATGAATTCTGACTCACCGGAAATGCTGCATTCGCGTATTGACGGAATAATCGCTTCTGTGGGATATGGGGATATTGTTATTTTTCAATATCCAGCATGGAACGGCACTGGATTTGATGAGATTTTTGTTCGACGTTTGAAAAACTATAAAGGATTGAAGCTGATTTTTTTTGTTCATGACATTCCGTCGTTAATGTTTGAAAATAATCGTTACCTTTTAGGCAGACAGATTGAGATTCTGAATCTGGCAGAGGTAGTGATACTGCCTTCACAGGCGATGGCGGAGTTTCTGGTTTCTCATGGAATGACAGTAAAAAAAATAGTGATACAGAAAATGTGGGATTTCCCGATACCTGTTGACGGGACAATAAGACCTGAATTTAGAAAAGTCATTAATTTTGCTGGAAATCCAGAATCCTGGAAATTTGGATTTGTGAAAGAGTGGAAATATGATCAGGTGGAATTAAGAGTAACGGCTCAGGAGGATGAATGGGCAAATGGAAGAAATGTCAGTTTCCTTGGCTGGTTTAACAATGATATTTTTTTAGTCAATGCCCTTAGAAAGAGCGGGGGATTCGGCCTTGTATGGACTGACAATGATTATTGGAGTGAATATATGATGCTGAATGCGAATTATAAGATCAGTGCGTATCTGGCGGCTGGGATTCCTGTGATTGTAAATAATAGAATTGCGGAAAGAGAGACTATTCTCCGTAAAAATCTGGGAGTGGCGGTGGATTCTTTGGATGAGGCTGTGAGTAAGGTGGAGAACATGAATAAAGCACAATACAATAAAATGGCTGATAATGTGGCAGCGTTTTCTGGTCTGATTCGAGAAAACTATTTTGCAAAAAAACTGTTGACAGATGCAATGTTTAAACTGCTGTATGACTGATGTATCAACTTAGAGAAGAAAAAACAAGGTGGGGATGGTAAATTGAAGGTACACATAACGAACATATATGGACAGCATTTTTCCAGTACAGCTCTTAAAGCACAGAATAGAACTGCAAATATAGCAAAAGAATCATTAGGATATCATGAGTTGGGGATATACTGCTATGATGCGAAATCAGATTCTGCTGAAATGTTAGCTTCGCGTTTAGATGGGATCATAGCTTCTGTAGGATATGGGGACATCGTTATTTTTCAATATCCGACATGGAACGATATTATATTTGATAAAACCTTAATCCGGAGATTAAGTCAATATAGAGGATTGAAAAAGATATTTTTTGTCCATGACGTGCTTTCTTTAATGTTTGAGAGTAATCGTTATCTTTTGAAAGAGCATATTGAATTTTTTAATCAGGCAGACTTGCTTATATTACCTTCACAGAGGATGGCGGATGTTCTGCATCGAGAAGGGCTGACTGTCAAAAAAACAGTGATACAAAAAATGTGGGATTTTCCAGTCGCGGTGGATCAGACGGTGGTTCCTGAATTTAGGAAGGCGGTTAATTTTGCCGGAAATCCAAACCTGCGTAAGTTTAAATTTATAAAGGAATGGAATTATGACTCGGTTGAATTGAGAGTCACGGCAGATAAGGGGGAATGGGCTCAGGGGAAAAATATTTGTTTTTTAGGCTGGTTTAATGATGACATTTTTTTAGTTAATGCACTTCGAAATAGCGGCGGATTTGGATTGGGATGGACAGACGATCCATACTGGGGAGAATATATGGAAGTCAATGCAAATTATAAACTCAGTGCATATTTGGCAGCGGGGATTCCTGTGATTGTTAATAAAAATATTGCGGAAAGTGAGACGATTGTCCGTAAGAATCTTGGAATGGCTGTAGAATCTTTGGATGAAGCGGTAAGCAGAATAGAAAATATGAACCAAGATCAATACAATGAAATGCTGTCTCAGGTGGCATTGTTTTCTAACCTGATTCGGGACGGGTATTTTGCAAAAAAATGTTTGACAGATGCAGTATTCCAATTATTGTGTGATTGATAAAGTAATGGAAGTGCATGCGGCGGGGAAACCTATAATCCAGTTGCTGCGCAAATGAGTTACAAATATGAGGAGGACGTGAGATGATTTATAATATTAATCAAGGAATCGGATGGGCCAGCAGCGGGGTAGAATATGCGCAGGCTTATAGAGCAAAAATCCTGCGTAATATTGGACAAGAAGCAAAATTTGTCTTTACAAATATGTTTCCAGAAGAAAATATTGAACATATGACTGAAAATATAGGTTTTTTAGATTCGGAAATCATATGGCTATATACTTTTTTTACAGACTGTAAGATATCACCGGTTACTTATACGCTTGAAAAATTGGAACAAACCTTTGGGAATAAAAAATTTACTGTTTCAAGGGCGAAAAATGTAGTGACCTATATGTTTCCAGGAAAAAATTGTTACTATAAAGCTTATATGGCAAATGATACGGAGAATCGTGTTCACCGGGTGGAGATGGTATCGAATGGATGCCTGATCCGAAAAGATTATTATACATATTGCAGGATCTATTCGGAATATTATGCGCCTTATGATAACAAGGGACATTTGTATCAGCGAAGATTTTTTAATGAAGACGGAACGGCGGCATATGATGAAATCATAGACGGTGATGCGGTTATGTATCAATTTCCGGATAGATTTCTTTATTCAAAGGGAGAACTGGTTGGGTATATGCTGTCGCGCTTAAATCTTACAAAGCGGGATGCTGTGATCATTGACAGGTCGATTGAATTAGGCAGAGCTATTGTACAAAATGCTGCTCCGGCCCGGCTTGGGGTTGTGATTCATGCAGACCATTTTAATGAGACGAATACAGATGAACTTCATGTTCGTTGGAATAACTATTACGAATATATGTTTTCTCAAAATAAAAGTGTTAAGTTCTATGTCACGTCTACGGATGTTCAGAACCGTTTGCTGAAAAAACAGTTTAAACAGTACAAAGGGGTGAGAGCCAAAGTTGTGACGATCCCGGTAGGAAGCTTGGAGGAACTTAAGATTTCCAAAGAAGGGAGACGGCAGCATTCATTGGTTACGGCATCACGGCTTTCCGGAGAAAAGCATGTGGATTGGATTGTTAAGGCAGTAGCTGCGGCGCAGAAGATGGTACCGGATATCTCGCTGGACATTTATGGAAAGGGTCCGGAGGAAGTCCGGCTAAAGGAACTGATCCGAAAATTGAACTGCAGCGATTATGTTCATTTATGCGGTCAAAAAAAAATGGACGAGGTTTATAAAGAATATGAGGCGTATTTGTCAGGCTCCACAAGTGAAGGGTTTGGTTTGTCTCTGATGGAGGCAGTAGGATCCGGACTTCCGATCATAGGATTTGATGTGCGCTATGGAAATCCTAACTTTATCGATGAGGGAAAAAATGGATATCTGATTCCAATCCATGATGAAATGAAGGAAAAAGAACGGATTCAAAGATTGACAGAATGTGTAATACGGCTATTTACGAAAGCGGATATGGAGAAGTTCCATCAACATTCATATGAAAAAGCAAAATCTTACCTTACGGAAGAGGTGGAAAAAAAGTGGCAGGAAATTTTAAAGTGAGTGATACAGTAGTGGTATAAAGAGGAATATACGGTGGAAAGACACGAGGAGGAGGAACATGGTATACAATTTCAACTTGGGAATTGGATGGGCCAGCAGCGGTGTAGAGTATGCACAAGCTTATCGGGCGAAGACTTTGCGAGAGATGGGTAAGGATGCTAAATTTATATTTACAGATATGTTTCCGAAGGATAATATTCAGCACATGACAGAGAATATGGGATTTTTGGATTCGGAAATTATATGGCTTTATTCTTTTTTTACAGACTGCAAAATATCACCGGTGACTTATATGCTTCGGGATCTGGAAAAAAAATTTGGAAATCGAAGATATACTTGTTTCAGGCAAGGGGCGACAGTCAAGTACACATTTCCGGGAACAAATGAGTACTATATGGTGTATTTGGTGAATGGAAAAGAAAATCGGGTGCATAGAGTAGAAATTGTATCAAATGGATGTTTGATCCGGAAAGACTATTATACATATTGCAGAATCTATTCAGAGTACTATGCGCCATTTGATAAAAAGGCACATCTGTATCAACGAAGATTTTTTAATGAGAATGGAACCGTAGCCTATGAAGAAATTATTGATAATGAGGTGGTCATGTATCAGTTTCCAGATCGATTGATCTGCTCAAAGGTGGAGCTGGTGGGGTATATGGTTTCCAAACTCAAACTGACGAGACGGGATGTCGTCATAATAGACAGGAGTAAGGGGATTGGTCAGGCGATTATGCAGAATGCTTCTCCGGCCCGGATCGGTATCGTAATCCATGCAGACCATTTTAGTGAGGGAAGTACAGATAAGGAGCATATCCTTTGGAACAATTTTTATGAGTATGCATTTTCACAGCATAAGCATGTGGGATTTTATATTACTTCCACGGATGCGCAAAATACACTTTTGAAAAAACAGTTTAAACAGTATATGGGAATCAGCCCTAAGATTGTTACAATTCCGGTAGGAAGCCTGGAGGAGTTGAAGAAACCCAAGATCAGAAAAAAACATGCGATGATCACGGCTTCGAGACTGGCTGATGAAAAGCATGTAGACTGGCTGGTCGAAGCGGTAGCGGCAGCCAGAAAATATGTTCCGAATGTTTCACTGGATATTTATGGGAAAGGGAAAGAAGAGGGAGAGTTGAGAGAACTGATCAAAAGGCTGCAGTGCGGGGACTATGTGCGGCTTTGCGGGCAGCAGAATTTGGAAGAGAGATATAAGGAGTACGAAGCATATTTGTCGGGTTCGACCAGTGAGGGCTTTGGACTTTCCCTGATGGAAGCGGTTGGCTCCGGACTGCCGATTATAGGATTTGATGTGCGTTATGGAAACCAGAACTTTATTGATGATGGGAAAAATGGCTATTTGATCGCTGTACATGATCAGATGGAGAGGAAGGAACGAGTTCAGAAATTGACTGATTGCATCGTTCGGATGTTTACAGAAGCGGATATGGAAAAGTTTCATCAGCATTCTTATAAAAAGGCGGAAATGTATCTTACAAAAGAAGTGAAGATGGGATGGAAAAATGTGTTGAAGTAAAATTGAGAAGTAGGAAAGGGTGTTGCTTATGAAAGTTCATATTACGAATCTTTACGGAGTTGGCGGAACGACGACAAAAGCGCAAAATGATGTGACCGATATCGTAAAGAGAGATTTGCAATATGGAGAGCTGGGAATATATTGTTATGCAGTAGAATCTGATTCAGAGGAAATGTTACGGACACGGATAGAGGGAATCATATCATCTGTGGGGAGTGGTGACGTGGTGGTTTTGCAGACTCCTACATGGAATAATATGTTGTTTGAAGAAAAATTGATGGATAGGCTGAATGTACGTGTTGGAGCAAAAAAAATAGTGCTTATCCATGATGTTATACCGCTTATGTATCCCAATTGGGTTGTGCCATTGAGCCGATATATAGAGTTCTATAATCGGGCAGATGTGCTCATTGTCTCATCTCAGGGTATGATTGATTTTTTACGCTCTCATGGATTGACTGTAAAAAAAGTGGTCGTTCAGAGAATGTTTGATGGTGCTTTATCGGTTGACACTACAAAGAAACCTCGATTTGAGAAGGTGATTAATTTTGCAGGAAATCCCAATGGGGACAAATGTGCATTTATCAGGGAATGGAGACATAATAATATTCAATTAGCGGTTACTACGAACGACGGTGAGTGGGCAAAAGACAAGAATATACGTTTCCTGGGATGGTTTAATAATGACAATTTACTGGCGGATGCTCTCAGAAACAGCGGCGGCTTTGGGTTGCTGTGGTCAGAGGATCCTATTTGGCGTGAATATATTAAAAAAAATGCTTCTTATAAGCTTAGTACGTATTTGGCTTCGGGAATTCCGGTTATTGTACCTTGTGGGATAGCAGAAGAAAAAAAGATCATCAAAAAAAATCTTGGGCTTGTCGTAAATTCGTTAGATGAAGCAGCGGAGCGAATTGAACATATGAATGAGGAAGAGTATAACGGAATGGTGGAAAGTGTGGAAAGATTTGCCTATCTGTTACGTGAGGGATACTTCACTAAAAAGGCGTTGACAGATGCCGTGTTCAAATTGCTTTATGAGTGAGAAATATTATTGTTGTATATCTGAGAGTTGTAATCTGACGCAATGAGGCGTATTTTTTCGAAGGAGTAAATGAAGATGGAGAAAAGTAAAAAGACAAAAGAGAATATAGATTCTGATACAGAAATGAAACTAGACGATGCCGTACTACTTTTGGATCATTACAATCAAGACGGACAGAACTTACATATGTCATTAAAAGCGGCAGGGTTCACTTGCCCGACCGTTGTGATTGAGGATGACGGTTTTTTGCCGGATGATGTGATGTCAGTGTACAGCTTTTTTCTTGGTGATTTCAAAGCAGTGCTGGGAGAAGCGGCGAGACCAAAGTATTTTAATGAGATCAGAGTGCCGGATTATTGGGAAATCAGCGGGACGAATGCAAGCGGTAAGGTACAGGATCTGGATAAAGAAAGAGGCCGAATCTTTTATGCAGAGCCAAAGCATAAGCGTATAGTGAGAGTGGTGGACTGGTATGATGAGCGTGGCTTTGTTCGTTCCAGCGACCATTACAACCGTTATGGGGCGATTTATGGGCGAACGGTTTTTAATGCAAAAGGGCAGAAGGTGAATAAGTCATATTTTTCAGCGGGTGGTCAGGAAGTAATCGTGGAAAATTATGTGACCGGTGATATTATTTTAAATGAGGAGAATGAGGTAAGGATCTTTCACAATAAGACAGAGTTTGTACTGCATTTCTTTGTGCGTGCGGGATTTAAACAGAGCCGGATTTTCTTTAATTCTTTGTCTACGCCATTTTTTGTGTCGAATCGGCTTAAGTCTCAGGAAAAAAGGGATGTTCTATTTTGGCAGGAACCGAAACGGGAGGACATTCCAGGAAATATGCAATCTATCTTTAAGGGGGAGGCCGGCCGTACTGCTACGGTTATCGTGCAGAAGAAGAAATCCTATGACAAGTTGATTGAACTTGGCGCAAAGAAGAGTATGGTTTATAAGTTGGGATATATTTATCCGTTTATAAAAGAAAATACACATCAGCCGAATGCTTTGATCTGTACGAATTCGGATCATATTGAGCATTGCGAGGATATAATCCAAAAATTACCGCAGATACATTTCTATATTGCGGCACTCACAGAGATGTCCTCCAAGCTTACAAAAATGGGGATGTACGACAATGTGAGCCTTTATCCAGGAGTTAAGATGGCAGTTTTGGATGAGCTGTTTAAACAATGTGATTACTATTTTGATATCAATCATGAGTCAGAAATGATTTCGGCAGTTCACAAGGCTTTTTTACATGATCATTTAATCCTTGCTTTCAAGGAAACGACGCATAACGAAGACTATCTTGCAGAAGAACATATATATCCGGCAGATGATTGGGAGCGAATGTGCCTGGATGTGGAAGCGGCGATAGTAGATGCTAAAGTGCTGAAAAAGATGCTGCAAAAGCAAAAGAAGGCGGCATTGGCGGAGACGGTGAAAAGTTATCAGAAATTGGGAAGAATATAAAAAGAGAGGAAGTAAAAGTGTCAGTATATGTATTTAGCCAGGCCATTGGACACACCACAGATAGTATAAATTATATGCGAATATACAAGGAGCAGATGTTAGGAGAAACATCTGCTTCAATCAAATATATATTCCCAGAGATACCGGAGCAAAAGTGGATTAATAGATATACGAAAGCTGGGATAGATGTCGGACAATTAGTGAGCATGTACCAATGTCTTACAGATAACCATACATTGAAGTTGTCAATAAAAACAGAAAAAAAATTAGATGAATTGAAAAATAGTTTGCATTATACAGGGATTATTCATCTTGAATCAGAGATTCGATTGGTTAAGGATGGTTATGTGATTGCTACGATTCTGCTGGATGAAAAGGATAAGGAGTATGTTTGGGGCATATGCTATTTTAGTTATACAAAGCTTATTCGTATGGAGGTTTATACAGACCGGATCATTTATAGTAATTCGTATATAACAGCCATTTCAAAAAATGGCTGTTATGCGAAGCTTGTAAGACGTACGTTTTATAATAGTGATGCTTCTGTGGCGTATGATCAGGTTTTTGAAGGCGAAGAAGAGACGTTTTTATTTCCAGATGGCAAAGTCTATAAGAGATTACAATTTGTTACGGAATTTATAAAAAGACTGGATTTATTGGAGCAGGATACTGTCCTTTTGGATTATTCTGTACCGAATAAATTTATACAAGCTATATTTGAATTTGGGAAGAGAGCTAGTATTGTGGCTATGGCTCCAGCTAAATATGATTTTGCGGAGGATAAAGACTATTATTATTGGTTTCAGTATTCTGAGGCGCTTGACTTTATGATCGTGTCAACAAAAGGGCAGAAGGAAATGCTGACAAAAGAATTAAAAAAGTATTATTGTAGCATTCCTGACATCAGGGTAATTCCAATAGAGGGGGAATTTTTGACTGCAGTATTGTATGAATCTTATAATGAAAATCTTGCTTTGTCGTGGACTTTTAATGGAAAAACGGATGGCTTTTTGATATATGACGAGTATGGAACAAAACTGTGTGAAACAAGAAATATATATCAGCATTATTTTTTGATTAAAGGCTACCAGAAAGAAACTGGTTTTGTTTTGAAAGCTTTTTCCGATACAGTGAAAGGTAAGGTGATAATAGCGGAGTCAAAAATAATACGTTTATGTATGAGACGATTTGATAAACCGGTAGTAAGTTTGGTGATACCGGCTTATAATGCGGAAGAAGGTATTGCGAGAGCAATTGATAATGCTCTTGCACAGAGTTTTTTAAACTTGGAAATTATCATTGTGGATGATGGGAGTACAGATTTTACCTCTAATATTATTGAGTGGTATGCTGAAAAATATTCAAATGTATCAGCAATACATCAGGAGAATAGCGGTGTTTCTGCTGCAAGGAATAGAGGGATAGAGACTGCCCAAGGTGATTTTATAGGATTTATGGATAGTGACGATATGACTCATCCTGATATGATAATAAGACTATATTATTCTATTATTAGGAATAAGTGCGAAATTGCAGTTACATCTGCATATACTGTAACTAATGCTGGGTATATTAAGTATTTACAGTACGCATTGAAAGAAGATGTTGCAATGACAACAGACGAGTTTTTCGTAGCGTATATGAGAAATGACCTTGGTCTTGTTGTATGGAATAAATTATATAATGCTTCCCTTGTAAAGACACATATGTTTCCTATATTTCCGTATGAAGATTTGGCATGGACACCGTATGTGTTGTCTTATGCTGATAAAATTTGTTATTTGAATGATTTTTCTTATGATTGGGATAGAAGTATCGGTGATAATACATTGTCAGGTGAACTGATGCGTTATACAAAAAAGGAAACTTTTAAGATGCTTAAGCAGGCAATTTTATTTTATTTGGAAGAAGGGAATCCTAAAAGATGCAAATTGCTGAAAAAGGTGGCAAAAAATGATTTGCTGCGTTGTAAGAAGAAAACAAAATATGAAGAATATGGAAAGTTATGGGAATGGGTAGATGAACAATTTTAACATTTATAAGGTTTGACATGAAATGTGGGGGATTTCGAGGAGATAGGAAATGATCATTTTTTCTAATAAGTATACAGAGGATATAGAGAAACTACGAGTGACAATACACTGTCTGGGTGAGGAGATAGGTGTTGTTGTATTTGAGGACAATGCATTTTTACCCAAAGGAGTATCTTCGCCTTATGAATATTATATTTCAAATCAAAATTGTAATGAACATGCGGAAAAGGAATTGTTTTATGATTCCTTAGTAATACCTGAATACTGGGAGATTCGTCCAAATGGCGCAACTGCGGGAATTTATTACATGGGGTGTGAGAGGGCAACAGTTTATTTTTGTGCACAAAGGTGTGGGCGATCAGGTTTGCGGGAAGCTTTAAATGCTGCTGTAAGCGCAGGTAATCCGGCGGCAGATAGCGAAGATGCCGAATATATGGCTCCACTGGAAAAGAGAAGCATTCAGCGGATAGAATGGCATACCGACAATGGTTGGATATACCGGATTGACCTTTATAATAAGTATGGCTTGAAGTATGCGAGCGAATTCCGTGATGAAGATGGAAATGTGGAATCAAAAGTATTTTATTCGGATAACAATCAGGAAGTGATTGTGGAACAACCAGGAAATGATGTGGTTACTTTGGTGGAAAAGGGAAACGTGAAAGGATTTTTTAATTCTCGTACAGAATTTATCGAGTATAATGTGGCAGAAGTGAGCCGGAATGAAAAGAAAATGATATTTGTGCAGGATGAAAAAATGCTAGATGCTTTGCGAATAAAGCCGGAAGAAAAGCAGAACTGGGACTTTGCGTGTTTTCCGAATGAGCAGTTGCTAAATAAGTATATAGATTTGGGTGGGAAAAATGGGTTACGATTTTATGCGATACCTGAGTATTATCCTCAAAACGAAACAAAGGCAGAAGCTCTGATTTTGACGGCATCAGATCAGATTGAAAAAATAAAGGAGCTTGTCTATGAATTGCCCAGCATGACGTTCCACATTGCGGCGCATACATTAATGTCAGATAAGCTTAACAAATTAGGAGAACTGGAAAGTGTAAACCTTTATCCATGTGTGAGCCGGGAAATGCTGGATACTTTATGGGACAGATGTGATTTTTATCTGGATATTAATCATAGGTATGAAATATATGATGCGGTAAATGCGGCACATCAGAATAACCTGCTGATCATGGGGTTTGAAAATACTGTACATCATAAGGAATTACTTGTGAATGGTTGTATATATCCGGAACAAGAATATAAAAAAATGGTGTTGGTAATAGAGTATGTCTTGAAGAGTCCGGTGCTGATGCAGAAATTATTGTTGGCACAACAAATAAAAAAGATAGAGATCTGGAAAGCGGTATTGAAATCGGAAGAGGAACTGTGACAAGCAGTTGACATAACGGTCTGATTGAACAAGGAAAATATTTTCAACTGTTCAATCAGATTTTTTTCTTGTGCTCCTCCAGAGCACTATGCAAGAGATACCATCAGAGAGTATGGAGTGAATAACTGATTTGAATTTATGCCAGAAAAACAGAAAATGTTACTTGCTTTTACACGACTTCTTCTTTATTTTACACCGATATCAATATTTTATTGCAAATCAATTGTATTATCGTATAGTAATAACGATAATACGAACATATGAGTCATGATTTTCAAATATGAGAAAGGATTCGCATATGGATTGGCTGACAGACGAAGCGCTGTATTATGGTGGAATGCTGGTTTCAGCATGTTCACTGTTATTAGGAATTGTATATTGCGTTTTACCGTATATTAGAAAAATTCGTTTGAATATACAGTTAGATGAGGAATATGGGAAGACGGTTAAAACAAGTAAAGAGTGAAAAGAGGAAGTGTGTCAGGCATCCGGCTTCTTGCCGCAGGCAAGTATAAAATGAGTCGGATGCCGTTATAGTATGTGTCAGGTTAGATCGTGAATCTGCATAGTTGCCGGAATCAAAGAAGCTTTAGAAATGTAATCAGCGCTTCATACTGCTGGGAATCCAGTTTTGAAGCATAGTGAAGTAACTGACACTGCTGTTCATTGATCAAAGTAGCATTGTCATTGTCCTCCAGAAAAAATTGAGATAAAGTGATTCCAAAGGCATCGCAGATTTTACTGAGAGAAGGAATCGTCGGAAGCATATTCTTTCGGTACCAGGAAGAAATCGTAGACTGCGTAAGTCCTGATTTTTCAGCCAGCTGATACTCTGACCAGTTGCGTTCCAGACGATATTGAACACAGTTTACGCTCTTCAATTTTTTTAACTGCAAGTGTTTTTATGATTGAAAAACTGTGTTACTTGCCACAGACTCATGTAAACAATCTGTGACATATGCGCCACCAACATGATTATTGTAACCCGCACCAACCTGACATTGCAGGTATATTTGCTAATTATAAGTGAATTACTATTGCAATTTACTACGTAAAACATATAATAAAAACGATAATACATATTGATTATGGAATTATAGAAAGGCGAAGCGGCAATGAAAGCGAAGGAAGAGGTTCCTGAGTCTATATAGAGCTTATGTACGGGATGACAAAAATATGCAGATAAAATCAGAAAAAGTCGGAGAGTAATATATGTCGGAGATTATAGCTGGTACATATCAAATTATCAGGAAGATTGGCTCCGGTGGCGGGGGCAACGTTTTTCTGGCGTATCATCAGCGTCTGGATAAAAAAGTAGCTCTAAAAGCGGATAAAAGACAGATATCCACATGCCCGGAGCTTTTGCGTATCGAAGTAGATGTATTAAAGCATCTCAGCCATACGTATATTCCGCAGGTGTATGACTTCTTTGTGGAAAATGAGACGGTTTATACAGTTATGGATTATATTGAAGGGGAGAGCTTTGATAAGCTGTTGAAGAGGGGGGAGACGTTTTCACAGGTGCAGGTGATCCGATGGGGGAGGCAGCTTCTGGAGGCTCTTTCTTATCTGCACAGTCCGATTCACGGAGACCTGCCCCATGGCTATACTCACAGTGATATCAAACCGGCGAATTTGATACTGACTCCGTTGGGAGATATCTGTCTGATCGATTTCAATATTACGCTGGCGCTGGGTGAAGAAACGATAATCGGACGCAGCAAGGGCTATGCTTCGCCGGAACACTCTGGTTTGGATTTCTCTACAGACAGGTCCTACACAGGAGCAGAGGACACGGACTTATCGGATCCGTTCCGGAAAGGTTCGGCCGGGGCTGTTGCACTAATATAGTGCTTCAGCCCTATTTTTGATGTTTAGGAGATTTATATCGGACTTACTGCCGGGAGGGGCACGCAAACGAACCGACACTGCGTCAACTGCTCAAGATCTTGGTTTATGGCTACATGAATCATCTCTATTCCAGTCGGGAGATTGCCGCGGCCTGTCTCCGGGATATTAATTTCATGTGGCTTCTGGAAGGGGCAAAAGCGCCCCATTATTCCACCATTGCCAGGTTTCGTACCCTGCATTTCGGTCCCTGCGCAGAGCCGATCATGGCAGAAGTGTCCCAGTTCCTGTATCAACTGGGAGAATTGTCCGGAGAAACCATTTTCATAGACGGTACAAAGATCGAAGCATGCGCCAACAAATATACTTTTGTATGGAAGAAAGCGGTCAGTAAGAACCTGGGAAAATTATTGGAGAAACTGGCTGCCTTTGTAGAACTCTGTGAGGAGACTTATGGGATCAAGGTGGTGTATCAGAACCAGGTGAAAATGAAGCGTGTAAAAAAGCTGCGGAAGAAACTGTATGCATTGAAAGAATCAGAAGGAATTGAATTCGTCCATGGTACTGGGAAACGAAAACATATCCTGCAAAAAAGCATTGAGACTTTGGAAGGATATTTGAAAAAACTAAAAGAATATACGAAAAAGCTGCATATCTGCGGAACACGCAACAGTTATTCCAAAACGGACCACGACGCGACTTTTATGAGGATGAAAGAAGACGCTATGGGAAACGGACAGCTCAAGGCCGGATATAATCTCCAGCACGGCGTAGACAGTGAATATATTGTATGGCTGACACTGGGACCGCAGCCCGCGGATACCACAACATTGATTCCATTTTTGAAATCTATGGAAGGGAATCTTGGCTTTTCCTATCAAAAAGTAGTCACGGATTCCGGATATGAAAGCGAAGAAAAATATGGGTATCTGGACGGCGGCGGGAAGTTGGCATACATCAAACCGGCAAATTACGAGATCTCAAAAACAAGGAAATACAAAAAAGACATCGGCCGGGCAGAAAACATGGAGTATGACGAAGCAGCGGATACCTACACGTGCCACAATGGGAAAATCTTACATAAAGCCCGAATACAAAAAGAAAAGACCAGGACAGGAATAAGAACCTGTATGTATCAAAAAAGTTGCTCGAATATCGGGAAGCAGATCTGGAACGGATTGAAAGCGAAGAAGGGATTGAACTCCGGATGAATCGAAGTATCCAGGTGGAAGGATCCTTCGGGGAACTAAAACAGAACAGTGGATTCCGGAGATTTTTATACCGTGGGAGCCAGAATGTGAAAGCAGAAGCGATACTTTTGGCATTTGCGCATAACATCAATAAGCTGCACCATAAGATTCAGGGAGACAGAACCGGGAATCACCTGTTTCCTATAAAGAAAAGCGCATAAAAATAGACCAGTCAAAAGATTCAGGTTCTGTCTCGTGGCAAGGCTTGGGAAAGTGCATTCATCTAAAAAACAACGGGGAATACCTCTCTAATTTCAATAAAAAACTACTCTTTTTAGAAAAAGGGGCTGTTACATCCGAGATTTTTTGATCTCTGGTGCAACAGCCCCAGTTTTTCTTGATAAAAAAATAAAATTTTTATAGTATAAATACAAAAAGTTTTTAAAATCGGATGCTTTTTGCGGTAATAGGATATACTCATGCTTTGAAAATATACGGAAAAGTTTTCATAGTAAGCCGGAGGTAAGTGTGTTAAACTATAGATTGACAGGGTAGAAAATGTGGATTTACCGGGTTACTCGTGTAATGCTGTACCGGGGAAGGAGTGTGCCGGCTGTATGGGAATCTATTTGAACGGAAAAAGGGCGTATTCTCTGTTCCAGGAGGACTGCGCGATGACATACTATATCGATAAGACGGAGATGCTGGATGAAATTGTGCGGATTCTGGAACAGAAGGGGAATGCGGTTGAGGAGACAGGCGCATTTCGGGGAAAGAAGATGAAATACCTCTGTGTGACCAGGCCGCGGCGTTTTGGAAAGACGATGGCGGCGAATATGATCGGGGCTTTTTTTGGCAAGGGAGCAGACAGCAGTGAAGAATTTGTTCATTTAAAGGTAGCCGGTTATGGGTGGTTTCAAAAGCATTTGAACCAGCATAATGTGATTCATATTATGTTCAATGAACTGCCGGAAAACAGAAGATCTTACGAGCAATATATTTCTAGAATAAAAAAGGGGCTGATTGGTGATCTGAGGATGGCTTATCCTGAGATAGAGATTGAAAAAGAAGATTCTGTATGGGACGCGCTGACAAAGGTGTTTGAATACGGCAATGGGGACAAGTTTATTTTTGTGCTGGATGAGTGGGACTATATTTATCATCAGAAGTTTGTGACGGAGGAAGAGAAGGACGATTTTACGAAGTTTTTAAGCAACCTTTTGAAGGATAAGGCGTATGTGGAGATGGCGTACATGACGGGAATCCTTCCGATTGCCAAGTACTTCAGCGGTTCCGAACTGAATATGTTCTGTGAGTATACCATGGTGAATGAGGAAAAATATAACGAATATTTTGGATTTACCGGGGAAGAGGTGGATGCGCTCTACGAACGGTACCAGGCGCAGGAAACGGGGAAGCAGAATATCACCAGGGAGGATCTGCGGCTCTGGTATGACGGGTATCATACCAAAGGGGGGCGGCGTATGTATAATCCACGGTCGGTGGTGCTTGCGCTGTCCAATAATAATCTGGGGAATTACTGGACCAATTCGGGGCCGTATGATGAGCTGTTCTACTATATCGGGGCAAATGCAGATGAGGTGAAGGAGGATGTGGGGCTGATGATCGCGGACATTCCGGTTCCGGCCAGGGTACAGGAATATGCGGCTACATCCATGGAGCTGAAAACAAAGGATGAGATTTTTTCGGCGATGGTGGTTTATGGATTTTTGAATTATGAGGATGGATATGTTTCGATTCCCAATAAAGAACTGATGGGGCGTTTTGCGGATATGGTCCAGAGGGAGCCCTCCCTGGGAAATGTTTACCGCCTGACAAGGCAGTCCGGCCGGATGCTGATGGCGACGAAGGCCGGGGATACGAAAACGATGACGGAGATCCTGCAGTTTGTACACAATACGGAGAGCCCTCTGCAGGTTTACAGCAATGAGGCGGAGCTGGCCTCGATCATCAAGTGGGCCTATCTGCAGGCAATTGATTATTATCGGATGGAGCGGGAGGATAAGGCGGGGGTGGGATATGTGGACTATATCTTTTATCCGTTCCGGCGGGAGGATGACGCGATCATTCTGGAATTGAAGGTGAATCATACCGCGGATGACGCGATCCGGCAGATCAAGGAGCGGCAGTATGCGCTCCGGTTTGAGGGGAAGATCGGAGAGAAGCCGGAGTATACGGGGCGGATCCTGGCGGTGGGGATTGCCTATGATAAGGATGACAGGACGAAACGGCATGAGTGTAAGGTGGAAGTGCTGCGGGAGAGGCTGAATTAGAGCCGCAGAGCAGAGAACGGAGAAAAATTCATGAAATTCATACATTTATCGGACCTTCACATCGGAAAGCGGGTGAATGAGTTTTCCATGCTGGAGGATCAGAAGTATATATTGGCGCAGATCCTGGAGCTTGTGGAGAGGGAAAGGGCCGACGGGGTGATCCTGGCGGGGGATCTGTATGACAAGCCGGTGCCACCGGCGGAGGCGGTGCGGGTGCTGGATGCATTTTTGACCCGGCTGGCGGAGATGGGGGTTCCGGTCTTTGCGGTCAGCGGGAACCATGACTCGGCGGAGCGGGTGGCATTTGGAGCGCGGCTGTTTTCCAGCAGGGGCGTGTATCTGTCGCCGGTGTATGACGGGAAGGTGGAATCTATTTCGCTGGAGGATTCCTTCGGGGAGGTGCGGGTGTATCTGCTGCCATTTGTGGAGCCGGCGGCGGTGCGGCATGTCTTTGAGTCGGAGGAGATCGACAGCTATGAGGACGCGGTGCGGACGGCGGTGGAGCATATGGAGATCGATCCGTCTGTGAGAAATGTCCTGGCGGCCCATCAGTTTGTGACCGGTGCGGCCCGGTGCGAGTCGGAGGAGATCCTGGTGGGCGGACTGGATAACGTGGACGCGGCTGTATTTGACGGGTTTGACTATGTGGCACTGGGGCATCTCCACAGTCCCCAGCATGTGGGCAGGGAGACAGTGCGCTACTGCGGGACTCCTTTGAAATATTCTTTTTCCGAGGCGGAGCAGGAAAAGTCGGTGACGGTGGCGGAACTGAAAGAAAAGGGGAACGTGGAGATCCGGAGGATTCCGTTGAAGCCTCTGCGGGATATGCGGCGGATCCGGGGGACTTATATGGAGGTGACGGACCGGTCTTTTTATCAGGATACGAATACGGAGGATTATGTGCAGATCACGCTGACGGATGAGGAGGATGTGCCGGACGGACTGCAGAAGCTCCGGGTCATTTATCCGAATCTGATGCGGCTGGAATATGACAACAGGCGGACCCGGGAGAGCGGGGACGTGAGCGGGGCCTGTGAGGTGGAGCAAAAGTCGGAGCTGGAATTGTTCGGGGAGTTTTATGAGCTGCAGAATAATCAGGCGATGAGCGAGAAGCAGGAGGCGTTTGTCAGGGAACTGATCTGGAAGGTGCAGGAGAGAGGCATTCTTGGATTATGATGTGTTACAGGTCACGTCCGGCCAAGTTCACTCCCCAGCCAATCACCACGCTGATTGGCTGGGAGGATGCACATAAAAGCTGGGATTCAGGCCGTCCATTGCCGCAGGCAATTTAAAATGACGGCCTGAGTTACAGGGCACGCCTGGTCAAGGTGTGACCTGTAACAACTGTAGTTACATGTCACACCCCGACCAATCACCACGCTGATTGGTCGGGAGGATGCACATAAAAGCTGCTATTCAGGCCGCCCATTGCCGAAGGCAATTTAAAATGACGGCCTGAGTTACAGGGCACGCCTGGTCAAGGTGTGACCTGTAACTGCTGCTCACAGAAAGATATCAATTTTCTGGTGAAAATGGATATCCTATGATATAATGAAAGCAATAGAAAACCAGTATACATTTCAAAAAAGGGAGGTGCGGAAATGCCATCAACTAATTTGGAAATTGCAAAAACAGCCATAGATGATTTTAAGGAGATACAAAGATATATGGCAATTGCAAAAGAGGAAAATGCAGTAAAAACGTATGCCGAGTTAAAAAAGAAATATCTTTCTTTAAAGGCAATACTGAACGTGGCAGGCGTCAATCTCACGGATATTGATGAGATTAAGGAATAACGTATCTATATGGATAGCGCAGAGAATGTGCTATCCTGTTTTTTCACGATTTGTTATTAATGTATACGGAAAAGAGGAAAGATTATGAGACCACAAAAGCTGACGATCAGTGCTTTCGGACCTTATGCCGGGAAAACGGAGATTGATTTTTCCAGGCTGGGGGATCGGGGGCTTTTTCTGATTACGGGGGATACGGGAGCGGGAAAGACCACGATATTTGACGCGATCGCATTTGCGCTGTACGGGGAGGCCAGCGGAAATGTGCGGGAGGCGGGGATGTTCCGAAGCAAATATGCCGGGGAGGAGATGCCGACCTTCGTGGAACTGGAATTTGTCTATCGGGAAAAACGGTACCGGATCAGGCGGAATCCGGAGTATCTCCGGCCCAAGGGGCGGGGGACTGGGTATACGATGCAGAAGGCGGACGCGGAGCTGACCTTTTTTGACGGCAGGCAGCCGGTGACCCGGACGCGGGAGGTGACCCGGGCGGTGGAGGAGGTGATCGGGCTGGATTACCGGCAGTTTACCCAGATCGCCATGATCGCCCAGGGGGATTTTCAAAAGCTTTTGCTGGCGGGAACCCAGGAACGGGGGGAAATCTTCCGGCAGATCTTCCATACCGGGCTGTATCAGGAGGTGCAGAACCGGCTCCGGGACGCGGCGAAGGAACGGTGGAAGGAATATGACGAGATCCGCAGGAGCATCAGCCAGTATCTGTCGGGGGCGGTCTGTGAGGGCAGTCCGGAGATCAGTCTGGAGCTGGAAAGCCTGCGCAAGGTGAAGTTTGAAGGCAGGGTAGGAAGAGGCCTGGAGCTTCTCCAGGAGCTTTTGGGGCAGGATGAGGCGGCATTGGAGCAGATGGATGAGCAGTTGTCTGGTCTGGATGAGAAGATCCAGCAGGAGGATCAGCTTCTGGGGAAGGCGGAGCATTTTCGACAGACAGCGGTACTTCTGGAGGAAAAACGGGAAGCCTTAAAGGAGAAGCGGCAGGCTTTGGAGCAGGCCGGGGAGATCCGGGAGAAGGCCCTGCAGTCGGGGGCCGAGGAAGAGGAGCTGGCAGCCTTGATCCGGCAGGCCGAGGAAAACCTGGAAAGATACCATGCTATGGAAAAATTGCAGGAACAAATGGAACTGCAGGCATTCCGGATTGCCGAAGAGCGGGAAAAACGGGAGAAGGCAGTGCTGCGCGTGGGAACCCTGAAGCTGGAGATCGGGGAAAAGAAGAGGGAGCAGGAAACGCTGGAAACCGCAGGAGAGGAGCGGGAGCGGCTTCTGCACCGGAAGGAAGGCATGGAAAAGCATCGGGAAGGACTGCGGCGGCAGGGCGGGCAGTATCTGGAGATCCAGGCGGAACGGGAGACGCGTGAGGCGGCCAGGGAAAGGGCGCTGGCGCAGGAAAAGAGTTTGGCCGGGGAACTGGAGGAGGCCGGGCAGCAGGCGGAGAGCTTGCGGGACCGGGACGCAGTGCTGGTGGGACTGACCGGGAGCCGGGAAAGGCTGGAGAAGGAGAAGGCGGAGCTGGAAGCGTGCCGCAGGGAATGGGATGAGGTCCGGGGGCAGCAGGAGAAGGCGGAGGAGACGCTGGCCGGGCTGACGGAGCAGGAACGGGCATGGAAGGAAATGCTGGGGAAGCTGCAGGAGGAGCTGCGGCCTTTGAAAAATGCGGAGAGCGAGGAGATGGAGTACCGGCACCGGGCGGAAAGACAGAAACAGGTGCTGGAGGATTTTCTGGAGCATGAAAAGCGCTGGAAGGGGTATGAGAAGAAGCGGGAGAAGCAGCGGGAGAATTATGGAGCGGCTGTGGAGGAATGGAAGCGGCTGCAGAATGCGTATTATGAGCTGGAGCAGAGATTTTTTGATGCCCAGGCGGGCATGCTGGCGGAGCATTTGAAGGAGGGGGAGAAGTGCCCGGTGTGCGGGGCGCTGCATCATCCGGAGCCGGCGGCACTGGCCGGAGAGGTGCCGGAGAAGAGGGAGCTGGACGAGAAGAAGAAGGTGCTGTCGAAAGCGGAGCGGAAGGTGGAGAAACTCAGCGGAGAGATCCGGCATCTTTCGGAGCAGATGGATGAGACGGAAGGGGAACTGCTGAGGATCGGAGAGGGAGCGCTTCGGCTGTCTGGAGAGGAGACGCGATTATCCGGGGAAGGCGAGAGGCTGTCTGGTGACGGGGAACGGCTGTATGTAGGCACGGCGCAGCCACCCGGAGGTGAGGCGCGGCGGCGCGAAGATGCGTCAGAGGGAATGAAGAGCGGCAGGGCTGAGGCAGAAAAGGCGGAGATGTTTGCAGACGGAGAAGCGGCGCCGGGAATTTCTGTGATCGAACAGGATGCGCGGGATGCCGGGGCTGTGAATGCCGGGCGATTGGCTGAGATGCGGCAGACCCTGCAAATGCATTTGGAAGAGCTGCAGAAGCAGCAGGAAGGAGCGAAGGAGAAAAAAGAGCGGTATGATGCCGGAAAGCAGGAGACGGAAGCGCTGGAAGGGCGTCTGGCGGGGCTTGGCGAGCAGGGGAAGGAGCTGCGGGCAGATGTGGATCTGCTGGCGGGGCGGAGTATGGCCCTGGGGAAGCAGCTGGATGACAGGCTGGGCCGGATTGAGGAGACACGGACGGAGCAGGACGCAAGGCGGAAGAGTAAGGGTGAGGATGTGAGAGCCGCGGTTCTGGAGGCGGAGGATGCATCTGCTTTCAAAACCGCAGCGGACGGGAAGCGGAAAGCGGCGCTTGAATCTGCGCTTTGCTGGCTGGCGGAACAGCTGGAAGAAATCTCGCTCCGGGAGCAGCAGGCGCAAAAGGACCTGGAACTGCGCGGCCGACTTTTGGAAACGGTCCGGAAGCTGGAAAAGAAACTGGAAAAATGCCGGGAGACGATCCGGGGGCAGAGCAGCTGTCTGGAAATCCTGCGGTCCCGGCGTGGGGAAAACCGGAAGCAGATGGAAGCGCTTCTTCTTGCGCCGGGGATGCCCTGGGGAGATTCTTATGGAAATGCGGCGGAAATGGGAGACCATGATCTGCTGCGGACGGTGACCGGAGCGGGGCAGCTGCTGGACCTGGAGCTGGCTGGTCTGGAGAGCGGGATTGCGGAAAACCGAAGAAACATAAAACGGAAAAAACATTTGGACAAAGAGATTCCAAAGCTGGAGGAGGAAATGCGCCGGGAGGAGGAAGAAGCAGGTCGGTCGGAGCTTCTTTTGACACGGATGGACACGGAGCGGAAGCTCTGGAAGGAACAGAGGGAGGATCTGGAGGAAATCCTGGGAGAGCAGACCAGGGAGGAAGCGGAAGAGAAGGCCGGGGAGATCCGGGAGAAGCTGCGTTTCCTGCAGAAGGAACGGGAAAAGGCGGAGCAGAATTTCCAGAGGCGCAGGGAAGAGCTGACGGCGCTGCAGGCTGCGGTCCAGGCGCTGGAAGCCCAGCAGTCGGAGGAACCGTTGGAGGCAGAGGAAATACTGGAGAGAAAGCGGCAATGGACAGAGGAAAAGGCGCGGTTGTCTGGGAAACGAGCGGAGCGGTATGCGGCAGGAAAGAAGAACCGGGACATTTACGAGGCGGTTTGTGACCGACAGCAGATGATGATTGCCGTGGAGCAGGAATATGTGTGGGTGAAGGCGCTGTCGGATACGGCCAACGGGACTCTGACCGGGAAGCGGAAGATTGAGCTGGAAACCTTTATCCAGATGACGTATTTTGACCGGATCCTGCGCCGGGCGAACCTGCGGTTGATGACGATGAGCAGCGGACAGTATGAACTGAAGCGGCAGGAGGACGGGGACGGCAAGCGGGAGAAGGCCGGACTGGAGCTCAATGTGATTGATCATTATAACGGCACGGAGCGGAGCGTCAAGACACTGTCCGGCGGGGAGTCCTTTCAGGCGTCTCTGTCTCTGGCGCTGGGATTGTCGGATGAGATCCAGTCCTGCGCGGGCGGAATCAGGCTGGATGCCATGTTTGTGGATGAAGGCTTCGGCTCTCTGGATGAGGAGGCCTTGAACCAGGCGGTAAAGGCGCTGGCCGGGCTGACGGAAGGGAACCGCATGGTAGGGATCATTTCCCATGTAGCGGAGCTCAAGGAGCGAATTGAGCGGAAGATTGTGGTGACGAAGCTGAGAAGCCGGGACGGAGTTGGGAGCGCGGTGGAGGTGGAATGAGCGTAAGAATCAGTGAATAAAGGCTTTACACCAAAAAATCCTTTTGATATAATGGAGATATCTCATGGGACGATATTTTCCATATAGAAGGGAGGCGATTCTGTGACTGGAAAAGAAGTTGTTAACTTAATCCAGAAATTGGAAGCCGAAGGGATGACTGCCGAAAAAATCATAGAAATTATAAAATATGTTGAAACGGCGGAACCCAAAATAGAAACTAAATAATTAGTATTATATAGAGTGTAAAGTCTTTATTGAATCATCAAGGGCTTTACACTCTTTTTGATTCTTCAATTAAGCAACCGGGCAAGCCGAAAGCATCCACAAACCTAAAACAATATATTGGTGACGATATCGAGACAAGAGAGGAATAGTCCAGAAGATTCTTTAGGGGTTGCTACTCACCAAATTAAATATAAGAAAAGGAAGGTACAAGGATATGTGTATTACGAAAAAAGAGTTAGAAAATAAGGTTCAGGAGTTAAGAAATTTGAAGGTTATGAAAGAAGAGCTTGAAAATGAACTGAAAGCGGTTGAGCATGTGATCACTTCATATATGACTGAAAATGATCTTGATACAGAGATCACCGACACGAAAAAATACAAGAAGTTATGGATGGTTCATATTGTGACAAAAGAAAGTCGATAATGCTTTTTCCATGTCCATGTTTTCTGAATTTTGGAAAAACCTCAAACCAATTTATTTATGAAAGTTGGAAAAAGAATCAACAGCACTCGATTTATATCTGTATGATTAAGATTTTGATTAAGTTTTTGGAACGGCAAAAACCTGAGAAAATAAAAATACCCGAAAACCCTTAAAAAACAAGGCTTCCGAGCATCTTCATGTCTGAGTAAAAGCAGGGGATGAGAGAATCGAACTCCCACCAAAGGTTTTGGAGACCCCTGTTCAAATGTGCGCAAACCCTTATAATCAGAGGGATGTGAGGGACACATCAAGGAACTTACCCCATGCTTACCCCACTAACGTATTTAACTGATTCACAAGGTTTCTTTTATCATCATCTGAAGCCTTGATATAGTATTCATAAGTCGTACTGACCTGTGAATGCCCAAGCAATTCAGATACTTCTTTTATCTGGCTTTGTCTTCTGCATCTTTCAAAACTACTGTTGCAAATGTATGTCTGGTAGAATGAAGGGCCATATGCTTTATTCCTGCTTTTTTCAATATAGCAGTATAGCACCTCTGTAAGTGTGTTACTATTTTTCCACTGGCAGTACAAAGCAGATACCCGGTTGTGTGATTACAGGTGGTATTTAGTAACCGCTGTATTGCCAGAATCGCTCTGTCATTTAAAGGGATATCACGGTTGGATTTCTTTGTTTTTACATCACCGATAAGATGTTGTATACCTCCACTCTCCCTGTCCTTGGCATAGGTAACATTTGTATGGATATGCAATACACGCTGTTCAAAATGCCCGTCAACGATGCAAGCAGCATCGTTTCCAGTTTCATGCTCGTACTGTTGCAGACATCGGATGCTTATTACACAGAAGATTCATGCGACGCTGTACTATCTTTGAAAAAGCTGGAAAATTGAATTGTATATTATATATAAGAAGCTGATACAGGTGTCGGGAAGATATGTTCCTGGCACTAATTTATTTTAAAGGAGGGCAGCATACTATCAGCTAATAGTGGAACTGTAAAATAGTATGATTAAGGTGAATTTGCACATCCACATTGAGAAAAAAATGATTTGAAAAAATTATGGTGGTGGGCAGAGAAAAATTCTGCCCACAAAAGAAGTTTGCAGCTATTATCCTTTATAAGGTTTTCAGAAGCGGAAAAATATTTGACAGCAAATAAAAAAGTTAGTAAAATTTCAATGAAAATGTATCTATCAGGAACGTTTTCTGATACAATATAACTGTATCCAAGATACAGGTCTATTTAGGAGAAATATATGGATAAAAAGGGAAAGAGCAAGAGCGATATTACATATCACAATAAGGATGTCCTGTCCAAGGTCATGGCGGAGAACTTTAAGGACAAATCCTTGAAGGTCTATGGAATTGACGTCCCTAAAATCAAACAGGTTTTACCGACAAACCTTCCTGAGATTCAGGTCAATGAGATGCGGATTGACAACCTGTTCCTTTTAGAGGACGGCTCTATAGCAATCATTGATTATGAAAGTTCTCTAAAATGGGAAAACTATTTGAAATACCTGAACTATATTGTACGTATTCTGGAACGGTATAAGCAGGAAGCAAAGCATATCCGCATGATTGTGATTTATACGGCAGATATAGAGCAGGCGGAGGATGAATTTCATGCAGGCTGCCTGACTTTGAGACTGGAACAGGCATATTTAAGGAAGGTAGATTCCAAAAGCATAAGGGATGTATTAGAGAAAAAACTGGAAGATGGCGTACCGCTGTCAGATGATGAACTGATGCAGTTTATCATATTGCCGCTTACTTATAAAGGAAAAGAAGCAAAAAGAGAGGCAGTCAAAGACGCTGTGTATCTGGCTAAGAAGATCACGGACAAAAAGAACCAGATGTTTGTACTGTCAGGGATTCTGGTCTTTGCGGATAAGATTATTGATGCAAGAACGGCCGATCAGATTAAGGAGGTAATTCGTATGACACAGGTTGCACAGTTATTATTAGAAGAGGGAAGAGATAAGGGAAGAGAAGAAGAAAGAACCGAGGGAATGAAAGTATTGGTTGACAGTCTCAGGGCATTTGCCATTCCTGATGAAGATATCATAGGCAAGCTGATAGAAAAGTACCAGCTTACAAAAGATGAAGCGGATAAATTTATTAAGCAAAACTAAATCATAGAAGTGTTTATTTATTGTATACAAGTAGAACCGGGGCAGAGATGTCCTGGTTTTTTTATGCCTTGAAAAGGTGTTATTTTCGAACACAAATCAAAAAGCGATCTGATCCAGGGATTTCTATGGAGGCGGTATTATCCAGATACCACCTGACAGGTGTGGAGCAGATGACGGCAGATATTTATACAAGGGCGATGAACGGGCTGAAAAAAACAAAAGATGCCGCGTAAAGTAAGTGGTTCGAAATGAACACAATGGAAATACCATTGGAATAGAAACTTATATGAACGCTCACAGAGATCTTTGGATGAAAACGGAAACCATTCAGGAACTGCTGTAAAAGGATTCAAAAAGTCAGAATATAAAATTGATTTTATGGCAGTTCCTTCTATAAATAACACGACGTGATTTGTGTTCGAAACGAACACCATGGAGCACCATAGGAATTGATGCTTCATACAAAGATTACAGCAACCTATTGTAGGTATACAGTTATTTTCTGACAATCCTTTGTTGAATGGAAAGAGGAAGATTTAGAGAAAAAGATAGTGAGGAATCTATGAAGAAAAAGAAAAAAACGAATATGGATGTGCAGTGTCCACTTCTAAAAAAATATAAAATACATAAGAAATCTTTCACCAGTAAATCAGGAACAAAGTCAATGTTAGATATTCTTTTTAAAACAAGGTCACACTGATAGAAGAACACATAGATGTAGAACAAAAGGGTGAATTTCATGGGTGGGCATATGTATTTACCAATCAAAGCAGAATAAAAGGAGCTGCCGCAATGCTCCGTACCGTTCTGCTGAACAGGTTTGCCGAAGCACAGGAGCAGTAGAATTAATTCCGGAACAGACGATTCGTAAAAAATGAGAAATTATATATTGATTACAGATGTTACATTGCAACGGCATTTTGCATTTTTAAATTTTTAGAATACATTTCGAAATCTTGCAAAAGGTATTCTCTTCAAAGCATAGGATCTATCTCATCTTTTTTACTGTAGATGAATAGGATCAGGATTAATGGCGATCACGAAAATTTTTTATCATATGAAAGGCAGTCATGCTCGTTTGTCTGACTGCCATTTCAAATAAATAACTGTACTTTTTTCATATAAGATTCTGCACTGTGTTCAAAATACACTTCTGTCTTACCCCAAACTTACCCCGCTTTACCCCAAATTTACCCCATTTTTATCACTCTGAATCACTTTCAATCACTCTGAAATACACTGAACTGAAAAAACAAAAATGACTGTAAACCCCGTAAAATCAAGGTTTACAGCCATTTTCCTGTGAGCAGGGGATGAGAGAATCGAACTCCCACCAAAGGTTTTGGAGACCCCTATCATACCATTTGACCAATCCCCTGTGCTGCAGCTTGCCGCCGCAAGTACTTGACTAGTATATCAACCCGGAGACGGTTTGTCAAGAAAAAAATGAAAATGTGTGTAAAAATTTGTTACTGTGAATAGTAACAAAATTTGGAATCGGGTTTCATCTTAGAAAAATGCATGAAAAATATGTACAAAAAAATAAATGATTTTAAGTGAAGAAATGATATTGAGTTTTGGTGGGGGTTGATGGTATAATCTTATGAAATAAGGTTGCGGGAAAGGAGCGCTTCCGAAAAATGTTCTAACTGTACCGTACAGTTAGAAAATGTTCATTCTGCGCGGGGCAGCTCCAGGCGAGTTTTATTGGGGGACAGGATATGATAACAATTAAAGACATGGCAGAGATGCTGGGAATCAGTACTACAACGGTATCGAATGTGATTCATGGGAAGACGAGCGAGGTTTCACAGAAGACGGTGGAACGGGTGGAAAAGATCCTGGAGGAATATGAATATGTGCCGAATATCAGCGCCAGGAGTCTGACACAGAACAGCTCCAAGATCATCGGTGTGGCGTTTAAGTGCAGGAAGGATAAGTACATCAACCTGTTTACGGATCCGTTTTTCGGAGAGCTGATCGGGGCGCTGGAAGCGGAGATCCGGGCGAGGGGATATTTTATGATGACCTATACGTCCAACGATATCAGTGAGATCATCCGGAATGTGCTGACATGGAATGTGGACGGGCTGATCCTGGTGGGTATGCTCCACGATGATTTTATCCGGATTAAGAGCCGGTACAAGAACCCTACGGTTCTGATCGACAGCTATGCTCCCAGGGAGATCATGAATTATGTGAATGTTGGGCTGGAGGATGAAGAGGGCGCTTATGCGATCACCCGGTATCTGCTGGAGATGGGACACAGGAAGATCGCGTTTCTGGCGGATAATATGGAAGGTGTGGATTATACCCGTTATCTGGGATATCAGAGGGCGCTGGCGGACAGCGGTCTGGAGATGGAGGAGGAGAATCTGCTGATCTTCCATCCGGGGACGGTGGAGCGGGAATCCAGCCTGAGGGAGCTTTACTATCGGTGCAAGAATTATACGGCGTTTATGTGCTGCTCGGACTATTATGCGGTGCTGCTGATGAATTATTTTATGGACCGGGGGGTCCGGATCCCGGAGGATCTGTCCATCACCGGGTTTGACAATAACCTGATGTCCAGGGTGGTGCGTCCGGCGCTGACGACCGTCGGTCAGGACGTGACGAAAAAGGGGCGGCTTGCCGTGGAATATCTGCTGAAGATGATCGAAGGGACGGAACTCACGGAGTGGGACGTGAAGCTCCCGACAGAGCTGGTGATCCGCGACAGCGTGAGGGCAGTCGGCCAGGCAGCGGAGTCCGGGGACGAAATGCCGGATGAGGAAGAAAGTGAGAGCCGTGTGGTGTAGAGCCGCAGATGTCCGAAGCGGCGCGGGCAGTGCGGGCCGGAAGACGGCGAGAAGGAAAACAGAAGAGACGCGGACGAGGGCGTATGAGAAAAAGAACCGGATACCTGCCGGCAGCAGGCAGCGCCGGTTCTTTTTTTGAAAAATACGTTGAAAAATGGGACGGGTTGTAAAATGTTGTATGTTTTGCGCGGAAATCAGAGGGAAAAAGTGTTATTTTCATGCACAAGTTAGCGAGAATGTAAAAAAGTGATGCTAAATATGCATAAAAAGGTGATTTTTTTTATGTTTTTTTGAAACTTATGTGCAAAAGGTATTGACATTTGTGAAAAAAGTGTTAACATGAATTACATAGAAAACCTTATGCGCAAAAGGTCGAAAAATATTGTGTGGCACCGCACAAAAAAGGAGGAAAATAATGAAGAGGAAAGTAATTGCAACATTGTTGGCAGCAACTATGGTAATGAGTTTAGCAGCTTGCGGAAGCGGCGGAGATAACGGTTCATCAGGCGGAGACGCAGGGAACTCCGGTTCATCTTCCGAGTCTGATTCTGGTTCATCAGGCGGCGGTTCCGGTGATTCGATCCGTCTGGTTAACGGCAAGATCGAGATCGACTCTCAGCTGAAGAAGCTGGCTGAGATGTATAAAGAAGAAACCGGTGTTACGGTTGAGATCGAGTCCATGGGCGGCGGTATTGATATCCAGGGTACCCTCAAGGGCTACTATCAGGCGGACAATATGCCGGATATCTTTGTGAACGGCGGTTCTACAGACTTCGGCAACTGGGAAGGCATGCTGGAGGATATGAGCGGTGAGGCATGGGCCTCCGATACAGACGCTGCATATGTTGATGAGGAATACGGCACCATCGGATTCCCGTATACGGTAGAAGCGGTCGGCCTGGCATACAATGCGGACATTCTGGAGAAGGCTGAGATTGATCCGGCAACATTGACCTCCCCGGATAAGATCGAAGAGGCTTTTAAGACACTGGATTCCAAAAAAGCTGACCTTGGCCTGGATGCTGTTGTAGGCTATTGCGCAGAGGCTACAAACCTGTACTGGTCAACAGGAAACCACTTGTTTGCAAATTACATTGACGGCGGTCTGGACCGTGATGATACAACCTATATTGATATGCTCAATGACGGCGGAAAAGTAGACAAAGACCGTCTGACAGATTTTGCGGAGTTTGTAGGTCTTTTGAATCAGTACTCCGATCCGGCGCTGTTGGTTTCCGGTACATATGATCAGCAGATCCTGAACTTTGCGTCAGGCAAGTACGCGTTTGTTACCCAGGGTTCCTGGATCGGCGCTACTATAACAGGCGATGACGCGGAAGCTTATGAAGCGGCAGGCAACTTCAAGGTTGGAATGGTTCCATATGCGTTTGAAGACGGCATGGACACGATCCTGACAAATTCACCTTCCTGGTGGTCTGTATTCTCTGATGGAAACGCAGAGGCGGCTAAGGCATTCCTGCAGTGGTGCTCCGAAGACAAGGCACAGCAGGTACTGGTAGAGGAAGCTGGATTTATCAGCCCGTACAATTCCTGCAAGTATGTCGCAAATGATCCGTTCGCGCAGACGATCGTAGACTACCAGACAGCAGGAAAGACTTCCGGATGGCATTGGCTGGGCATGAAGGAAGGACTTGCGCAGAACTACACTGGCCAGGTATTCTCTGATTACGCGGCAGGCAATCTGGATACAGATAAATTTGTACAGACAATGGAGCAGGTAATTCAGGCTTGCTACGCAAACTAACTTAAAGATTTATTTTCTCTAAATGAAAGGAGACAGGGGACATGTTCTCCTGTCTCCATTACAAAATAAGAACCAATAGAGAGGAGCTATAAAATGTCTGAGAACTCATCAAGCAGAAAAATGCTGTCTCTTGTTCTTCTGGCCGCAGGAGTGGCTGGTATGGTAGTTTCCTTAGTGATGGACTTTTCCGGCGGCGGAAGTCCGGTCAGGGGACCATTGCTGATCATCGGGGCGATCGCGTTTTTGATCGGACTGTATTTATTCCCGACAGTAGAACATCATCGCGGCATCATTAATTTTATATTTTTGTTTCCACTATTGTTCACATTTGCAGTGACAGTGATCATCCCGTTGCTTCTGGGTATTTTCTATTCCTTCACAGATTGGAACGGCATCAAATTTACAGGATTTATCGGGCTGACGAATTATACTACGATGTTTAAGGATCCGGCATTTATCTGGTCTGTATTATTGACCTTCCTGTTTGTGGTATTTAATATGGTATTGGTGAACCTGGTAGGCTTTTCATTGGCTCTTTTGTGTACCAGCAAGCTGAAAGGCGTGAATTTCTTCCGTGCGGCGTATTTCCTCCCGAACCTGATCGGAGGTATCGTACTGGGTTATATCTGGCAGTTCGCGTTCAACAATGTGCTTGTCCAGATCACCGCGGCCATCAGCGGCCATCAGAATTCTGTCCTTGCCAATACCAAGACCGCGTTTATGGCGATCATCGTTGTATATATCTGGCAGTATGCAGGATATATCATGCTGATCTACGTAACAGGTCTGACCACTGTGCCGAAGGATGTGCTGGAGGCTTCTCAGATTGACGGCGCCAACGCATGGACGACTCTGATGAAGATCAAGGTTCCGATGATCGCATCCACGATCACGATCTGTACCTTCCTGACACTGACCTCCGCGTTCAAGCAGTTTGACGTGAATATGGCTTTGACAAACGGTACAGGCTCCGTGACAGACTTCTTCGGAAGCTATCTGACCAATGGTACCCAGATGTTGGCCCTGAACATTTACAATACGGCAATTTCCAAGAACAACTATGCGCTTGGACAGGCGAAGGCAGTTCTGTTCTTTATCATCCTGGCCTGTGTATCCATTATTCAGGTACGGATCTCTAACAAGAAGGAGGTGGAGATGTAATGGAAATGAAGAAATCGAGAAAGATCATCCTGACCGTTATCGGTATCATCGTTGCGATATATACTCTGTTTCCATTCTATCTGGTAGTGATGAATACGTTCAAGAACGCGAACAGTATCGTTGCAAGCCCGGTTGGCTTTGAGGGCGTCAGCTTTTCACAGCTGATGACGAACCTCTCCTCTGTAGTCAATAACTCGAACTTTAACTTCTGGTACGCGTTCGGCACTTCCGTGATCATTACCGTGATCTCACTGGTCGTACTGGCTCTGTTCGGCGGTATGGCTGCATGGGTCATCTGCCGGAATAAGACGAAATGGTCCACGGCGATCTACATGATCTTTATCGCGTCCATGATCATTCCGTTCCAGGTTGTTATGCTGCCGCTGATCTCTACCTTCCGTGACGTAGGCAACTTCGTAGGGATCTCCCTGTTGCAGTCCATCCCGGGTATCGTGTTTGCGTACTGCGGATTCGGCGGCGCTATGACTGTATTTATCCTGACCGGTTTTATCAAGGGTATCCCTTATGAGCTGGAGGAGGCAGCATCCATCGACGGATGTTCCCCGGAGGGTACGTTCTTCCGTATCATCTTCCCGCTGCTGACACCGGTTATTACCACCGTTACGATCCTGAACGGAATGTGGATCTGGAACGACTACCTCCTGCCGTCCCTGATGCTGGGACAGAACGGCAAGGTCAAGACGCTTCCGGTTGCGGTGCAGGCTTTCGTAGGTTCCTATGTAAAACAGTGGGACCTGATCCTGACAGCGGCATTGCTGGCGATCATCCCGATGGTCATCATTTTCCTGATCGCTCAGAAGCAGATCATGAACGGTATGGTAGAAGGCGCGATCAAGTAACAGTTTCGTAATTGCTCAGCACAGGACAGCGCATTTATTGCGTTGTTCGTACGAAAACGCATCATCTGCAGGAGCAATCCCCATTGGCGAAGCCAATTTTCATGGGATTGCGGCGTATCTGCGAAGGCACTGAGCAGATATACGGCTTCTGTAACTGTACAGATACCCGCTTCTTTTCGGAAAGGAGCCCGCTATGAATTTATTTGATATGAACGGACCGCTGATGAACGCACTGAGGAAGCTGGCGAACATCATTCTGTGCAACATTGCGTTCTGTCTTCTTTCGCTTCCGCTGTTTACGGTGGGGGCGGCGCTGACGGCATTGTACGCCTGCATGCAGGCGATACTGACGGATGATGAGGACGACATCATCGTCAAGCAGTATTGGGACGCGTTCCGGCGGAATTTTAAGCAGGCAACCGTGATCTGGCTGCTGTGCCTGGCGGCATTTGCATTTTTGGGAATCTACTATCTGATCGTGTCCAGTATGGGCGGCGCGATGGGAAGGGTATACCGGATCAGCTTTTTCATGATGTGCATCCTGTTCCTGTTCGGGTTTCAGTATCTGTTTCCGCTGCAGGCAAGATATGAAAACCATGTGAAGAACACGCTGAAAAATGCATGGCTGCTCAGTATCGCGGCGCTGCCTTGGACAATACTCAGCATTTTGCTTGTCATAGCGGCGATTTATATTTCTTTCTTTATGAATCCGGACGGCTTGAATCTGGCTGTTTTTCTGTGGGGAATGATGGGATTCGGGATCGTGGCCTATCTGAACAGCTTCTTTTTCCGGAAGGCATTCCAGAGGATCGACCCGGAAATGCTGGAAGTGAAGCATGAGGCTCCGAAGGAGGCTGTGTTTATTGACGAGGAGCACCGGAATGCGGAGGTGTTCTTCCAGGAGAGCAGTTATTCGAACCCGGACTGGAACCGGCAGGCGTATCCCGGTAAGGGAAACAGTTCGGCGGCCGGGGGAAGCGCCGCAAAGGGCGCAAAGAAAAGGAGATAGCAGAAGTGCGGCGCGCAAAGCGGACTGCTGCTGAAACTTTAACAATTGGAGGAAATGATTATGGCTTCGATTCGTTTTGAAAACGTGACAAAGACTTATGAGGGCGCAACCTCTCCGGTTGTCCCGAATTTGAACTTAGAGATAAAAGATAAAGAATTTATTATTCTGGTCGGGCCGTCTGGTTGTGGAAAATCCACGACTCTGCGAATGATCGCGGGGCTGGAGTCCATAACGGAAGGGGAGATGTATATCGGAGACCGGCTGATGAATAAGGTGCCGTCCAAGGACCGTGATATTGCGATGGTATTCCAGAATTATGCGTTGTATCCGCATATGAATGTATATAAGAATATTGCGTTTGGCTTAAAGCTCCGCAAGGAGGACCCGGCGGAGATCGACAAGCGCGTGCATGAGGCGGCAAAGATCCTGGATCTGGAGCATCTGCTGACCCGGAAGCCCAAAGAGCTTTCCGGCGGTCAGAGACAGCGTGTGGCCCTGGGCCGCGCCATGGTCCGGAATCCCGCGGTATTTTTGCTGGATGAACCGCTTTCCAATCTGGACGCGAAGCTCCGTGCTTCCATGAGAACGGAGATTGCGAAGCTGCACCAGAGACTGAACATTACTTTCGTATATGTAACCCATGACCAGACAGAGGCTATGACCATGGGCGACCGCATCGTGGTCATGAAGGACGGGATCGTGCAGCAGTTTGATACGCCCCAGACATTGTATGAGCAGCCTGTGAACCTGTTTGTGGCAGGATTTATCGGCAGCCCGCAGATGAACTTCCTGGATGTGGAGATTGCGAAGGAAGGCGGCAGGCTCTATGCGGTGCTCGGCAAGAACAAGCTGGCTGTTCCGGAATTTAAGTGCGACGCCCTGGCGAAGTATGCCGGCAAACGGGTGATCATGGGACTGCGTCCGGAGGACTTCCTGGGACAGAATATGCTGACCGAGGACAATGCGATGGATGCGGAGATGAATTTCAGCGAACTGCTGGGCGCGGACTATAACCTGTATATGACCGTAAGTGATATCCGGATCATCGTGAAGATTCCGGCAGCCGGAAAGCAGCCTGAGAGAGGCGCGTACCGGATCGCGGCAAATATGGATCATGCGCATTTCTTTGACAAGGAAACGGAAAAGGCGATCTGTCATTAATGGTGAAGCACCGGCAGACAGCTTTGCCGGCGGTTTACGCGTATGAGCCGCGGCAGATATGAATCGGAAGCTCTGTGCCGCTTTGAGTGACTGTAATAAAAAGGATTAAGCTCTGAAAGAGAAGCATTTGTGATGGTTCGGACAGTGTGCGGACCGGATACGTTCTTTCAGGGCTTTCTTTGTAGAAAGAGGAGGAAATGATGATGGTGAATTGGCTGAAAAATGCGGTGTTTTATGAGATTTATCCCCAGTCCTTTGCGGATACGAACGGGGACGGGATCGGAGATATTCAGGGGATCATCGACCATCTGGATTATATTCAGGAGCTGGGCTGCAATGCCGTCTGGCTGAACCCCTGCTTCGAATCTCCGTTTTTGGACGCGGGATATGATGTGTCCGACTACATGAAGGTGGCGCCCCGGTACGGGACGAACGCAGACCTGAAGCGTTTGTTTGAGGAAGTGCATCGGAGGGACATGCATGTGATGTTGGATCTGGTTCCCGGGCATACCTCCTGGGATCACCCCTGGTTCCAGGAGTCTCTGAAGCCGGAGAGCAATGCGTATTCGGGGCGGTATGTGTGGACGGATGAAGCATGGAAGAGCTTCGAGGGCGTGGGCAGCATCCGGGGCTTTCTGCGGGGCTTAAGCCAGCGGGACGGCTGTGTTGCCGTGAACTTTTATTCCCACCAGCCCTGCCTGAATTACGGCTTCTATGAGGTGGATGAGCCGGAGTGGCAACAGCCGATGGATTCGGAGGACGCGCTGGCTACCCGGGAAGCGATCAAGGATATCATGCGGTTTTGGCTGGAAATGGGCTGCGACGGCTTCCGCGTGGATATGGCAGGCTCCCTTGTGAAAAATGACCCGGAGCAGGAGGGGACGATCCTTCTGTGGCAGGATTTCATGGACTTTTTGAAAACGGAATTTCCGGAGGCGGCCATGATCTCGGAATGGGGACAGCCGGACCGGAGCCTGCGGTCCGGGTTCCATATGGATTTTATGCTGCATTTCGGGCCCAGCCATTATACGGATCTGTTCCATGGGGATGATCCCTATTTTTCCCGGGAGGGCAAGGGGAACGCGAAGGAGTTTATCGACTATTATAAGATGTGCTATGAGCCCACCAACGGCAAGGGCATGATCTGCGTGCCGTCGGGAAATCATGATATGGACAGGCTCTCCAAGTGGCTGGACGCGGAGGAGATCAAGATCGTGTTCGCGTTTGTGCTGTCGCTGCCGGGGGCGCCGTTCATCTATTACGGGGATGAGCTGGGGATGAAGTATCTTCCGGATGTAGTGTCTGTGGAGGGCGGATATCACCGGACGGGTTCCCGCTCCCCGATGCAGTGGGACAGCGGCCTGAACGCAGGCTTCTCGGCAGGAGCGGCGGAGCTGCTGTATATCCCCATTGACCCGGACAGGAACCGGCCCACGGCAGAGAAGCAGATGGCGGACCCGGCGTCGGTATACCATGAGGTGAAGAAGCTGATCGAAATCCGGCAGGCCAATCCGGTGCTGCAGAGTGAGGAGAAGATCGAGTTCCTGTACTGTGAGGAGCATGCGTATCCCCTGGTGTACCGCAGGACGGACGGGAAGGAGTCCATCCTGGTGGTGATCAACCCGTCCGGGAAGGAAGCAAGCTTTGAGTACGGTGGGAAGCTGGGTGAGGTGGTGTACCAGAACGGCGGGGACTTGAAAGCGGAAGCCGGGAGGATCGTGGTTCCGGCGGCTGCGGCGGTGTTTGTGAAGGAAGAGAAGTAAGAGAAAGCGCTTGATATTGAATACGAAGAAAAGCCCCTCAGAAGTGTGCCGAGGGGCTTTTTTTCATGCTCATTATTTTTTCCACAGTACAAAGGCTTCGTAGGGCCGAAGGGTCACCGTACCCTGATTGCCTGCAGGCTCCATGTTGGAGATGAGGAGGTCCGCGCCTGCAAATTCTTCGGGGATGGTAAATGCGGTCTCCCGGTCGGTGAAGCTGCAGACTACCAGCAGTTTTTCCTGATCCAGGGTCCGGGTGTAGACGAACCAATCCTCGCTGTCTTCGAACAGAGGCTCGTATTTTCCGTAGACCATGATCGGGGTCTGTTTGCGCAGGGCGATCAGCTTCTTATAATAGTGGAATACGGAATTGGGGTCTGCGGTCTCCGCCTTGGCGTTGATTTCCTTATAGTTCGGATTGACCGCGATCCAGGGGGTGCCGGTGGTGAAGCCGGCCTGGCTGCTGTCGTCCCACTGCATGGGGGTCCTGGCATTGTCGCGGCTGAGCCAGAGCAGGCAGGGCCAGAATTCCTCGTGGGAGACAAGGCCGCTCTCGCACCATTCCTTATATGCGTTGACGCTCTCGATATCCCGAAAATCGGAGGGGCTCTGGAATGGGTAGTTGGTCATACCCAGCTCTTCCCCCTGGTACACGTAGGGGGAGCCCTGCATCATGTGAAGGCAGGTAGCCAGCATTTTCGCGGAAGTTTCCCGGTACTCAGGGCTGTCATTTCCGAAGCGGGAGACGGCTCTCGGCTGGTCGTGGTTATCCAGGAACAGGCTGTTCCATGCCTTTCCATAGAGCTCGGTCTGCCAGCGGGTGAAGATATTTTTCAGGGTGGTGAGGGGCATTTTTTCGTCCGTCCACTTTGCGTATTTTCCCTTGGAATCTACGTGTTCGAACTGGAAGACCATGTTCAGCTCGCGGGTGTCCTCCCCTGCGTACTGCTTTGCAAGCTCCGTGGTGACCTCGGGGGTCTCGCCTACGGTCATGATATCGTATTTTGACAATACCTTTTCATTCATTTCCTGGAGGTATCTGTGGACGTTGGGGCCGTTTACCGCATAGGGGCCGTAGTCGCCGTACAGACCCTTGATCTCGCCGTCGGGCAGTTCTTTTACCTTGGAGATCATGCTGATCACATCCATGCGGAAGCCATCGATGCCTTTGTCACACCACCAGGTCATCATGTCAAAGACCTCCTGGCGTACCTTCGGGTTATCCCAGTTCAGGTCAGGCTGTTTTTTGGAAAACAGGTGCAGGTAGTACATGGAGGTTGCTTCGTCGTATTCCCATGCGGAACCGCTGAAGCAGGAGCCCCAGTTGTTGGGCGGGGTCTGGGCGTCCTTCCCTTCCCGCCAGATGTAGTAGTCGCGGTACGGGTTGTCTGCGGATTTGCGGCTTTCCACGAACCATTTGTGCTCGTCGGAGGTGTGGTTCACCACCAGGTCCATGACGATCTTGATGCCTCTCTCATGGGCAGCGGCCAGTAGCTCATCGAAATCCTCCATGGTCCCGAATTCATCCATGATCGCCTGATAATCGCTGATGTCATAGCCGTTGTCATCGTTGGGAGACTTGTAGACCGGGGACATCCAGATGACATCGATGCCTAAGTATTTGAGGTAATCGAGACGGCTGATGATTCCCTGCAGATCGCCGATGCCGTCTCCGTCGCTGTCCATAAAGCTGCGGGGGTAAATCTGATAAATGACTGCTTCTTTCCACCATGTTCTGTTCATAATCGTAAGCTCCTTTCTGTAGCATGCTATGATTACTGTTCACACGGTGCCGTGCACTCGCTGCACGGCAGCCGGCCAATACAGTGATGGAACGGGAATCCGGCTCCTCGCCTTCAGGCGACTTTCCAATGAGCCGGATGCCGTTACTGTGAGCGCCCGGTCAGGGTGTGAACAGTAGCATGCTATGTATAATGTATCGCTGTGTGAGTAATAGGAGCCTGTGTTTTGTGTCTTGCTTACCAGGCTCGTATGTGTGTGCATAAATCGTAGTTCAGGGGGGCGGATATTACATTTCCAGGATTAGTACCTGGTATCCGCGCAGCCGGATCGTATTGTTATCCTGAGCAAGATCCGGATAGTTGTTCAGCAGTACCTTTTTGTACTCGGACGGTAATGTCACTGCCTGCTCTTCCTTCTGATAATTGCCGATCACCAGCAGCGTCTTATCGCCCTTGCGGTAATATGCCATCAGGTTGTGCTGATCCTCCCATGCCGGTTCCAGCGCTCCGTATACTACGGTTTCCTTGTATTCCGGATTCTTGCGCAGGGCGATCAGCTGCTTGTAAAAGCTTCTCACGGAATCCGGGTCGTCCTGCTGTGCGGCCGCGTTGATGGAGGTATAGTTCGGATTGACCTTCAGCCAGGGCGTTCCTGTGGTGAACCCGGCATTTTCCCCGCCGGTCCACTGCATGGGGGTGCGGGCGTTGTCGCGGCTGTATTTGGAAACGACCTTCACCGCTTCTTCCGCGGAAAGCCCTGCGTCCAGCGCAACCTGGTATTCGTTGATGGCGGAGATGTCATCCACTTCTTCTATAGAAGAGATGGGGACGTTTTCCATACCCAGCTCCTGTCCCTGGTAAATGAACGGAAGGCCGCGGAGCATGAAATTGAGGGCCGCCAGCATCTTTTTGCTTTCCGGGCAGCAGTCGCCTTCGGGGATATAACGGCTGACGCCGCGGGGCTCATCGTGGTTTTCGATGATGTTGGATAAAAATCCCATATCGCCGACTTTTGCCTGGGCTTCAAAGCAGCATTTTTTGTAGTCGTCCGGCGTAATCTGCCGCATATCGTACCAGCCCTTGTCGCTTTCCCCGAAAATCGTCTCGTTGAAGTCGAACATACTGGAAAAGTAGCCGTTGTCTCCAATGAAATCCGGGATCTCTTCGGGCTTTTCGTCAAAGACCTCTCCCACGGAGAAGGCGTCGTATTTCTTAAAGGTGCGGTCGCGCATTTCTCCTAAAAATTCGCCGATCCCCCTTGCTTCGCTGAGCATGGCTTTGATGGTGCACAGGCCGTCCTCCCGGTCGGGCTCGTAGTCACGGAAGGGAAGCGCCTTCTTGATGTTGATGATGGCGTCGATGCGGAAGCCGCCCAGACCCTTGTCCAGCCACCAGTTGATGTTCTTGTAGACCTCCTCCCGGACTTCGGGATTTTCCCAGTTCAGGTCAGGCTGCTTTTTGTGGAACACGTGAAGATACTGCTTGTTGGTTCCGGGAAGGTCCTCCCATACCGGGCCGCCGAAATAGGAACGCCAGTTGGTGGGGAGCTCCCCTTCTTTTTTATCTCTTAAATAGAAGAAATTGCCGTATTTTCCTTCCGGGTCCTGGCAGGCTTTTTTGAACCATTCGTGTTCGTCGGAGCAGTGGTTGACTACCAGATCCATGAGGATGTACATATTACGTTTTTTTGCCTCAGCCAGGAGACGATCCATGTCCTCCATGGTGCCGAAACGGGGATCGATATCATAATAATCGGAGATGTCGTAGCCTTCGTCCGCAAGGGGGGAGGGATAGCAGGGGGAGAGCCAGATAATGTCTACGCCCAGGTCCTGCAGGTAATCCAGCTTGCCGATGATGCCTGGGATGTCGCCGATGCCGTCTCCGTTGGAATCATAAAAGCTCTTTGGATAAATCTGATATGCTACCTTGTCATGCCACCATTTTTTCGTCATAATGATACCTCCATGTTGTTCGTTCAGATTTTCGGATAACCCTTATAGCTGTATTATAATATCTAAAAATGGATTTGTCTTTCATTTATCTGATTAAAAAATATGTTATTTTGACTTTTAGTATTTTTTACGGTACTGCAGCGGAGTGGTGCCCGTATATTTCCGAAATTCCCGGAGAAAATTGCCCAGATTGTTGTAGCCGCTTTCCAGGCAGACCTCTGTGATGGGAAGATCCGTCTCCTCGAGAAGGCGGAGGGACTGCTTGACGCGGTATTCATTGACGTACTCAATCGGAGAGCGGCCGATCGCTTTTTTAAAAAAGCGGCAGAAATACTGCTCGTTCATGCATGCCTGCTTCGCCAGATCGTGGATGTAGATCTTTTCTTTATAATTTTCCCGGATATAGGTCAGTGTTTTCTTGATCACTTCGACCCGCTTGTCATGGTTTTTCTCCATGGGGGTGAAGAGACGGTGGCTGGAAAGCACCGCGAGGATGCGGAGCAAAGAGGACTTTATATACAGCTGGCTGGTCAGGTCGTCGGTGACGGCGCCGTCGCAGAGGGACAGGTCTTCGACGAAAGGGCCGAAGGACTGCATGATCTCTGTAAATGCGGCGTGAATCGGAGCGAATGCAGGATGGCCGGGAAGGAGAAACCGGGGGAAGCGTATTTTCCCGTTCTGCATGGGCTGGAGCAACTGCATCTGCGCGGCATCATAGGAATCGAAGCTTAAGATGCCGGGGGAAAAGACGACCGCTTCCTCTGTCAGGCTGCCAGACTGCTCTGTGGCGATGCTGTGGAGCTCACCGGGATTGATGAAATACAGGCATTCGGAGCGGATCGGAAATTGCTCCATGTTGATCTCCAGACGGAACTGGCCGCCGGAAAAATATAAGATTTCGACCTCGTCATGCCAATGGTGCTTGACGAGTACTCCTTTGCCTACGGACCGGGTCTGGTAGATGGCACATGGGAACGCTTTTGTGCCGTGGGGACGGATTTCTTTCAGATTGGATAATTGCGGCTGCATGTAGATCCTCCTCTGTTTTTTTCAGAAATTCGTTGGTAAGGCATGGTACGGAATGGCCTTTTTGGATACCACTGTGTATAGAACGGCTGCCGGCTGCAGTGGGATGACTGTACAGCTCTGAATGAAGAAAAAATGCCGGCGGCGGATTTTCCATATATAACAACCTAACATTGTTTTGAGGAAAAGTCAATAAAGAGTTACAGGACGCGCCGGGTTGGATGCCGCCCCATCACTGAATTGGCCGGATTCCGGATGTTCTTCTCCGGCTGCGTCCCCGGTTAAATCCGGAAAGGAAGTTTCCTTTGACAAGAAATGAATTGACAGCCTTGGTTAACAAGGTTATGATAATACTAAAAGATGAAATGGAACAGGGATATTTGACAGAGCGGGAATATGACGATTATGTGAACCTGTTCCGCCGTGCCGCATAAAACATATTTTAAACAGGACGGGTTCGCCGCGGTGGTGTGAACGGGAATGCGCGGCTCAGGACGAAAGGATAAGGAGGCATGTATGGCATATTTTGATTACAATGGGAAACAGATTTTTTACACGGAGACCGGTGAGGGTGAGCCCTGCGTCTTTCTTCATGGAAACACGGCTTCCTCGAAGATGTTCGAGTTTATCCTGCCGTTGTATACAGCCGATGTAAAAGTGATCCTGATTGATTTTTTGGGAAACGGAAAATCGGAACGGGTTGCGAAATTTCCCGATGAATTGTGGATTGACCAGGGGCATCAGATTGTGGAGCTGTGTAAAGCGCTGAACCGCGGAAAGGTCAATCTGGTCGGCACCAGCGGCGGAGCCTATGCCGCCATCAACGCAGCGCTGGAAATGCCGGAGCTTTTTTCCAGGGTCGTGGCGGACAGCTTTGACGGCAGCGTCCTGCCGGAGGGATTTGCGGACGCCATCATTCGGGAAAGGCGGTCCGCCAAAAAAGACGTGCAGGCCTGCGGCTTTTACGAATGGTGCCAGGGGGAGGACTGGGAAACGGTGGTGGATCAGGATACAGAGGTGCTTGTCAATTATGAGCGCAGCCAGGCGCGGATTTTTGGCAGGCCCATAGAAACCATCCGGGTTCCGCTGTTCATCACGGTCAGCAGGGAGGATGAAATGCTTGCAAATGACATGGATGCGGAATGCGCGCGGCTGCATGCCGCAAATCCGGATATCAGCTATAAAATCTACGACACCGGCGCGCATCCGCTGATTGCTTCACGGGCGGAGGAAATCGCGGAGGCGGTGAAAGGATTTCTGGCAGGAGGGCGGTAATGGTACAGGAAGAGAGGGAAGATAAATGAATAAGAAGGAAGTTTTAGAGATCAGGAAGCAGTTCACCCCAGCGAACTGCGCAATCACGCGGATCTGCGGGTGCTACGTGGACCATGAGAAGAACAAGCAGATGGAGACGAAGGAGGCATTTCTTTCGCTGCCGGAGGAGGAGGCGTTTAAGTATTTTGATATTTTCAAAAAAACGCTGTCCGGAGGGATCGGGCGGAACATGCTCAATATGGAGTTCCCGCTGGATCAGGAGATGCCCGGCGGGACCCAGGAATTTTTGATGAAGCTGAAGAACAGCAAGCTGGAAGACGACATGCTTCTGGAGGAATTTTATGACAAAATCATTGAGAATTACATATATGAGGGAAATTATTATATCATCCTGATCCATGCCATGTATGATATCCCGGGAAAGGCATCGGACAATCTGGAAATGTATGACTCGTCGGATTATGTGTATGAATATCTGATGTGCAGTATCTGCCCGGTGACGCTTTCCAAGGCGGGGCTGTCCTACAATGCGGAGGATAACCGGATGCAGGACCGGATCCGCGACTGGATCGTGGAAGCGCCGGACAAGGGATTCTTGTTCCCGGCGTTCAATGACCGGAATACGGACCTTCACGGAATCCTGTATTATACGAAGAAAACCCAGGATCTCCAACCGGAGCTGATCGACCAGGTGCTGGGGGCGACAAGCCCCATGTCTGCGGACACCCAGAAGGAGGCGTTTCAGCTGCTGATTGAGGACACGCTGGGGGAGGAAGGCAATTATGAGATCATCCGGAATATCCATGATACGCTCAATGACATGATCGCGGAGCATAAGGAGGAGCCGGAGCCGCTGGCGCTGGACAGGACGGACATGAAAAAGGTGTTCGAGAACAGCGGGGTTCCCGCGGAAAATATGGAACTGTTCGAGCAGAACTATGATGCCGCGGCAGGGGAGAAGAACTCGCTTCTGGCGGAAAATATCGCGGAGACACGGAAGTTTAATATTGAGACTCCGGATGTGGTGATTAAGGTAAACCCCGACCGTGCGGACCTGGTGGAGACCAGGGTAATCGACGGCAGGCAGTGTCTGGTGATCGCGGTGGACGACCATATTGAGGTGAACGGGATCCATGTGCGGACGATCAGGAGGCCGGAGCCGGTAGCGTCGTCGATGGAAGCAGACGCAGCAGATGAAAATTTAGACAAGTGAAAGGTGTGGAGAATTATTGCGGGTTGTACCAGTACATCATTGCATTAATTTCGAAGTAATAAGCGTTCGATGTTCATGTCAGTACAAAGCGGAGGAAGGAGGCGATGCCGGGAAGAGCGGCTTTTAAGGAAGGCAGATGAGTGACGGCAGGGCAGCGGCAAGGAGGAGGGATGTCATGAGACGGATGGAATTTACGATTGAGGATAAGGATGCTTTTCAGATCGGGCAGGAGATGAATATTACGGAAGGGGTGCTCCCTTCTTCCTATTATTATATACTGGAGCATATGCTTGGGATGAGCGCGAACTTCCGGAGTTATGAGCGGCTGAAATCCCGGAAGGGGATCGTGAAGGAGATTAAGTCCACGGATAAGTTCGATATCGTTGTGTTGGAATTTGATGAATAAATATATAGATCCTAAACTCTCGATAAATTATACACATAATCTAGTATAAAAGTGTTGAGAACCCGTATAAATACTGATGTTTTTTACTTTTTTCTATTTACAAATCTGTGTATAAATTATATAATATAATTATATATTATACACAGGAAAGAGGATTGTAGTATGGCATCATATGTTTATGTTAAAAACCCCAACGGAACCACTTATGTATACGAGAATGAATCTTATTGGGATAAAACGGAGCAAAAAACAAAGCACCATCGTAAATGTGTTGGCAAGCTGCATCCTGAAACAAATGTAATCATTCCAACCAGAAAAAAATCTGTTGCCACTAACAAAGCGGATCCACAAACAGAACATTGCCGCGTGTCTACAATCGGGCCGGCGTTGCTTCTTGATAAAGCTGCTCGCGAAACAGGGCTTGTCAAAATCTTACGCTCCTCTTTTCCAGAAGATTGGGAGCGTATCCTTACCTGTGCTTATTATCTTGCCAGTGAAGGAAATGCGCTTTGCCATGTAGAACAATGGTCTGCCTATAACCAACATCCATACCAGTCTAAACTTGCAGACCAGCGTGTCAGCGAACTACTAAGTCGTATCACCTCTTCACTGCAACAGGATTTTTTCGGGAAATGGATNGCGGCCAAACACAATAAAGGGTATTTTGCCCTTGATATAACAAGTATTTCGTCCTACAGTGAGTTTATTGACTATATTCGCTGGGGATATAATCGGGATGGTGAGGATCTTCCCCATGTCAACCTCCTGATGTTGACCAGTGAAGAATCCCATCTGCCTATATACTATAGGATACTTTCAGGAAGTATCAAAGATGTATCTACAATAGATGAAAGTCTTGCCAACTTAAAGCTTTTGGGATCACGTTCTGTTCATCTGGTCATGGATAAGGGGGTTTTTAGTGAGGCAAATATCAATGCGCTATATAACAGCCATTATCGTTTTAGCGTTGGCATTCCATTTACTGCTTCTATCGCTACAAACGCAGTAGAGGAAAACCGGACAGGAATGGATTCCCATAAAAATTTTATCAGTATTGGTGAGGATGACCTTTACGCGGTAACAAAATGTACGAAGTGGAATGGGCACAGATGTTATATCCATACGTATTATGATAGTCTGAAGGCGGAATTGGAACACAAAAAATTTACGCATAAGCTGCTCCAGTGCTATGACGAGTTGGTAAACTGTAAGGAGAAATCTGAAAACCAGGCATTTTATAACAACTATTTCATTGTCAAAGATCTTCCGAAACGTGGACGGAAGGTAGAGTATAATGAAGGGGCAATCAGCAAACATAAGCAGAATAGTATTGGCTGGTTTGTAATGATAAGCAATAAAACCAAAGATGCTGCCGAGGCATTGCGGGCATATCGCCAAAAGGATGCTGTCGAAAAAGGTTTTGACGATCTCAAAAACGATCTGGATATGAAACGTTTGAGGATTCACTCAAACGCAACCATGGAGGGACGTATATTTATCCAGTTTATTGCGCTTNTCCTGACTACCTATCTGAAAAATGTTATGGAAGAACACGGATGGACACGCAATCATAACCTTCAAGAAATCTTTAGTGAAATGAAATCTCTAAAACAAGTATCCATTGAAGGTAAACGTAAAAAGCTTGTAACAACACCGACCAAACGTCAACGGGAGATTATTGAGTTATACCAGGTCACCGTATGACCTGTGTATAATTCAACGGGATTTTAGGATACATTAAATATCCGCCACACTCCTGAATTTTATGGATTTCTGTTACGTGACTGCTTTTATTGACTTTACCCATTTCACTCAATCCGAAATTCTTATCCCCTGTTCTGCAACTCCCGTAAATGTCTAAGCTGAGCTTCGCTTAATGTTCTCGGTTTCCCAATCCTGACAAGATTTTTGGGTAAAACATAGGTCTTACTTACTTCCGTCCATGACTTTAACCTTATTACCTCTGGAAACTCTTTACATAGCTTATCCATTTTCCGTATCCATGCCAGATTAGCTGTGTAAATTGTTGCTTCGCTTTCATCTGCATTAAAGTTGATAACAACCTCCTGCTCATATCTTGATAATTTCATTCCATGCTCCTTTCTCCAGTACCGAAACTGGCACCAATCCAATTTAACGGTACCCTTCCGGTACCAAATAAATATACTCAATCTTGGGCGGTTTTCTATCATTGCTGTTTTCCCCTTGCTGTTTCCTGACAGGCAACCCTTGTCGGCACTGTGTCGTCCAATATTGGCGCTCAAATTTTCTTAAAATTGGTCTTGGCGGTTTATATCAGCTTGGACAGTCATTCAGTTGTACTGTCATTATCCAACAAAACGCCCTGCTTTCCCGTATATCCACCATGTCAGAAATCTTCCAAAAAACAGATTTTTCCTATCATGCTGGAAATTTTCGGTAGGAATCCGCCTGTTTGTGTGATATTCTGTTTTCGTAAAGGAGAGATTTATCTATGAAAACGCAATTAAGCATACAGGAACGCCTGAAAGACCTGCGTGTAGAAAAGGGAATGACTTTAGAACAACTGTCACAGCAGACAAAAATTCCTGCTTCCACGCTTGGCTCTTATGAATCTGATGATTATAAAGAAATACCCCATAGGAACATCATCGAATTAGCAAAATTCTATGAAGTATCAACGGATTATCTGCTTGGTATGACTGAAAACAGACAGCTTGACAACATTGCCCTGTCCAATCTGCACCTGAGTGACGCTGCCCTGACACTTCTCAAAGACCGCAAAATCAACACACTGCTCCTGTCAGAGCTTATCACTCATGAACAGTTCCGAAAACTCATGCTTGACTTGGAGATATATGTTGACGGTCTTGCTGATATGCAGATCAAATCACTTAATTTTGTGGTGGACACAAGCAGAAAGGCACTGATGAAGCGGCACAATCCTGATGAATACAACCTGCAATTAAACACGCTGAAAGCACAGCACCTTGAACTGAATGAATACTTTTCCCATGTGATTGATGACGATATGCACGCCATTATCAAAGACATCAAGAATGCCCATAAAGGCGATATTGATTCTGCCCCTCCTAAGACCATAACCGAACATTGGGAAGAAATTCTTGAAAAAGCTGAAAACTTTGCAGGCACTTCCAAACAGAAACTTGCTTACATATTCACCCAATTTCTAAAGATTAAACCAACCGAAAAGAATATTGATGATATGGCAGATATGCTTGGACAGTCTGAAATCTTAGAACCTGATGCAAAAAAACGCCGGAACAGTACGAAAAGGAAACAGTCTAAGGACTAAATAACTGCAAAACAAAAGGAACTGCATCTATCCGCAATTCCCTGTTACTGTAACCATATTTTATTATTCCTCTGTCTTAACCAGCTCCACCACATCATTCAAATTGCAATCCAGCGCATCACAAATCCGTATTAGTGAGTCCATAGAGATGCGCTGCCCCTTGTTCATGTTGGCAAGTACATTTGTGGTAAGCCCTGCTTCAATACGCATTTGGCTCTTAGTCATTCCCCTCTCTAAGAGCAAATGCCACAGAGGTAAGTAACTGACTTTCCGCATAGCAACCCTCCATTGTTCGGCTAATTTTTCCTGCCCGTTTTCTGTATCTGTTTTGTTTATTCTATCAGAGATATTGCCTTTTATTAATCAAATCTTGACTGTTGACGGTATTTCCTGTTGTTTTGCCAATCATATTTTTGCTACACCTATTTGGGTATGAAGTGCTTGATCCCTTGCGATTTTGCTCATGTGATATAAAGAAGTAAAAGAAGTGTAAAAAATTTTGCCGTTCCCTGTCCGGCTGACTGCCGGACGGGTCGGGCTTTAGTCGGGCAATTCTACCTTGCCGACAAAAGAGTAATAGATTTCGATTTCCTGTCTGCGGAGCTTCCCCCGGCGTTTCCCGTCAAGGGCTCCCGATTCGTGGATTACGATTTTCTCCACAAACTCCCGTAACAGGGTAGGGGTGAGTTCCTCAAAGCTGGTGTACTTGCGTACCACTTTCATAAATTTTTCAGCGTTTGCCGTGGCTTCCAGCGTCTTAGAAAGCTCGCTCTGCAAGGTGGCGGCTTTCTCTTTCAGTTCCTTTTGCTCGGCTTCGTAGTCTGCCGATAATTCCGTGAAACGCTCGTCCGATATGCGCCCGGTCACGCTGTCCTCATACAGCCGTTTAAAGATAGCGGAGAGTTCCGCAATCCGTTTTTCTGCTGCTTCCAGCTCTTTCTTCTTGGCGGCGTTCCGGCGTTTGCTCCCGTCCTCGGTCTGCTCGGTCAACAGCTTCATAAACCGGGCTTCGTGCCTGGCGGCGTAGCTGGTGACTTTCCGTAGGTTCTCGGTCACTCCGGCGGTCAAGAGGTCGGTGCGGATAAAGTGCGCCGTACAGTCTGCCGTGCGCTTCTTGTAGCTGCCGCATATGTAACAGTCCTGTTTCCGCTTGTCCGTCTGATACCTCTGCTGGTACATGACGCTTCCGCAGTCGGCACAAAAGAGTATGCCGGAGAACAAGCCCACTTCATCATAGCGGTTGGGGCGTTTGCGCTGCTTGCGTAGCTCCTGCACACGTTCCCATGTGTCCCTGTCGATCATCTGCTCGTGGTGGTTCTCAAAGATTGCCTGTTTGTCCTCGCTGTTGTAGATAATCTTGCTGCATTTGTAGGATTGGGTGGTGGTCTTGAAGTTCACAAGGCAGCCCGTGTATTCCCGGTTTTCAAGGATATGCACCACGGTGTTCGCCGCCCACTTGCACTCATAGCCGGGGTGGTAGCGGCGGGTTCTCCCTGTCCGGCGGTATTCCAGCGTTCCCGGCGTGGGGATTTCCTGCTCCGTAAGCATACGGGCTATCTTGGTCGGTCCGTTCCCGGCAAGGCATAAGCTGTATATCTGCTTCACCACGGGGGCGGCTTCCTCGTCAATGATGAAATTTTCGTCCTCGTCCATGAGGTAGCCGTACACGGGCTTGCTTGTGACAGGCTTCCCACTCATGCCTTTTGAGCGTTTTACCGCCCGGATTTTCTTGCTCGTATCCCTCACCAGCCATTCGTTAAAAATGTTACGCAAGGGCGCAAAATCATTCTCGCCCTGTGCGCTGTCTACGCCGTCATTGATTGCAATGAAGCGGACGCCGTTCTGTGGGAAAATCATTTCTGTGTACATTCCCACTTGTAAATAATTTCGCCCTAACCTTGACATATCCTTTACTATGACCGTTCCCACAAGCCCCGCTTCAATGTCGGCAAGCATGGACTGGAAGCCGGGTCTTTGGAAATTTGCCCCGGAGAATCCGTCGTCCGTGTACCATTTGAGGTTGGAAAAGCCGTTCTGTCTGGCGTAGGCTTCAAGGATTCGCTTCTGGTTGCTTATGGAGTTGGATTCACCTTGAAGCGTGTCCTCGTGCGACAATCTCGGATATAGGGCGGTAATCAGTTTTTGGGTGGTCTGTCTTGGCATAATGTCCTCCGTTTCCGACAGCCAGCCCCACTATTCCGTAGGCTTAGTATACCATAGGGCGGGGCTGTCTGTACAGTCCTTTTTGCTTCTTTATGTCGAAAAATATCACGGTTTTTTGTTACGGTTTATAGCAAGTAGCTTATTATAGAAAATATCAAATTTTTATGCTATACTTTAGTTCGTTACAAAGTGACAAACTAAATCTACGGGGGCAACACATGGACGCACAAGTTTTTTGGGATGTTATCGGCAATTACAACAGACAAACATGGATAATCCAAATTGCATTACTCGTTTTTTTACTCATAGCGGTTGCTTTGTCCTATACAAAAAAAATAAAGTGGGCGGCAAAATTCTCGCTTGGGATTATTAACCTCTTTATAGGCATTGGATTTTTCGCTTGGTATGGAACAGAGCCTATTCAGAAATTTTTTGCATTTCCCTTGTATATCACTTGCGGTGTTCTGTTCCTATACGAAAGTCTGCATAACAAGGACGATATACTCAAAACACCTACCGCATTTCAGATGTTTCTACTGGTGCTTTATTTAGCGTACCCTTTTGTTTCCATTCTTTTAGGTAATTCTTTCCCGCAAATGGTAACATACATCATGCCTTGCCCCGTAATCAGCATAAGCATGACGGTTTATGCTGGCTATAAAAGAAAAAACAATCTGCTCCTCGCTTTACTGACCATATGGGGATTGACCGGAATAAAATCAGTCATCTTCAATGCCTATGAAGATATAATTCTACTGATTTGCGGTTTGTATGGTATCGTGCTGCTGGCAAATGAAATACGGCAATCAAGCAAGAAATAAACATGGTGTCATTTATTACTATTCCAGCGGTCACGCTCCACGGCATGACCGCTTTTCCATGCCACAACTTAGGCGGTAAAAGGCGGCTTGTGTCCGGCTGCGCTTTCGGCTTCCAGCACTTTCATCATCTTGTCGGCGGCGGTGGCGGTAGTGCCTTGTTTGAAGTAGCCGGAAACCACAAGGACGGTGTTCCCCCGGCGTACCTCGGTCACGCAATCCGGGCGGCGGGCGGTGGTGGCGGTGCTTTTCTTGGGCGTGTCGGTCATAGACAAATCTCCTTTCCGTTCAGCAGCTTTTTAAGGCGTTCCATTTTCTCCCTTGCTCTGGCTTTCCTGAAATTCTCCCCGGTAATGCAGACGGGGGTACACATTTCCGTAAGGCGGTCATAAATGCGGGCGTGGGCGGTGTCCTCCGGGTTCTGCAATTCTTCCAGCGTCAAATTTGTTGTCACGATTAAGGGCTTGCCGCTTCGGTATCGGCTGTCTATCACGTTGTAAACCTGTTCAAGCCCGTATTCCGTGCCACGCTCCATGCCGAAATCGTCAAGGATAAGCAGAGGGAAGCTGCAAAGGCGGGCTATGTACTCGTTCCTGTCCTTATAGCTGGCGGCAAGGTCGTTGAGTATCAAGGCAAAGTTTGTCATGCACACGGAAACCTCTTTCTCCATGAGGGCGTTGGCGATACACCCGGCGAAATAGCTTTTGCCTGTGCCTACCATGCCCCATAACAGATAACCGATATTCCCGGCTTTCATTTCCTCCCAACACTCCACATAAGCATGGGCTTTGTGCATTTGGGGGCATTTCCCGTTGTCGTTTTCAAACGTCCATTCCCGCATAGCCGGGTCTGTAAATCCCTTTCGTTTCAGCCGTTCCACTTCCTCCCGGTGCTTATATTCCCGGTGGCTGGCTTCCAGCGTTTCCCGGCGTTTTCTCTGGCAGTCACATTCTTTGGGGTGGCGGTCACGTCCAAAAAAGGTCTTGCCCTCCGGGAAGTAGGCTTCTTTGGGCTGGCGGCAGCTCCCGCAATATAAAAGCCCGTCCTCCCCGATATAGTCCTCCAGCTCTGCTTCCTGTGCCGTGGCAAGCCGGAAAATGGCGTTATCGTAATCACTCATAAAATCGTCCTCCTTGTTCATGGTCTTTTACGCCCTGTTTACGGGGCGTTGTGTCTATGCGGTCAAAGGCTCTCGCCCTCCTTGTAGGAATAATCGGGGATTCCTTTCTTTCCTGTGCCTTTCCTGTCACGTTTTGCCCACATACGGACAGCGGCGGCATGGTTGGCGTACACTTTCCCGTAGGCGGCTATGTACTCGCTCAATTCCTCAATGAACCGTTCCAGCCTGTCCGGGTATTCCCCTTTCAGCTCCGCATACTCGGATTCGGAGAGGAAAAGGTTTTTATATCTGCCAAAGGGTGCGGGCTGCTCCCCACTCACTCCTTTTCGTTGGTTCTCTTTTAGTTGGTTTATAGTAAGTTGGTTAGGGGTCGGTTTTCCGTCCAACGCAAAGGTCGCTTTTCCGTCCTTATGAGGGTCGCTTTTCCGGCTATCAGAGGGTCGGTTTTCCGGCTGTATGGCGGTCATATGGTCGGAAAACTGTACCACTGGCATTTGCGGTATTTTTATATAAAGGCGGTTGGGTGCGGAGAAGCCCCGGCGTTCCCTCACCAGAAGCCCGGCAGCGTCCAGCTCGTTCAGTGCGCTTTTTATGGCGGTGCTGCCTTTATCCAGCATTTCCGTTATCTCCGAAACGGGATAGACAATATACGTCCTGCCCTCGCTGTCCTGCCAGCCGTTCTTCTGTGAGAGGGTGGAACGGTCAAGAAGCAGCCCATAGAGCAGCCTTGCGGTATGCGACAAGTCCATTTTCAGCAGAAAATAGGGATAGGGCAGAAAACGGGGCAATATGGTGTCGGCTGTGATGTAATCGGTTATGGTTCTCACCTCCTGTCTGTGGCTTCCTGTTACGCAGTTAAAACGCTGTTTTCGGGGGTAAAGGATAAATGTATCGGCTACCCTTTGAGGGCGGTCAAAAAAGCCTTGATTTACGGGGGTCTGGAATATCCTAAAGCGTGACATTTATCCCTCTGTTTCCGCTTGCGCTGTGCGGCTCGGATTCTTTTCATGCGTCCGGCGCACTCCGGGCAGTATTTCCCCCGGTTTGACTTGGGGAGAAAATACCCGCCGCACTCGGTACAGCGTTTCCTGTCTGCCCGGTGGAGTAGGGCGGCTTCCAGTTTCCCGTCCAGCGGCAGAACGGCGGTAATGAACCAGCGGCATAAAAGGGAATAGCTGATACTCTGGACGCATACGCAAGGCTCGCCGTTATCCAGCACAATACAGTTGCCGTTATCATAGTTACAGCACTCATGCACAAGGCGGCGGGCGGCTCTGTACTGTGGGTAGTCCATGTAGGGGCGTTTACCGTTCATTTTCCCGCCCCTTTCCCCGTTCCGGCTCACGGCGTAATATCTTGTCAAGATTGCTTTTCACGGTCTGCAATTCCCGGACGTTCTCTTTCTTCTCCCGGTACTCGTTGTAAAGGGCGTTTTTCTCTTTGGTAAGCTGCTCAATCTCCGCTTGTAAGGTCTTGGAAGCTGGCAGCTTTTGGATTCCCTGTGCCTTGAAATACCGGGCAGCAGATTCGGAAATGATAAACTCGCTTTCGTGCTGCTCCCGGTAGGCTCTCCGGGCTTTCTCTGTTTTCTGCGCCCGCAGTCCGTCACGGGCTGGCTTGGTCTTGATATACGCCAATAGCTGTTTCTGCAAGTCCTTTTTCTCCCGCAAGGTGCTTTCCACGGTTTTCAGTTTCCCGGTTACTTCATGCAGTCCGGCACTGGCGGCGGCAAGGGCGGCTTCCAGTTCTTCCGGGGAAGAAAAGCCGGATTCCTCGTAAATGCTCATGGTCGCCGCCATTTGCTTCAGATTGTGCAGGGTCGCCCATTTCTCGTAGCCTTTCCCCTTGCTCTCGGCTTTCTTGGCGGCTATGTCTACCATGCGCTGTACGCTGTCCTGTTTCGGGGCGTTTATAGCGGCTTTATTACGCTGTAAACGGTCTTTTATACTGCGGGGGTATTCCTGCTTGGGTAGGGGCTTTGGGGCGGCTCTGGCGGCGTTCTGTGCGTTTATGGTGAGTGTTTCCAGTACGGCGGCACGGTCAAAATCATCACCTAATCTCCGGGCGGTGATGGGCTTCGTCCTGTCCGGCGTGAGATACGATAATCTCCCCCGGCTCTCCTTGACGGTCACGCCTTGTTGTAGCAGCTTCCCGGAAAAATCCTCAAAGGAAACAGCAGAGGACAGGGCGGCTCGGATTGTGCGCCGCAGCTTCTCCTTGTCGGTTTCAAACTTGGTCTGTTTGGGCGGCTCTCCCGTGGCGGCTTGGGAAGCGTTCTCCTTATCCAGTGCGGCTTGTCCTTTCCGCTTCGCCCAATACTCACGCTCGGTAACTCGGTTCTTGCTCCCGTTCAGCAAGTCAATCTGATAGAGGTTTTCCCGGTGGCACATCTCCATGACTTCCGCTTTGAAATATTCCATAGCTGCGTCCGTACAGCGGTGCTTGCAGCCTTCCCTTGTGTCCGCTGGTCTTTCCATGTAGGGCAATAGCGGCACTTCCGCAATCCGTAGGGAATTGATTACGATATGCACATGAATGTTGCCGCTGTGGTTATGCCCGTCCGGGTGGGTGCATACAAGGGCTTGGTGTCCGGGGAAATGCTCTTTACAGAACTGCTCGCCTAACTCCTGCGCCCGGTCTACGGTCAAGCCGTTGTCTGGTGCGTCACGGGGGTCAAAGCTGATGATATAGTGGTGGCTCTTTACGTCCTCCCGTTTCTGGTTTTTGCCGTATTTGAGATTGGAGCGCATACAGGCGATTGCAAAATCTTCCTCACCGCAATTCAGAGAGGAAATGCGGTAATCGTCACGGAGAACAAGCCGCCCGTTTCCGTCCAGTGTGGGCTTCATGGTAAACTCGTCATGCTCAAAGGTTAGGTACTGTTCAGCCGCACCATAGTCGGCATTTTTAGAGCTGATATGTTTGAACGTTGCCAACGGCTTCACCTACTTTCTGCAAGACTTCAAACTTCAAGGCGGCAAGCTCCGCTGTGGCGGCTCGTACCTCTTGGGAGAGAGCGTTATAAGGTGCGCCGTACTCGTTCAGACAGCGGGCAATCTGATTCAAGTTGCCGCCTATCTTGCCATACTCGGCTGTGAGTTTTCCAACAGCAGACAGCAGTTCATCATTGACCGGGGAAACGGTAATGACCGGGCGTATGCTTGACTTGATAAGGGCTTGCCGGATAAACTCGGCTTGGCTCATTTTGCAGAGGGTGACACGCTCGGAAAACTCTGCATATTCTTCCTCGGTCAAGCGTGTCTTGATTACCCGGTGGCGGTGGGGCGTGTTGTATCTTTTCATGGCTTTCAACTCCTTTCTTTTTATGCTTTGCCCTCTCACCAATAGGAGAAAAACAGGGGGCAAAACGGAAGTGTTTTTTGAAAAATCCGAAAATATTTTTTCGGGGATTTTTCAAGCGGCGTAAGCCGCAAAAAGGCGGGCTTGGGGTGGCAACCCCAACAAGATTCCCGCAGGACAAAATGAGCCGGTAGGCGAAATTTGGTACTGTGGTAGAATCTTGCTCTAAGAAAGTGACGGCTTCCTCTGTGTGGGCTTTTGCTGATACCTCCGGCGGGCAGGGCGTGGATTCTGCCAGCTATGCGGCGGGATTTCTCCCCCTACTACCTACAACACCACGCAAAGCAAAAATGACGGTGATTTGCGGAAATTTCCCTCTATTTCTTACAAAACTACACAAGCCGGAATAGGCGGGATTTTTAAGAAATTTCTTTCTATCCCCTTTGCACGGCATAATACTGGCGATTTTCAAAAATGCCAAAAATGGGCGCAAAAAAACAGGAAACCTTTTCTTGATTTCCTGTCTTGGTGTGCCGTTCTATGTAACGGCGGTTATTCAGTTTTTCGGTATGGCTACAATTCTACAAACTGGAAGTTATTGAATCGGTAACAATTCCATATTTTTTGCTCGTTTTAGATTTATTTTAAGGTCTTCATATTCAAACGGCTTGCCATGTCCCGGATATATTAGATTTGGTCTGAGTGCAATGATTGTTTCCCAAGATTTCAGAAAAGCCGTTTTGTCCTCTGCCCAAATGGTTATTCTATGTAAACTTGGCAAGCCGTTCATAGCAGCGTCACCGCAGAATAGAGAACCGTCATTTAGTAAAAGCGATATGGAATCGGCGGTATGACCGGGAGTATCAATAATTTTTCCTTGCAGTAAAAGTTCCACTTGCTTACGGTTTTGTTCGGTCACTTGAATACATCTACATTGATATTCTTGCTTTATTGAGGGAAACAAATGCTTACCTTTGCCAACGAATTTCATTAAATAACAAAAGAACAAGGCAATCTTAGTTGTGCAACCGCCATGAAAAGAGTTTTGCCCTCTATATAATCTTTCTAATGCTTTGTCGCTCATAACGATTTGGAGGTCAGAGCATTCCGAAAGTACTTCATTCAGATAACCTGCGTGGTCATCGTGAACGTGTGTCAAAAAAATATATCGTATCTGTTGAGGGGCTATTTGCATCTTTGCCAGTTGCTTTTTAAAATGTGCAAATCCGCTTTCATACCCTGTATCAATCAGTACATAGCCTTTGTCAATAGGATATATCCAATTATTTACTATCCTGCTTCCTGCATTGAACATAGGTGTTCTCTCCTTTCATTCATTTTCATCGGCGTCAACTTTCGATTTGTCGTTGCTTTATTATATATCCGTTTTCCCAAAAATGAAAGCGATTTCTTATACTTCCTGTTCATCAAAGCGGAACTTGAACAAAGCAGCGACAAGCCGTTGTTTTATGCTGTCCTCGGTATCCCTGTCGATATGCCCGTTTTCAATGGCGGCAATTCGGATGCGCTTGCTGTAATGCCGTAAAACCTCGTCCACCGCTTCCGGCTCTCCGCTGGTTGCTCTGACAATGGTTTCATACGGTACAAGTTTAGGATTCCTCATGGAAAAGCACCTCCATTTCTTCATGCAGCATTTGCAAGGCACTGTGTATGTGATGCCACGCCGTACTCCGGCAGCGTCCGTACAGTTCCCCGATTTCCTGCTGTGTGTAACGCCCGAAAAAATAAAGGTAAATGATTTCCCTCTTTTTCTCCGGCAGAGAGGACAGGGCTTCGGCAAGCTCCCCGTTCGTAAGGATAACCCTCTGTCCGCATATCGTAACAGGGTATTGTTTACAGGGGTCTATGAAATAGGTGTCTGACGTACTGAACGGATAAAACTTTTCTTCGGTGAGGTATTCAAAAGATATTTCTCTTTGCCGCCGTTTATCTCTGTCACGCCATGCGTTAATGGCAGCGTAACGAATGACAACTCTGCAAAAGGCGTTAAATGTGTATTCGATATGCTCCTTGTATGCTTCTGTGCAAGTCATGGAAGTTCCCCCCTTTCTCCCAGTAGGGCGGTGCATGGTTTATGGTTACTTTTATTTTTTTACGTTTGTATACATCATTTGCTATGTATATTTTTTTGAGAGATAATCAAAACAAATATCAAAGATAAAATATTTGATAGAGTTATTCTTATTATCATCAATTCATCTGCCCCTGTTTCTGTCACCGTATGCAAAGAGTTGCTTATAAAATTGTTAAATAAATGTTCTGATGCACCTATCCAAAGCGTTCCTGACAATGCTGCACACATACCCCATTCATAGGCTAAAATTCCCGACAATAGTATATATCCTATCCCCATAAAAGCCGCCATAGCGATATTCATAGAACCGTCAAGGAGAGGATTTATTACATTGGTAATATGCCATATTCCAAAAAGCAGAGCTTGTATTATATTAGCTGTCTTTTGAGAATAGTATTGTATGCCGATTTTACAAAACAGTCCTCTAAACAGCCCCTCTTCTGCATAGACATTTATAATATTGCCAATAACGCACACTACCACTGCTAACAAAGAACTGCCATTTGTATGTGACTGCGTAAGTGAAAAATTCGTAATGTAAAATCGTAAAGATGCGTGTTTCCCCATTACAAACAAAACAATAAACTCGGCAACATAAGAAAGAAAAAAAGTGCTTATGCCAAGAGCAAGACCATATTTCAAACCAGCAAATAACCCTTTTTTTGAAAATCCCAAATCACTCCAATGAAGTCTAAGCATATCCAACGCAATCCATATCAGCAAAATACAACAGATTTTATGCAATATATTTTCACCAATCCATGTTTGGTCGGTTTTTATAAAAACAATTTCTATTGCTCTAATAATCATTAACATAATAAATATCAAACTGATAACACGTACTGTTCTTCTTTTTTCCATTTTTCTTTTCCTTTTCCTCTGAATAGTTTTGGTGGTTGTCTTTCTTAGTCTTGATTTTTATTTCGGTTTTTAATTAACAAATTGATTTCTATTGCTTCTTGTTTCATTTGTAGCAAATTCAAAAAATATGAAATGATATATATTACAACTCCCATAAAAACAAGTAGTAAAAATGATAAACTTGTAAACCAATGAAACAATCGCCCAAACACAAGAAGTTCACCCACTATAAATAGGATTTCCAGCACCATTTCAGTAAAAATATTTCTTAATTCGATTTTTTGAATAAACATTATTCCTATATGAGTAATAATGTTTATACAAAAAGCCTGAAACACTGTTTCCAAATAAATACAACTCGCATGAAAAAACAGAGCAACGACCGAAAGTAGCAGCAAGGAAATTCCTGTTGTAGCCAAAATATTTACAATATTCTTTTTCATACTTCTTTATCTCCTCCCAATGCATTTTTTACTCCATTCAAATAATTACGATTGATATTAACTTTCTCACCATTTTTCAAAGTTGCTTCCATTCTGCTATTGAAAAGAGGTCTAATACTTTCTAATGTGTTGATGTTTAAGATACATGATTTACTGATTTGCACAAAACCGTATGCTCTTAATTTATCTTTTAGCTGATATAACCGATAATCTGTACGGTACACTGCATTTTCAAGATATACAAAAGTCTTTTTGTCAACGCTCTCTATGTAGTAAATATCTAAAATATTTATCATTTGCTCGGTATTATCGCCAGCACATTTTATCTGCATATCAAATGACTGCAAAAAATCTATAATACGATTAACTTGCTTGTCCTTCTGGGGATATTTAATTATTACTTCTATTTCGTTACAAGATGAATCCTGTTCTGTCTTTATTTTCATTTTCTCACCCCTTAACAAGTTATAGCATAATCTTTCGCTAAAAGAAATCTCTCCATAACCAAGATACATTTTCGTCCTACCAAGATACAAATATTACTGGATTTTCTTGCTCCTTTGTACGCTATATTATATACGGTCAAATGAACATCAACAATAGTTTTATAAATAAGTTATAGGGGATGAGAGGGATTCCGTAGTAGTCGGCACTGTGCGTAATGTGCATAACTTGCTGTCTTATGGAGTTGTGGGAAAGCTGCACTTTAGCTTTTCCATGTTCTGTGAACGGACTTTTCCATGACGGAATAGCAAGTTATACACATTTCCACGGTGCTTGTCTTTTAGTCTTTGGTTCGGAATAGTGTGGTGCTGGCGGTCTATCTCTTGTTTTCGGTTGCTTGCTTCTTTACCGTACATGAGCATTAGCTCCAGGGTTGTCGTTGCCATATCCCTCAAGCAGATTGATCACGCCCCATACGCCAACGCCTGCGCCGATTGCTGTTACGACTGTCTTTAATCCGGTTACTGCTGTTGTAAAAAATGTCATTTTTAATACCTCTTTCTTTCCTAAGATTTGATTTTTTGATAAAGAAAGAGCTTTGATATGCAAATCCCCTGCCCTTTGTGGTAAAATAAGGGCAGGGAAATCCTTTGGGAGAACCCTGCGGGCATCCGGTACATTCAGTTTGGCGATTGGCTGTGCCGGGTGTCTTTGTTCTGTTCTGTTCCCAAATACATTCAAAACTCCGTTTCCAGACTTCCGGGCAATTTGTCCGAAAGTTTTGCTGCTGGTTTACAGTTCCATATTCAGTTGTCATTCCTGCACTTCTGGACATCATGTCCAGAAGTCGCTACTTAAGTTGTGTCCGGGGAAATATCTTCCTGCCCGCTGATTTCCCCACAGTCAAAGGCATCGTCCACCTCTGTATTCAGGGTGACTTTCATGTGCTGTAAATGCTTCACATAGTCCTCAATATCAAAGGTGTTCTTCTGGTCATAATCGGACAGCTCCTTGTACCTGCCATGCTTCGTTATATCGAATTTATTCGAGAAGAATGGTCTGACACCTCTAAGCTGCATGATACATTTCCCGCCGTCCATGACCGCAATCTCGTCCTGGCTCATCAGCTCTTTCCCGGTCTTTTGGTAATTCAGGCCGTAGGACTGTGACGTACCCCGTGTATCCGAGGTATTGTAAAGGTCATGAGGTAAGCGCCTCGTGGACGCTCCCTCCCGAACCGTGCGGGCACCTCTCGATGCACACGGCTCTCCATATGCCATCAACTAACAAAATCAGTCTTTTCCGTGT
>CAJSZT010000005.1:0-240485 GCA_910573785.1 Lachnospiraceae bacterium | reverse complement strand
TAACACAAAAGGTATGGAGATGAAATAATCTGACGGAAAATACATCAGATTAAAATATCCCATACCTTATTTTATTTGAAGAAAAACTGGGGGTTTTGGTTCAGATAAACTAACGAATAACAGCTGAGACAGTACGCTCACCAGAAAACAAAGCAATAACACAAAGGCGCTCCACCAGTACAGCGGGAGGTCTGGCTGGTGCCAGGTGATTTCTGAAACGATCCACTGCATATAGGGTAGCAGCCCGCCGCCGCACAGCCCCGACACCGACAGCAGGCTCGCCGCACCGATTCCGGCGGCGGATAACAAAAGCCCCGGCAGGAACAGGCGGAATACCTGGTTTTCATCCCGGTATTCCAGTACGGCGCACACCACAAGCGCCGCCACAGTCAGATAAAACACTTCCCCCATCCGGGAGCCGACCATGGAGAACGCAGGAACCACCGTCTGAAACCCCGCGACTACAAAATAAGCCAGCCCCGGCAGAATGGCAAAAGGCAGGAACAGCTTCCGCCATTTTTTCATATGCAGCAGCAGAAAGAGCGGCGGGAGGGCGAACAGCGCCGCCCTGGACAGGCAAAGCCACAGCCCATAAATTTCCGGGGGAAGGATATACCCGCCCCGGCTTTGTGCATGGAAATAAAATGCCTGGGGCAGCGCCGCAAAACCAAGCAGCAGAACCGGCCAGTCACAGTGTCCCTCTGTCAGCCCAAAGAAAAACAGCCCAAGGACAAGCAGCGACACCACGGCAAAAACGGCTGCCGGGAGTGTGCTTTTCGCCGTATAAGCCCGCTCAGTTTCTCTCGTTACGCCGCTGTCCGTAAGGAACAAAAGCGGGAGCGGCTCTTCTGCTTCCTTTGCCGTTTCCAGCGTCACCGTTTTTCCAGCACAGTCTTTCGGCAGCATAAAGACGGCATTGCCCAGCGTTTTCCCGTCCCATGCCTCCATACGGCCTAACATCTCCCCGTCTAAAAACACTTCCGCTTCACCCGTGTGCCTGACTTCCAGCATCGGACGCCACTGGCTCTCCCATTCGGGAAGCGTCACCGCCAGCGTCAGCGCGCCGCCGTACTCGTAACCTGCATCCAGCGTCATCTTGCCGCCATTGACGCTTGCTTCCAGTATGAGCTGTTCCCGGCGTGGAGTAACCTCTGATGCCAAAAGCCCTGTCATTGCCAGCGCACAGATTAGAAATACCGCCCCTGCCAGCCATCGGGGAATCGCCCTTTTTCTTTTCCAAAGCAGCATATTTCCTACCTCCTGCAAATTCTCTGCTATTAGCGTAAAGGGTTAAGCGGCCAGTGTCAAGAACGGAAAACTGTAAAGTAGGTAAAAAAATTGCAAAGTAGGAAAGCTCCCTTGTTATCCAAATCCAATTTTTTGTATGATGTGCAATAGAGAAGTATAAACGGGGAGAAACAACTCCCCCCACCAAATATTGACAGGAGGAAAAAAGGATGAGAAAAAAGTTGTGTAAATATCAGTTTTTTACACTTCTGCTGGGAGTACTATTCTGGATGATGCCGCTTGCGGTACGGGCGGAGGAGCCGGCAGACGGAGGGGATAAATCCAATGGGTTTATTTTTAATGAGGACGGGTATGACCCTGCGAATCCGGACGCCTATCCCTTGAGACTCCCGTCGGAAGAGACCGTCTATACGGCAGGAGGGGGACAGATCATCTGGACGCCGGAAACGGATTCGGCCGGAAATGTGGTCAGCGGCAGGCTGACACTGAGGGATGCGGTCATTCAAAATACTTATAGTGGAGCTACTTTTGAAAATTATGGGAGCGGAATCTGGATGTGTGTGCCTTTTGAACTGGTACTGGAAGGGGAGAACCGGATTACTTCTCAGGGCCGCGGGATCTTTCTGACTGACAGCAACAATTCCGGCACGCGGACTCTGAACGTACGTGGTACCGGGTCCCTGACCATCGACAGCCAGATGGAAGGAATCCGCACAGACGGCGCTGTAACATTGGACGCCGTGAACCTGACGGTTACCTATGGCTTCGCGTCAGGGATCATTACGGAATACGGGGACATTGTAATCCAGAACGGAAGCCGGGTGACTCTGAAAAACAGCGCGGGTATTACCGTGTCTTCCGCTGCGGTGAGAACAAATAACATCGGTGATGTGAGCATAAGAAACAGCCACGTGATCGCAGTCAACAGCGCCGGAACCGCAATCAGCGCAAATGGTAATGTACTGTTTGAATCCAGCCAGGTCAGGGCTCTCGGCAGCGCAGGGTATGAAGGCATGATCACATTTGGAAACGGCAAGAACTTTACTGTAAACGGCGGTTCCTTATATGTGAAAAATAATCAGACCCCAGGCTATGATATCTACCCCGACCCTAATAGTGTGAAATGGGAGAACAGCGCCGTGATATACTGCGGAGGCCCCTATAATTATCTGATCCAGAAGGGGGATAATATCCAGTATGCCGATTGCGTCTATGACGAAGCGTCCGACCAGATCACATCTGTGGGCAACGGAAATGTATATGGAAATGTGGTTTGGAACGAGCATATCCGTTTCCCGCTGGGAACGGACCAGCGGCTGTATATTGGCATGCTTGGAAGTACCCTGACGATTCCAGAAGGGACAACGGCAGTGATCCCGGACGGAGCCACGCTGCGCAACAGCTACGGGGGAACGGGAGAAATCGGCGTACTGACCAATTATGGAACATTGAATGTATCAGAGGGAGGGACACTCTATAATTCCGACGGGGCTAACGGCGGCCGCGAGGTACTCACCAGGAATTTCGGCGAGATCAATCTGGCGCCGGGAGCTACATTTTTTAATACCTCTCTGTTGGAAAATAAGGGGACGATCAATGCCGACGGAACCTTATGCAGCATTCAGGTCAATTTTAACGGCGATCCGTACAATGGTGTGATTCAGAATGAAGGGACGATCAACGGATTGGTGAATATAAGAGAATCCGGTCAGGTCAGATATCAGGCGGAAGGCAATGCCGTATTAAGGAATGGACAGACGCTGGAACTGGGGGCGGGAACTGCCAACAATGGGGCCTGGGGGACTGTCCTGGAGATTCCGGCGGGAGGAAAGCTGACGATAGAGGAAGGGGCCGTTGTAGACGCAAAAACACATGTTACGAACGAGAACCTGTCGATATATCTGAAACTGGGAGACACTCTGGTCGTAGACGGAATCCTTCTGCTTCCGGAGGACCTTTCTGAGGAAGAACGGAACCGCCTGGCCGAAACTATAGGAGGAACCGGAACGGTGCAGACAGGAAATACAGTCAATTTTATCATTACATTTGATCTTGGAGATGGTACGGTTGAAAAACGGCTTCTGCCGGAGGGGAGTACGTTTACTTTGCCGCCTGACCCGGTGAGGAGCGGCTATCTATTTGAAGGGTGGTATATAAACACAGACGGAAAAGAGACTGCAGCGGATCAGACGATGACCGCAGCCGGGCACATGACCATTTATGCCAGATGGAAGCCGTCAGACACCGGAGAAACGCCCGGAGGAGAGGACAAACCCGGAGAGGATCAGAAGCCCGGAGAAACAGATAAGCCGGGCGGAGAGGAGAAACCCGGAGAAGACAATAAACCCGACGGAACGGATAAGCCCGGCGGAGACAATAAACCCGGAGGAACGGATACGCCCGGCGGAGACAATAAACCCGGCGGAAGCAATACGGCCGGTACAAGCAGTGACCCGAAGGGAGATCATGCGAACGGCGCGTCAAATGGCGCTGCCGGAAGCAGTACGTCAGATTCCGGCAATGGAAGGAACAAAGGTGATCTCTATGTGAACGGCCAAAATTCTGCCGGCGCGGTCCGGACAGGCGATACCGCAGATTGGGGAGCGTCGGTCCTGGGACTGGTATTTTCACTGGCAGCTATAGGAGGAATCAAATATTTGCGCCACCACTCTGACTGATTACATAAGAGCCACCCTCTCCCGTATAACCGGCGGAGGGTGACTCGCATCATAAAAGCCATTTCAGATTATGATCTGCAGTTTTATATGCTCTGCAGCATGCGTTTAATGCTTCGCATATACAACCTCTTTCTTGATTCCAGGCGCTGCGGACGGCTGTCCGTCATTGGGAACATCCTCGATCACCCGGTTGCTGAGAGTACCAACCTCCATTGCGTCCGCAAAGTTGATCGGATGATTGCGCATATGCACCTTCATCAATTCGAACAGCCGGAGGGTGGGGCGCCTGGATTCGAACACACCTGAGATATCGATGCATTTGCAGCCGGTCTGTACGGCCAGTGCTTTCAGACGCTGGTTGATCTTGAATGCGGCCGGGCTCTTTGACACGATGGGTACGATATAGATGGACGCCTGCGTCTTTGTATGGATCATGTAGAGCAGCCATTCATATTTGGAAATGAAGTTGTCTACATCCACATTCTCATCCCGAATATCCACATCCCCCATATTTACAAAAATCTTACGGGGATTTAAGTCATACAGGCACACCTTCAGATAACGTTCGATCTGGTCAATGCGTATATCCTTGACGCTTCGGTTATAAATGGGCTCTGTGATGCGGAAAGCCTGTGCCAGCTCCCCAACCGGAAGTGAAGCAAATGTATTTGAGCCGAAAAGTACGACGCCGCCTGCTTCTGTAATACTGTTAAGTTCACGATAAGTCTGCATTTCATCATCTCCTTGTTCATGCATGGATGGTTGGAAGGGGTCGGATGTATGGGCGTTGTCTGCAGATGCTTCTGCGATGCCTTTGTCCGTATTTCCTGTGTGTCCTGATATCTGTCTGCTCAGTTCTGCATTTGCCGCCTGCGCCTGCCTGTCGTAACGTGTGTTGATAAAGTAGACAATGACGTTGGCGGATACGACAACCAGATTTAAGAGGTACACGACCAACACATAGTTGAATCTGTGACTGTAGATCTTTGCGGAAATTCCTGCAATGTACCCCGTGATAATAAGCAGTATAAACTGGATGCTCATGTTTCTGGCTGATCTGGCTTTGATATTCTTGGCAAGATTCATAGGCCAGGATAATCCGAAGCAGATCAGCATGGTTGACTCTAAAAGTTCGGCCATTTTTTATTCCCTCTCTTTCCTTACAGCTCTTGTTTCATCTTTCGACTATAGTTTATCATTGACGTTTGATTATGTCTAATATATAATATTTATAAAATTCATAATGTTTACATTATGAATTAAAAGAAAGGCAAGAGAGGGGTTTGGTATGGAACTGATGCAGATCCGGTATTTTCTGGAAGCGGCCAGCACGAAGCATATGACGAACAGCGCAAAAAACCTGCATATCACGCAGCCTGCGCTGACCCAGGCGATCCGGCGGCTGGAGAATGACCTGGGGGTTCCGCTGTTTACGGCCAAGGGCAGGAATATCGTGCTGACAGAATATGGAAAATATCTCCAGAAGAAGCTGGAGCCACTGATGGCGCAGATTGACGATATTCCGGAGCAGCTCCGGATGATGGTTGCCCTGGAGGGCGAAACCATACATATGAATGTTCTGGCGGCCTCAGGGCTTGTGATGGAAGCCATCATAGAATACAAGAAGGAGCATGAGGATATCAATTTTCAGCTCCAGCAGAACTCGGAGAGCGAGCTTTATGACATCGCTGTTAAGACAAAGCTGTTTTACCAGGCGGTAAATGAAGAAAACAGCTTTACCTGCGCGGAGGAGATCTATCTGGCTGTTCCCAGAAACGGGAAATATAAGAAACGGGAGTCCGTCTGTCTGGATGAGGTGGCGGAGGAAGGGTTTATCAGCCTTCTGGGATCAAGAGAATTTCGCTATATCTGCGACCGGTTCTGCCAGCATGCAGGCTTTACACCGAAGATCATCTTCGAAAGCGACAATCCCTCCGCCGTAAAAAATATGATCGCAGCCAATATGGGCATCGGCTTCTGGCCGGAGTTTACATGGGGAAGTATTGAAAACGAACATGTTCGGCTTTTAAAGATCGAGGAGCCTGTCTGTCAGAGGGACATTATCATTAACTATAACAGGAATAAGATGGACTCTCAGAACGTGATTGATTTCTATGGTTTTCTGACAGAATTTTTTAAATGCAGGAAGCTATGCAGCATGCAGCCGGCCAGGCAGTGAATTGACGATAGATGTGCGTATGCGCCTGGCAGGTTTACAGTCTCTGAGGGAACAAAGAGTTTTGCTTGCGAAACTTGCGCCTGCGGCGGTCGCATTGCGACATCTACCTCATACGCCGCAGTGCGCATCCCCCGGAGGGTTTTTGTACTATAGGAAAATTCGGAGAAGTTTTCTATAGAATAAAAAAACGCCCTGTTCAGGCGTTCCTTGCTGCAGCGGTCTATCGGGAAACAGGATTCGCACACGTTCTATTGACGGTTCTTCGGAGACCCGCCATATATTTGTGTGGATTCCGTTTTTTCCCGACACCCCTTTGCAGCGGTTCTTATTTTAGCAGAATAGTATAATCAACTGCGACGCCAGTACAACCGCGATCAGCGCGATCGGATATGTCGCCGCATAGGCAGCCGCGATATCTTCCGTACCGGCCATATTGATCAGAGTTCCAAGGGCCGGCGTACTCGTCATACCTCCTGTCAGTGAACCAAGGTTATTGAGCAGGGGCAGCTTCAATACATTCTTTGCCACAATGAATCCGATGATCATCGGAAGGATCGTCATGATCGCTCCGTAAAGGAAATATACCGGTTCGAAATACTGTACGAACTTGGCACCGCCGGATACTCCCGCTCCGATCAGAAACAGCATCAGTCCCAGCTCCCTCAGCATCTTCAAGGTGGAATTTTTCGGAACGATGGAAATCTTTCCGGCATGTCCGTAGTGTCCGAATACGAGGGCTGTCAGAAGGCAGCCGCCTGTCGTGGTCAGCGAAAAGTTCCTGTAGCTGAGGCTTCCCACCAGGATTCCAATGATCGCCGCAAGTGAAAACGCGAAGAATCCGAATTCATCCACTTCTGTCAGGATCAGACTGCTCTTTTTCCTGCCCTCGCCTTCTTTTGCGGTGATCTTTGCCACTTCTTCATTCATGTTTGCTTTCAGCATCTTCGGAACGATCTGCACAAACAGAACCACACCGACCACGCCGAACAGATAGGAGATCCCATACCCTACGGATACCAGCGCTTCCAGATCCAAACCGACAGCCGCTTTGGATGCGGAAAATGCAGGCGTACTGGTCAGCGCTCCGGAAAGCAGGCCCACCATGATCGCCCGGAACTGCTCATGTTCCAGGTCCGTAAAGTTGGAACCGATCAGAATACATGCGACGCAGGTAACCGCCGCCGCAAAAATGATCACAGCACCCAGCAGAACGTAGGATTTGAAGTTCCGTTTCAGGTTTCCAAAAAAATTCGGCCCCGCAATAAAGCCGACAGAGGTCACGAAAAAGATGAGCCCCATATTTTCCACGATTTTCAGCGCGTCCGTAGCAAAGGTCGTCTCTCCCGCCATCAGGTTGTCTGACAGTTTTGTGTACAGCAGGCATCCGTAAACCAGAGCAATGATAAATACCCCGGCCGTTCCAAGGTTGATTCCTTTTACGGTGATCTTACCGATCGCATACCCGATGGCCGCAATCGCAAAGACCGAAAACGTAAGAAATACTACAGCCTTTACTGCCAATATTCCTCCAAATAACTCCATGTCTTATGACTCCCTTCTGTAAATACAGAACATCCGCTGCCAGTGCAGAACTGCATTTCTTCCTGACTCATACAGCATCCCATCGGCAGCCGATCTGCATACTATGGTAAAAGACAGCAAGCCGCCAGAGGCCCGCTGTCTGTATGAATGTCCTACAATTACTCTTTATGCTCTTCCAGATAAGCGGCTCTTCCGCTCTCGTACAGGTTATTTCCCTCGCTGTCAATGATGACAACCAGCGGCATATCCTCAACATAAAGCTTTCTCAGCGCTTCCGCACCCAGATCTTCAAAAGCGATCAGTTCTGCCTTTTTGATACATTTTGCAAGCAGAGCTCCCGCTCCGCCGATGGCTCCGAAGTAAACGCCGGAATACTTCTTCATCGCGTCGATGACTTCCGGAAGGCGTGCGCCTTTTCCGATCATTCCGCGCGCGCCTACGGACATCATAGTCGGCGCGTAAGCATCCATACGCCCGCTGGTGGTCGGTCCTGCAGAACCGATGACCTGGCCCGGTTTTGCCGGAGTCGGCCCTACATAGTAGATGGTCGCGTCTTTCGGATCAAATGGAATCTCTTCGCCTTTTGCCAGAGCCTCGCACATCCGCTTATGGCCTGCGTCCCGGGACGTATAGATCGTTCCTGTCACAAGAACGCTGTCTCCTGCGTGCAGTGTCTTTGCAAGTTCCTCTGTCAATGGTAATGTAATCTTTTTTGCTGCCATCTTAGATCACCTCCGATTTATGACGTGTTACATGGCAGTTGATATTTACTGCACATGGCATGCCTGCAATATGGGTTGGCAATGTCTCAATGTTTAATCCGATCGCTGTCGTCTTTCCGCCGAAGCCCTGAGGTCCGATGCCCAGCTTGTTGACTTTTTCCAGCATCTCTTTTTCCAGGTCTGCATAGAAGGGATCCGGATTGGAGGAATCAATGGGCCGCATCAGCGCTTTTTTCGCCAGAAGGGCCGCCTTGTCAAAGGTTCCGCCGATTCCAACGCCGACTACCATCGGCGGGCACGGGTTGGGTCCTGCGGTCTCCACAACCTCCAGGATGAAGTCCTTGATCCCCTGCAGGCCGTGAGACGGCTTAAACATACGGATCTGGCTCATGTTCTCGCTTCCGAAGCCCTTCGGTCCAACGGTGATCTTGATCTGCTCGCCGGGAACGATCTCTGTGTAGAGCATTGCCGGTGTGTTGTCTCCTGTGTTTCCGCGGCGGACCGGGTCTTTTACAACGGATTTCCGAAGATATCCCTTGTCATAGCCCCGGCGTACACCCTCGTCAACCGCTTCCGCAAGGCTGCCGCCTGTCAGATGCACATCCTGGCCGATCTCTAAAAATACACATGCCATGCCGGTATCCTGGCAGATCGGCACGCACTCGCTGTCTGCGATCTCAAAATTCTCGATGATATTATCCAGGACGCCCTTCGCGATCTCTCCGTCCTCGCAGGCACGGCAGTCTTTGATCGCGCATTTCACGTCTTCCGGAAGATGCTCATTTGCTTCGATACAAAGTTTTTCTACGACTTCCGTAATCTTGCTTACTTCTATCTCACGCATAACTTAATCTCCTTCTTTATATTCACGGCGGGGCTGCCGGAAACTGATTTTTCACACTCGAAATATTGCCACCTGTACGGTTGGATGCTCTAAAGAGCCTCCAACCGACTCGTACAGGTGGAAATATCATCCCTTCCTGGCACCCCCGTTTCCAATACTGCTATCGATTATCTCTCATGGCGCGCATACTTCGGAAGAAGCTTCGGTGATACCTCTCCTGTCGCTGCAGAAGCGCCCTTTAATTCCTCGTCATAGCTTGCCACATGGTCAAGATTCATAGCGCCAAGTTCAACTTCTTTTGCCTTTGCCGCTGCTTTCTTACCTGCGTTCCGGCCGAATACGATGACATCAAGAAGGGAATTGCCCATCAGTCTGTTTGTTCCGTGGATTCCGCCTGCTGCCTCTCCTGCTGCCAGAAGATTCGGAATGTTCTTTGCGAAGCCTTCTCCGTCGATCTCAAGGCCGCCGTTCTGATAATGCAGTGTCGGATAGATCAGGATCGGAACTTTTCTCATATCGATTCCATACTTCATGTACATACGGAACATGGCAGGGATTCTCTTTTCGATCGTTCCCTCTCCTCCGAGAATCTCGATCATCGGTGTATCAAGCCATACGCCGTGCTCTCCGTCTGGCGTCTCTACGCCGCGGCCTTCTCTGCATTCACGGATTACACCTGAAGCATTGACGTCGCGGGTCTCCAGAGGATGAATATAAGCTTCCCCATTTGCATTGACAAGCTGTGCGCCGACAGAACGAACCTTCTCTGTCACAAGAGCGCCCAGGATCTGCACCGGATAAGCGACGCCTGTGGGATGGTACTGGATGGAATCCTGGTACAGAAGCGGTACTCCTGCCCGGTATCCCAGTACAAGACCGTCTGCCGTTGCCCCGTAGTGGTTGGATGTGGGGAATCCCTGGTAATGCATTCTTCCCGCGCCGCCTGTTGCGATCACAACCGTCTTTGCTCTGGCAACAGAATAATCTCCTGTCTCCATATTGAGAAGGACCGCGCCTGCTGCCTGGCCTTTCTCATCTTTGATGATCTCTACCGCAGAAGTAAATTCTACCACCGGGATCTGAAGGTTCAATACCTCGTCGCGGAGTGTACGCATGATCTCTGCTCCGGAGTAGTCCTTACATGCATGCATTCTCTTTCTGGAGGTACCGCCGCCGTGGGTCGTTACCATCCGTCCGTCTGCGTCCTTGTCAAACATAACGCCCAGTTCGTTCAGCCATTTGATCGCGTCAGGCGCTTCCATTACAAGACGTTTTACCAGTTCCGGCTTTGCAGCAAAATGTCCGCCGCCGAACGCGTCCAGATAATGCTGTACCGGAGAATCATTTTCCTTATCTGCCGCCTGGATGCCGCCTTCGGCCATCATCGTATTCGCATCGCCGATACGGAGTTTTGTCACGATCATTACATTTGCGCCTGCATTGTGCGCTTCGATGGCACAGGAGGAACCGGCGCCGCCGCCGCCGATCACAAGCACATCTACGTCATAATCCACTTTCGTAATGTCAACCTTCTCCTCCACAAGCCGGCTTGTAGAGTGAAGCATTTCAGCCAGTTCAAGGGGCGCTTTTTGTCCTTTGTTCGGGCCTACTTTAATCTCTGCAAACGCATCTGGATTATAATCCGGATGAAATTCCTTCAGGAGAGCATCTTTTTCGTCAGCAGTCAGACGTCTTGGTTCTGTAGACATACGTTCTGCTCTTGTAGCCTCTACCTTTTTGATGGATTCCATCATATTCTCTGGATATGGTGTATACATATTCGACCCTCCCCTATTTCTCAATCTCTCTTGTGTTGTAAAGTTCCTGCATCTCTTCGATCGGCTTCTGCATGATCTGCTCGATCAGGCTGTCATACTCGCCCCGGTTCACCTCGTCCACACGGTTTTTGAGATGCTCGGTCTCAGGCGCGATGTACTTACCGGTGAGACGTCTTGCCAGAAGTCCAACCATCGGATGGGAGATTCCTGCCGGACATCTTACGGAACAGCATCCGCAGCTGACACAGTCAAAGGACTCTTCCGCGCATTTCTCAAATTCGCCCCGCTGTGCGTATGCGATATACTGCATTACATTCAGATCCTGGGTACATGCCTTCGTACATGCGTTGCATCCGATACAGCTGTAGATCTCCGGATACAGTTCCATCATAATCTGCTGGGTCGGCTTGATATCCTTGATCTCATAAGTCCTCTTATCTGTCGGGAAGAAGGGGATACTTGCCACGTACATGCCCTCTTCTACCTGTGTCTGGCAGGCAAGGCAGGTCTTTAATTCATTTTTTCCCTTGATCCTGTAGATCGTCGCACATGCTCCGCAGAAACCATGACGGCAGCCACATCCTCTTCCCAGTGTATATCCGGCATATTCCATCGCAGTCATGATCGTAAGTTCTGCAGGTACGCTGTATTTTTTACCGAAAAAATATACATTTACCATCTTTTCCATGTCATTCATGTCCTTTCTTTGATTATTTCATGTTCATCCAATCGAGCCTTAGTATTCATTCGGAAGTTCATCAATCTCATCATACCGGAATACCGGACCGTCCTTGCACACGTACTTGGAACCGATGTTGCAGCGTCCGCACTTTCCGACTCCGCACTTCATCCGGAGCTCCAGTGTCGTATAGACCTGCTCTGTGGTAAATCCAAGTTCCTTTAAGCCTGCAAGCACGAACTTGATCATGATCGGAGGTCCGCACACGAGCGCTGTCTTGTCCGTATCAAATCCAAGCTCCTTCACATAATTCGGAACAAATCCAACATGGCCGTCCCAGCCTTCCTGCTCACGGTCGATGGTCAGATATACATTCACGCCCTCTGCCTTCATCCAGACTTCCTGGATCTCCTTGAGCTGAACCAGGTCGTCCGCGGAGCGGGAACCATAGACAATATCTACGGTACCGTAATTCGCACGGTTATCCAGCACGTAATTGATCACGGAACGGAGGGGCGCAAGGCCGATACCGCCTGCGATAAACAGAAGGTTCTTGCCTTTTAACTCTGTCTCCACCGGAAATGAGTTGCCGTAGGGGCCGCGGACTGTGATCTCGTCGCCCACCTCCAGGCTGTGGAGATAATCTGTCAGGATTCCGCATTTCTTAATACTGAATTCCTGATATTCCTTGTTGGTCGGCGAAGAAGTAATGGAAAACATACCTTCGCTGATACCCGGCGCACAGACCATGGCGCACTGTCCCGGCATATGCTCGAACAGCTTGCCGCCCTCCGGCGCATTGACGCGGAACGTCTTTACGTCCGGGGTCTCTTCCCGGATATCCGTGATCACGCCTACCTGGGGGATCAGAGTATCTAATGTATAATTCTTATGACATGTACATTCACCCATTATTTTTCACCTCCCTGATTCTGAAATGCTTTCACGACCTTCACGATGTTCAGGGCGGACGGACATTTTTCTACGCAGCGTCCGCATCCTACGCAGGAATACATCCCGTCGTTGTTGGCCGGATAGTATACCAGCTTGTGCATGAACCGCTGGCGGAACCGCTGCATCTGGCTGGTGCGGTTGTTGCCGTGGGCCATCATCGTAAAGTCGGAATACATACAGGAATCCCAGCATCTGTAACGGGAAACGCTGTTTCCTGCGGTGTAGTCCTTGATATCATAGCACTGGCAGGTCGGGCACACAAACGTACAGGTGCCGCATGCCAGACATGGCTTGTATAATTCTTCCCAGATTGGGGAGTCAAATTTTTCCGTAAGGGCATCCCCGTTCCATCCTTCCAGAGAAAGGTTCATATAGGGGAGCTTTTCCACGATTTTGTGGATTGCTTCCTTCTCCGCTTCAACGGCTGCTTCGTCAGCGTCCGAGAGCAGTTCCTTCACCGCCGCTGTCAGCGTCTCGCCTTTTTCGGTCAGCGCTTTCCAGAAAAGATCCTCGCCTACCGTCCAGACTGCTACGTCCGACGCCGGCTGAGCCGCATCCACGCCGAACACCTTGCAGAAGCAGGTCTCTTCCGGTTCGTGGCAGGCCATGGCAACGATGGTTCCGTGATCCCTTCTTGCCGCATAAAAGGTATCGACAGGATCTGTAAGGAATACGTTGTCCAGTACCTCGATCCCCTTCACGTCGCAGGCTTTCATGCCGAATACGACAAAGTCCTGCTCTTTCAGCGTCTGAGGCTCTACGGACATCTTCTTTCCTTCTTTTTTTACGGTGTAAAGACCTTCGCTCTGCGGGAAAAATGCATCTTTCGCTGATTTTACGGTCTTCAATGTATCCAGATCCACCTCTGCGTCCTCAGTCCATGCCGCAAAATTGGTCTGCCCGGCGGTTTTCACCGGAAGATACAGTTCCTGGCTATCCGCGATTAAATGGAATAATGCGGAAAGATCTTTTTTTGCTATCTTATACATACATTATCCCCTCTTTCCTACAATACTTGGTTCCGCGTCTTCAAACGTATAGTTTGTAAGCGGTGCTTTTGATTCGGTATCTTCCCCTGCCTGGTATTCGCCGTACAGCTCGTCAATGTCCTTGATAAACTTGCGGTTGAACAGGTGGAGCGGGATTCCCTGGGGACATACGCGGCTGCATTCTCCGCAGTCTGTACATCTTCCTGCCACATGGAACGCGCGGATGATATGGAACATCTTTTCCTCAAAGGTATCCACATTGGCTTTCTGGGAGCTGTCAAACTTGTTGCTGTCGAATACACACTTGCGGCAGCTGCAGGCCGGACATGCATTTCTGCAGGCATTGCAGCGGATACACTTGCTCAATTCGCTCTGGAAGAATGCAAACTTCTCCTCCGGGCTCATAGCCTCGATCCTTGCCACTTCGTCAAACCGTTCCCCATCCTTGGTTTCCTTGGACTCTCCGATCAGCTCATCGTAGATCATGTGGTCCTTTCCCTTGCAGACATGGCATCTTTCCAGCATAGCGTCTGCGTAGGCGCAGGTCTTTTCTCCATAGATGGTATGGACCTTAAGGGTATCTGCAGCGTCGGTGATCTCCGCGCCTTCAATACTCTCGATTCCCTTGATCCCCTGCTTTTTGATCCGTTCGATATCCAGTTTTCCTTTGCATCCCACACCTATGATATAGGCTTTGTCCCTGTCTACGCGGTGTTCCTTGATCAACTGGTTGAAGCTGTATGTATCGCATGGCTTTAAGCAAACCAATGTCTTTCCTTCCAGCTTGGATGCCTCGATCATATATTTGCTCAGATTGGCCCCGCAGAATCCGTTATACACGAAATCCTCCAGAGCTTCCGCTGTCTCAAAGTAAGCCGGCTCCGGGTTATAAGGCAAGTCTCCGGCTTTCCAGCCGAGAACCCGTGCCACAGTCCCATCTGCCAGCAGTTCTTTTGCACGGTTTACTACTTCTTGCATCTTAAATCCCCCAATCTTACATTTTCGCCAAGAGAATAGATCTTCTCTACAAAACTGTTCATTGTCTCAGAGAACTTCACACCCTCTGCCGCAGATACCCACTCTACGCGTGTACGGCCGTTTTCCACACCGATGTAATCCAACATGGAGAACAACAGGGTCATACGCCTTCTTGCGTAATAGTTGCCGGTACTGTAATGGCAGTCTCCCGGGTGGCATCCGCACATGATCACTCCGTCCGCGCCTTTCTCGAATGCCCTTAAGATGAACATCGGATTCACACGGCAGGAACAGGGAACGCGGATGATCTTTACGTCAGCAGGATAGGACAGACGGCTGCTTCCTGCCAGGTCAGCTCCTGCATAACTGCACCAGTTACAGCAGAACGCTACAATTTTCGGTTTGAATTCTTTATTTTCTAACGACATATTGCATCCACCTCCGCTATAATCTGTCTATTTGAGAATCCCTGCAGATCCATGGCTCCTGACGGACATGCAACGGTACATGCGCCGCAGCCCTGGCAGAGTGCGTTGTTTACCACTGCGATACGGCGGGTCTCACGGATTCCGTGGTCATTGACTTCTTTATCCTCATAGGTGATCGCACCGTATGGGCATACGTTCTCACAGGTGGAGCATCCGTTGCAGAGCAGGATATCTGCCTGTGCGGTACACGGATTGGTCATCAGCTTATCCTTCGCAAGAAGCCCGATCGCCTTCACCGCTGCAGCGCCTGCCTGGGCAACGGTCTCCGGAATATCCTTGGGGCCCTGGCATACGCCGGACAGGAAGATACCCGCTGTGGGAGATTCTACCGGACGCAGCTTGGCATGTGCTTCGGTGAGGAAGTTGTTGGTGTCGATACTTGCGGTCAGCATGGTTGCGATCTTGCGCACATCCGGATTCGGTTCGATGGCTGTTGCCAGGACCACCATATCCGCTTCTTTCAGGATCTGACGGTTGTCCAGAAGGTCAGAGCCCTGAACCAACAGCTTGCCGTCGGGCTGGGGAATGACCTTTCCGACCTGGCCCTTGATGTAATTCACTCCATACTGTTCCACCGCTCTTCTGTAGAACTCGTCAAAGTTCTTGCCCGGTGTACGAACATCGATATAGAATACGGTCACATTCACATCCGGATATTTGTCGCGGATCAGCATCGCATGCTTTGCGGTGTACATACAGCAGATCTTGGAGCAGTACGGCTTTCCTCTGTCGTCGGAACAGCGGCTTCCCACACACTGGATAAATACAATCTCTTTCGGTGCTTTTCCGTCGGAAAGTCTCTCCAGATGGCCGTGGGTCGGTCCAGCCGCGTTCATCACACGCTCTAATTCCAGGGAGGTGATGACGTCTTTGCTCTGGCTGTACGCATACTCGTCATATTTTTCCAGGTTGATGGTGTCAAAGCCGGTGGCAACTACGATAGCGCCGTACTTCTCTGTTACGATCTCATCCTTCTGTTCGTAATCAATAGCTCCTGCCTGGCAAACCTTGGAACAGAGTCCGCATTTGCCGGTCTTGAACTTGATGCAGGCCTCCCGGTCGATCACCGGAACATTCGGGATCGCCTGTGCAAACGGCGTGTAGATCGCGCTTCTTGTATTCAGGCCCCGGTTAAATTCGCTGGGTGCCTTCTTGGACGGACATTTTTCCTGGCAGACGCCGCAGCCCGTACATTTGTCCATATCCACGCTTCTTGCCTTCTTGCGGATGTCTACCGTGAAGTCGCCTACGAAACCGCTCACTTTGTCTACTTCACTGTATGTATAGATCTTGATCTTGTCATGGGCCGCCGCTTCCACCATCTTCGGTGTCAGGATACATGCGGAACAGTCCAGCGTGGGGAATGTCTTGTCCAGCTGTGACATCCTTCCGCCGATGCTGGGTGTCTTCTCCACAATGTCCACTTCATAGCCTGCGTCCGCGATGTCCAGAGCGGTCTGGATTCCTGCGATACCGCCGCCGATCACAAGCGCTCTCTTGGTCACGCGGCTCTCTCCTGCCTGGAGCGGCGCATTTAAGTTCACCTTCGCAACCGCCGCGCGCATCAGGATGACTGCCTTCTTTGTTCCTTCCTCCATATCCTTGTGAATCCAGGAACAATGCTCACGGATGTTGGCGATCTCCACCATATACGGATTCAGTCCGGCACGCTCCGCTGCCTTTCTGAATGTGGTTTCATGCATACGCGGGGAGCAGGAACATACTACAACTCCTGTCAGCCCTTTTTCATGGATGGCCGCCGCGATCTTCGCCTGTCCCGCCTCGGAACACATATACTGGTAGTCTTCGGCATGGACAACGCCCGGCTCCATCTGTGCCATATCTACGACTTTTTTTACATCTACCGTTGCGGCGATATTGCTTCCGCAGTGGCAGACAAATACTCCTATCCTCTGCACTTAGACCTCACCTCCTATATCTTCTGAATGCACTGACTAATAACTGCTGCGGAAGTTCCGGGTCCAGTAATTCCGGAATTTCGTTTGGCGACAGATAATCCTGGTCTTTCTGACGCACTACGACCTGTCTTGCCGCGTCGATCAGTTTTCCCGGCTTCACATCGCGGGGGCATCTCTCCACACACGCGAAGCAGGAAAGACATTTCCAGAGCGACTTGGAATTTACCAGGCTTTCAATATCTTCATTGACCACATAGGATACAAATTGATGCGGCTTGATATCCATCTCGTTATATGACGGACAGGATGCAGAGCATTTCCCGCATTTCATGCATTTCAACGGATTGACGCCGCTGATCTCCTTGATCAGTTCGGCCTGTTTCTTTTCAGAACTCATGACTTCTGCACCTCCTCCTTTACGCCAAGAGCTTCTGCCAGCAGCTCCGTGAAGTAAACCACCGGGAGCTTCCCGCTGCTCTTGTTCAGATTATACAGACATAACGGACAGGCCGTGATCAGCATCTCCGCGCCGAAGCCTTCCGCGCTGTCCATAATCTTCTCACACATTGTTTTGGACATATCCTTTTCCTTCAGGGAAATGTAGCCGCCGCAGCACTCGTTGCGGTACGGGTAAACCACCGGCTCCGCTCCGATTGCGCGGATAAAGTCTTCAATGATCTTCGGATTCTCCGGATCGTCAAAAGCTAAAAGGCTGCTCGGACGCAGAAGCAGGCATCCATAGTAAGCGCCGATCTTCTTTCCTGTCAGAGGATTGGTCACCTTTTTCTTCAGCTCGTCAAATCCAACCTTATCACGAAGAACCTCTAAGAAATGAAGGACCTCTGTTTCACCTGCATAAGGCTCTTCAAGCTCCATATAGTTGTTTGCCCTGGTACGGATGTCCTCCACGTTCTTCATGTCGTCATTGACACGCTTGATCACATGATGGCATGCGGAACACAGGGTTACAAGACTCTGTCCTTTTACCTTTGCCTCATTCAGGGCGCGGACAGAAGACAGCTTCGTAGCGATCTCGTCAGTACCAAGCGGATAGACGCCGCCGCAGCACTGCCAGTCTTCAATCTCTTCCAGTTCAAATCCCAGTGCTTTTGCCGAAGCCCTTGCATAAGCATCCAGATCCTTTGCCTTTGTTCTCAAAGTGCATCCCGGATAATAACTGTACTTCATAGTTCTCGCTGTCCTTTCTTTATTAAAATTATAATTCAATCTGAGCAATGACTGCTTTCAATGCCTCCGCACTGATTTTGAGTTTTTCTACTTCCTCATCGGTAAGCGTCATCGGAATCTTGCTGTGGATTCCTTTGGGTCCAACCAATGCCAGCGTGCTCAGGCAGACATCTTCAATGCCGTATTCGCCGTGCATCATGGAAGATACGGTAGATACGGATTCAGAAGCAGCCATCAGGATGCTGCATAATTTGCACACGCCTCTTGTTACCGCATAGAAGGTAGCCCCCTTATTTGCAATGATCTTGCCGCCGGATTTCTGTACATATGTAAGCATCGCTTCCTTATCCAGCTTCTCAAAGCCCGGCATCATCTCATAGTAATCGTCTACGTTGACGCCTGCGATCCTTGCCGCTGACCATGGAATAAAGGAGGTATCGCCATGCTCGCCGAATACATATGCATGGATATTTCTCTGTGCAACTTTAAAATGTTCGGAAAGACCGCAGCGAAGACGCGCGGAATCCAGAATTGTTCCGGAACCGATAATCTGATTCTCCGGAAGCCCCGAAATCTTGGTAAATACATAGGTCATGATATCAACCGGATTGCTTACGATGATATAAAGCGCCTTGGGAGCCGCTTTTACAATCTCCGGTGTGATCTGCTTTAAGATATTAACGTTGGTCTGGGTCAGCTCAATTCTTGTCTGTCCTGGTTTACGCGCGATTCCGGAAGTAATGATCACGATATCGGAATCTTTTGCGTCCTCATACTCGCCCGCAACAATAGAAACAGGATCTCTGAAGCATGTTCCCTGCTCGATATCCATCACTTCGCCTTCTACCTTTTCCTTGTTGATGTCGATCATGACGATCTCGGACGCGATGTCCTCTCCAGACAATGTGTACGCAATTGTTGAGCCTACGCTTCCGGCTCCAATGATTGTGATTTTGCTGCTCATGTTTTTTCTCCTTTAACCTATTGTTTTTTACTACAAGTTACTCAGCTGGCAAATCCTGTCGTATTTTGCCATCGCTTTCATAATAATAACACATTGACAATAAATTAACAAGCATTTTTCACTGTAAATAATATACAAATTTTTCCTGTTTTTTTCGTCAGTATTCCTTCGCCACCTCCTTCAGATCATACATCCTCTTAAATGTCTCCAGATCCTCCTCATTTTTGATCAGCATCACCTCTTCCCATTGTCCTGTATGAATATTTTTAAAGCCCGCCACCTGCTCTCCTGTACAGATACTGCAGCGCAGGACAGGCTTCTGGCTAGCTCTGTCATATTCCTTCTTTACCAGCTGTTTTTTTCGAAACATGTTTAACATTTGTTCTGCAGTCTCCCCTTTCCCTTTGTCCTGCTTTTTAAGTTATGATGCTTACAGGCGCCTCATTCCTTTTTGTCTTGATTTTATGCTTTATCTGATTTTCCTGAAATACTCCTCCAGAATCCCTTTGATATAATAGTATCGTCTGGCATAGGAGTTTTCCACCCGGATCAGTTCAAATCCATGCGTTCTGCAGACTTCTGTCTTCTGCCTGTCCCTCTGCTTTACCAGCGATTCATCCTGGTGTTCTTTTCCGTCCAGTTCAATAGCCAGGATCGGCTTTTCCCCGCCGCCGTATTCCTTTTCATATATTACAAAATCAAACCTTTCATTATAAAACAGTCCTTCCCCTGTGTGTCCGTCACGGAATACCTGTGAAATGTCTACTTCATTTTCCACCTTACACTTCCGCCCGTTGTTGAGGATATTTCCAAGGGCATGATTGAGGCTGACCAGAAAATCCGCCTCGATCTGCGCGCTGTAAGGCTTGATGCCCAAAGCGCGGGAGTGCACTTCATCCGGGGAGACACGGCAGAGTCCTTTGCTGCTCACATACCGGGCCAGCTCGTACATATCGTCCTTCTCCGCCTCGTCATGGAGGCGTTCCAGATTCTTTGTGCTGGAAAACAGGACCAGCTTTTCCCTTGCCCGGGAAGTGGCTACGTTGATCAGCTCCCGGTTATTTTTCAGCCACCCGTAGGTTTTCTCCGACATCTGATCCGTTACCGCTGTGGAAAATAAGATGATATCTTTCTCATCTCCCTGAAACGCATGGACCGTACCGCAGGACACATCCTGAATCCCCTTGTCTTTGAGCATCCGGCTGATGCATTCTTTCTGGTTGGCAAAGGGCGTGATGATCCCGATCTTTTTATCCCGGTTGTCCATCACGTACCGGACGATCTGCTCCGCCTCCCGGGGAGCCGCGTTTTTCAGTTCCGTCTCATTGCCCTTGACATCCACATAGACGAGGGGCTGTTCCGGCTTCTCCCGGCTCTCGATCTTCAATCTGCTGTTGTAATATTTTACGTTGTTGAACTCAATGATCGATCTGCAGCATCGGTAGTGATGCCGCAGAAGAATTTCCTCGCTGACAGCGTCATTTGCCAGGAATGTCTTGTAAATGGAATTTTCCAGATAATCGTATTCCTGCGGAATCTGGTAACGCTGCTTGAGGATCTCATTGTCTTTACTGTCCAGAAGGATCACCGGGTTCAGCTGCTGAGGATCTCCCACCAGCATCAGGTTCTTTCCCCGGATGACAGGAAGCAGGGACATGGCCGTGCTGCACTGGCTGGCCTCATCTATGATGGTCAGGTCAAAATGCGCCTCCGGGCTTCCGATCCGGTGGGATGAGATACAGGAGGTGGCAACCACAGGGAAAATGCGCAGGAATTTTTTTACATTTTCTGTCTCATTCAGATAACTGTGAAATGCTTTTACCTTCTCGTTCTCGTCATCCAACTCCAGGATATGACGCAGATCCTCGTTTTTGGGTTCACCCAGACGTTTGAGATATTTGATGGAGGTGAAATTCAGGTATTTTTTAAATTCCGCTTCATCGTCATCCAAAAGTGAGAGCGCCTGTTCATTGGTGATCTCGCCGATCTCCTGCAGTTCCCGGCGTATTTCTTCCAATTGCCTTCCCTGCAGGTCAGTCTGGAAAGTCAGATGCTGTGTGCTGCCGAGCAGACACTCGATCGCCTCCTGTTTTTCCCTCAGCGCCAACGTATTCTCATATTTTTTCAAAAGCTCTGTCAGTTTTCTGGCGCGGTTGATCTTATTGTCTTTATTTTTTTCCAGCGTTCCCTCAAAAACCGGCTTGTCTTTGATCCGTTCATACTGTTCCCGGATATCGAGAAGCGCCTGCTTTACAAGGTTTGTATTTCCCAGGCGGATCACCGGGAAGGGGATATCTTCTCCCTGTTTGTAGGGAATGGACCGGAGTTTTTCCACCACCGTATCAATGGGGTGGTTGTTGTAGGATGCCAGAAGCACTGTTTTTTCATTAAAAAATGCCGTGATGATGCTGTTGATGATCGTGTGTGACTTTCCGGTGCCGGGCGGGCCCTGGACATAGGTGACCGGATATTTCACAGCATTGTGGATCGCAAGAAGCTGATCCAGATTGGCCCGGTGTTCCAAAAGCGCCAGCGGATAATCCTTCCTCCGCTTGGGTTTGCTCAGAAGCTTTCCGAAAAAAGCTTTAACGGGCTGAGTCTCTTTTCCTTCCTCCAGGCTTTTGATGACCGCTTCATACTCCTTGTTCAGATCCACCTTGATATCTCTTGCAAGGGCGATGATATAGGGACGGTCATCGATCCCCTGCTTAAGCGAATGATAATGTGTGATCCGGTCTTTGATCGTCTCCCTGTGCCGGGTAAATTCCGCAAGCAGGTCATAATCTGCCGGATCCATATATTTCCGGATGCTTTCCTTCTCTCCGTTGACAGTAAATTCCCGGCTGATCGTAATCTCTCTGTCCGGCTGGAGGACACGCCGCTTCACATCCAGATACAGCTTCCGGTACGCAAGAACATACAGCGCTTCTCTCTGGCTGCTCCGGCCCTTGACCAGGATGCTCAATTCATTCATGACCATCTGTCGGTACTGCCAGCTTTTATGCTTCTCCGGCCGTGTACTCTCGTCCTGGAACTGCCGGACCAGCTGCCGGAACTGCTCCTTGTCCAGGGGATATTCTCCATTTTTGAAAGAGCTGCCGTCCAGGTGTTCAAGCAGGGAATACTCACACTGGTAAGGCTGGGTATCCAGACGGTTGCAGTCGATCAGGTAATTGAGGATCTTCAGGTTCACAGTCTGCCCGAAAAGGGGTTCGTATTTTTCCGGATTCCGTTCGATGTCCTCCACAAGCTGTTCTTCGATCTTATAGGTGGAAGCCTCCACCACCGCGGCAGACAGGATGGAGTCTATATAAATGAAATCGTACCGCTCCACGGTATGCATCATTAGGTGAAAGCCTTCCACACTGAGGCTGCGTTTCCTGACGTCAATCCCGTGGATAGCGATCCAGTAGTTTGTGATCTGGTCTCTCTGGTTTTTATATTCTATGCTGAGCCATTTTCCCTCATGTATTGCTTTGAAAATATTCTGGGCGATCCTGTCCATACCGTCTGCTCCCGCACTCTGCGCAAAATAAGTAAAAAAATCTGTGACTATTGTACCATGTCACACGCAATTTGAAAATACTTTTCCTGATCGGGTTTACACTTATTTTTCCTTTAGGCTGCAGGTCACACCCTGACTCCTTTACGTATCAATGAATCATCTTAATGAAATCTATCTAAAATACGGCTGACGGAAAATGATTATGTGTACAATATATCGCTATGAGATTCAGCGAAACTCAGGATATATTGCAGGGACGCATCCATTTTCCGTCAGCCGCATTTTGACAGCATCATTTTCCGTTCATGACTGGCTCCGCCACATGGGTCTTGAAGAACTGAATCAAAGGTCCGTTCAGCAGTGCGTTGCAGATCGTGCCGATCCCAATGATGAGCCACAGGTCTCCATGAGACATGAGGCAGAATACAACACCGATCACAACTACCGTAACATCACTCATGACGCGGGCATTCTGGAAGGGAATCTTACCACGGGTCACATTTTCGATAATCACCGCTACACTGTCATAAGGAGCGATCCCCATCTCCGCCACCATATAAAACGCCACGCCCATCCCCGCGAAAATGCTGCCGATGATCAGAGCCAGGATCCGAAGCGGCAGCGTCATCTCTACTTTCAGGATGTCCTGGAACAGCCAGCATATGAAGTCTGCCAGATAACCGACACAGACCATATTGACGATAGTGCCCGCCCCTATGCACTGCTTTGCTTTAAAAAACACAACCACCAGTATCGCCGCATTCATGATCAGCTGCCATGTGCCGAAGGTCATGTGCAGAAATCCGCTGATCCCCAGGTTCATACAGGTAAATGCATCCACCCCGAAAGCACTGAGCCGGTAGGCGCCGACGCAGACCCCAATAAACAGGATGCCGGTCACCATCATGATGCAGCGTTTGAGAAAAGGTTTGTTTTGCGTATCCATTCGAATAACCCCCTGCAAATTTTTTTGAAAGATCCGGAACAGCAGACAGGTCGATGGTCTGTTATTCCAGATCTGCCGATTTCCGTATTATATAGCCTTAAATATAAAAAGTCTGGAATCAAAGTCGCCGTAGTCCGCATTCGAATCTTCCACCTGGCCGGATAACGCATCTGACGTGATCAGGCCCAGATTCATCAGTTCATCCCCGTAATAGGACTGTCCTGTTTCCTGATTCCGGTAGCAAAGCTCCGGATCCAGGCCCTGAAGGCGAATCCTCGTATAGGGCAGGTTTACGCCGCAGAGCACCCGGTACCATCCGACGATCGCCTGCGTCCTGTCCTCACTGACAACCATCCAACAGGTAATGTTGCCCTCAAAGGGACTGGACAGGCGGTAGAACGTACCGAACTGCAGCACTTCCCTGTATTCCTTCATAAATGCGATCTGACGCTTCACCTCTTCCTGCTCCCGTTCCGTCAGATGGTTCAGGTCCAGTTCATAGCCGAAGGTGCCGAAGTAAGCGACATTTGCCCGTGTATGCAGCGGTGTCCTGCGGAACACCTGATGATTCGGGATGACCGATACGTGGCTTCCAATGCTGCTGACAGGATAGCAGTAGGTAGTGCCGTATTGGATCTTGAGACGTTCGACCGCATCAGAATCATCGCTTGCCCAGCCCTGGGGCGCGTAATAAAGCATTCCCGGGTCAAACCGCCCGCCGCCGCTTGCGCAGGATTCGAAAAGCACATGCGGGAACTCAGAAGTCAGCCTCTCGTATAAGTCGTAGACGCCCAGGATATAACGGTGGAACACCTCCCCCTGACGGTCGGCCGGGAGCGCTGCGGAATAGCATTCCGTGATGCTCCGGTTCATATCCCATTTGATATATGAGACCTTTGCCTCCCGTAAAATCTTCGCCATCATTTCATAGATGCAGTCTACGATCTCCTTCCGAGAAAAATCAAGTACAAACTGGTTGCGCCCATGGGATGCCCTTCTTTCCGGCGTCTCCAGAATCCAGTCCGGATGCGCCCGGTAAAGGTCGGAATCTTTATTCACCATCTCCGGCTCAAACCAGAGTCCGAACTTCATCCCCAGGTCTTCTATACGCGCCGCCAGCCCGGTAATGCCGTTTGCCAGGCGCTCCCGATTGGCGGTCCAGTCGCCCAGTCCGGCATGGTCGCTGCTGCGCTCACCGAACCAGCCGTCATCCAGAACAAATAATTCCACGCCGCATTCCTTTGCTTTAGACGCGATCTCAACCAGCCTGTCCTCTGTAAAATCAAAATATGTCGCTTCCCAGTTGTTATTCAGGATCGGCCTTGGACGGTCCCGCCAGTAACCTCTTGCCAGACGTTTCTGGTAGAGCTTGTGGAAGGTCTGGCTCATACGGTTTAACCCGGCATCCGAATAAACCATCACGGCTTCAGGAGTCTGAAATTCTTCTCCCGGTTCCAGCTTCCAGTCAAAGCCATCGGGATGGATTCCCAGCATCACCCGGGTCGTGTCATGCGTATCTACCTCCGCCTGCGCCAGGAAATTGCCGCTGTAGATCAGGCTGAATCCAATGGCCTCTCCCTGAGATTCATTGGTGTCCGGACGTTTCAGCACGATAAACGGATTGTGCTCATGGGAGGAATGTCCTCTTCTGCTGTCCACCGCCTGGATGCCCTGTTCCAGTCTCCGTACCTTTAAATGGCGCTCCCGAGCCCATGCGCCGGAGAACTGGAGCCATTCGTAATCGCAGTCCGGCAGATCCATGCACAGGCTCATGGCAGTCAGCAGATGTACATCTTTTCTTCCATGATTGGTCAGCTTCGCGCTCCGCGCCAGGATTCCGCCTCCCACGAAAATCGTATAGAAAAGCTGCAGCGTGATCTCCGTCACCGGATCCTTCAAAACCAGTGTCAGGGTTTCCGCCTCGCCGTCCTCTTCTGTATAGGTGGCCGGAAGTCCTACGAGCTTCGGCTTTCCTGCAGTAATCGTGTGGCTCTGATAACGGAAATCCGAAAGGCGGCTGCCGTTTTCCTGAAGGATCTCCACTGCCGGATGCCGGTAATCCGTCGTACCGTATACGCCGTATTCCTGCCTCACATGCTCCAGGGAAAACGACCTGTCTCCTTCGAATACGTAAGAGGTCATGGGGCGGTAGCCGGTTTCCAGAAGATAGGAAAAGTCTTCCTTATGATGGATCCGCTTGCCGAAATACAGCTGGCCCATCTGTTCATTGGGAAGGACCGTCATGATATAGCTGATCTCGTTGTTGAATAAATGAAAGGTACGTGTGCGTTCGCAAAATAATATGCTCATAGAACCCTCCTCCTGGTATAATATAATAACAAATTACTGTGCTCTCCAAGACAGCTTCAAAAACCTGCTGTCCTGGAGATATTTTTCTTCCGAAATGCCGGATTGTCAATTCACATTCTGCTGAATTGCATGCATTTCATTGACTTTACGTGCCACTTCTGCCATTTTCTCACCCTTTAAGGTGTAGAACGTTTTGTAGATAAAGAAACTCAATACTGCCAGCGCAATCGGAATCACGATCATCAGAACCCTGATGCCGGTGATCGTTCCAAGGCTCTGCGCCTCTGCCTTTGCATTGTAGCCTACAATCTGCAGGCCCACGCCGGTCAGACCGCCTGCCGCTGCCATGGCAGCCTTCATCAGAAAGGTCTGCGCAGAACAGGTAACGCTTTCATTCCTGACACCAAATTTCACTTCCCCGTAATCGATCACATCTGCCATGCAGCAGGTGGTCACACCCAGAGATAAGCCGGAGCCGAAGAACATCAGTCCGCAGCACAGGATTACAGCTGCCTTGCTCTGAGGAGCGATAAATCCCATCAGCCCCAGCGTGGCAAGCCCAAGGATCACAAGTCCGCATGCAAGGGCATATACCTTTTCACGGCTGATCTTTTCCGCGATCTTCGGGAAGCAGATCAGACCCAGCATTTCCGCGATAATGGCAAATCCAAAGATGGAGTACAGGTATTCATTTCCGCAGACATTTTTGAAATAATATACGGCAAAGCCTTTTGCAATCTGTGTACAGAGGTTGAAGGTCAGCAGCAGTCCGATAAACGCTAGGAGCTGGTCATTCTTTACGATCACGTTCAATGCCTGTTTCAGACTGGTCTTCTCAGCCTTTGCATTCAGTGTGGATTCTTCTTTTACATTGAATACGGTAATGCCGATGGTCAGGATGAATACCACTGCGATGGCCACTGCAAACATGGTAAAGCCCTGCTCCGCATAAAGGTTTTTATTTCCTGCCATGCGGTTGAAGCCGTTGATGATATACAGACCGAAGGTGGCAACTGTAAAGCCTGCAAGGCTTGCGAAGAAACGCGGGATAACGGACACCTTTTCACGTTCACGGGGATCGTTGGTCAGGTTCGGAAGCCAGGACCAGTAGGGTACATCCATAATGGTGTAAGTCATGCCGTACAGGATATACATCACCGAAACATAGACGTACAGGGATGTTCCGGTCAACCCGCAGCTTGTAAACAGGAAGATAAATACCACGGAATTCAGCAGGGTTCCAACAATCAGCCAGATACGGAATTTGCCGTATCTGGACCGGGTGTTATCTACGATCATGCCCATCATCGGATCATTGACTGCATCCCAGATCCGGGCTACAAAGAACAGTGCCCCGACAAATCCCGGCGCCAGATATAAGGTGTCTGTAAAATACAGCATCAGAAAAGATCCTACCAGATTTACGATCGCGTCTTTTCCAATCGCGCCGATTCCGAAACAATATTTTTCTCTTGCAGAAACATGCTTGTATTGGGGTTTCTGCGTCTGTGCATTTGTATTACTCATAAGTTCTTCCTCCAAATTCTTTTCTTGATTCGGACGAAAGAAGCTGCGCAATTTCTTCGTTCCTTGTAAGTCTATTATATATGGAGGCCGGACAAGTAAGTAGGCACATTTGTTTAGAAAAACAGTGAAAATGATGTTACAGTTCGCGGCCGACCGTGAACTGTAACAAAATGATGACACCGCTTTCCACTGTTTTAGCACGCATCTGCAGAGTATTCTCGGATTACAGCAGAAGAGTCATAATTTCCCCAGGATATCCTGATTCGTCTGAAGATGTTCGTTGGCATCCTTACGGTTTTTCTTCCGGAACTGTGCGGGAGTGATCCCTCTTTTCAGCTTAAATGCTTTTCCGAATACAAGCGGATCCCGATATCCGCAGGACAGCGCCACTCCTCCTACCGGAAGGTCTGTCAGGGAAAGCAGCTCTGCCGCACGGGTGATCCGGTAATTGACCAGATAATCCTGAGGAGACATATCCATGCGCTGCCGGAACAGCCTGTACAGATAACTCCGGTCAATGCAGACATAATTCGCGATATCAGACACTTTGATGCTGTTGGAATAGTTGTTGTGGATATACTCAAGCGCCCTGCGGATATACATATTTTCTTCATTCGCGACCGCAGATGGAACAATATCGATATCCTGCGACAGTATAGAAAAAAAGGAAAACAGAAGGCTCTCCAGCAGAAACTGGTTCGTTGTGCTGGAGGTATTGTTTTTCAGCATAGTGATCACCAGCTGCTTCAATTCGTCCCCATGTCCGGACCGGAAAATCAGCTGGCGGCTGTTGAGGCCGATGTCTTTCAGATATTCCTGCGCCTGGCTGCCGTTAAAGCCAACCCAGAGGTAGGTCCACGGTTCCTCCTGATCCGCCTGATAGAAGGTCTGAACCTCCGGTTCGATCAGAAAGCCCTGCCCGGCCTGCAGTTCATACTGGGTATCCTCTACATAATACCTGCCTTTTCCTTCCAGGATGTAGTGGAGAATATAGTTGGGGCGGACGGCAGGACCGAAGCTGTGCAGGGGTTCGCATTTTGCGTAGCCGCAGAAGCAGAGATAAAGGTCTTGAAACTTATGGTCAGACAGTTGCAATACATATGCATTTTCCATTTCGGTATACTCCTTTTTGAAATCAGGCTTTGGAGCGTCTTTGATATCATAGCGTGTAATTTAGAATTTGTACAGCGCAAAATCAACTATTTTCACACTAAAGGATTTGTGCTAAAATGAGAAAAATATAATTCCGATTTTTGGGAAAGGAAGGTTGATATGAAAAAGATAGGCTTCGGGATTTCCATATTGCTTTTTGCGCTTGTATTGCATGTTTGCTCATCCGGGCTGGACGCAATCACACTTTCATTAGGAGTTGTCGGTTTTCTGTTTTCATTCCTCGGCTTTTTGGAAAAATAAAAGCGGAGCTGTCAAAGAATAATTTTCTTTGCGCAGCTCCGTATTTATATCTTTATTTTACGGCATTACTGCTCCACGCCGAAGTGCTCGAATAATATCCGCTCCGCCTCCGCGCTCCACAGCCCCCGGTTCTTTTTGCACACTTCGTCCAGCTTTTTGAACAGCGGATCACTTTCTCCCAGCTTTCCAAAGTCCTCAATCGCCGTCAGCGGCATATCGAACTGTGTATAAGTCAGCTTCTTTCCACCCGGAATCTTGGGCAGGTTCAGAGTTGCATCCGCGATGCTGTCAATGCCGCCCACGTGGGTCACCATCACAGCCGGTTCGATCTTTCCTTTCGCGGCCAGGTCATTCGCCTCGATCAGGTCGTCGTTATTTCCCCCGGTCGTTCCCATGATATGCGCGCTTGTATAGTGTACATTATACAGGTTGATCTCCCCCTTGAACTGGTTGTCCGTGGGGCCTGCGAAGAAGTTCATGCAGCCGTCAAATGCCAGGAGCTGGTCGCCCATCTCCGCCACCTTACGGTTGGGGATATATACAAACACATCATCATAACCCTTTCCGCCTGTGATCGCCCGCAGACCTTCCACCGGATCTTCCATCTTCGCCGTATTCACATAGAGGAGCTCTACTCCGTTTTCCGCCGCCTTGCTTTCCGGGATCACTTCCCTTGCGCGCTCGATCTTAGCATCGTCAATGTCCGTCACCACGATCCGCTTCGGCCTGTTTTCAATCTGGATTCCGTAGCTCACCGCCCCCAGTCCCATGGGGCCGCAGCCGCCCAGGATGATGATGTCGCCATCCGGTTTCGTACCCACCGCCAGATCATGGTTCCTCTTGTTGGTGTGGTAATTTCCATGGTAGCCCCCGATGATGCAGCTCATGGGCTCACCCAGAGACGCTTCGAAAAAGCTGTCTCCCTCGTAGGGCATCAGGCATCCCAGCTCCATCACCTCGTGAGGGATGATGCAGTAGGTACATGCCCCTCCGAAGAATTCATAAGAATATCCAGGGGAAGCCAGACTTCCTTTATAATTCAGCGCCGGCTGCTGAGCGAACTTCATACCCGGCTTGAACTGGTCTTTCCACTTCTCTCCCACTTCCACGATCACACCCGCAAATTCATGTCCGATGATAACTGGATTGGTGTCGATATTCTGGGGGGCGCGCTTGTGCTTCTTGCCCTGCTCTGCCAGCTTATAGGTGGACATACAGATGCTGTCGCTCATGACCTTCACCAGGATCTCATCGTCCCTGATCTCCGGCAATTCAAATTCCTCCAATCTCAGGTCTCTCGTTCCATACATTCTGACTGCTCTTGTCTTCATTTTTGCTCACTCCTCATTGATTCAAATTTATTGTACACTTTCAATCTTCACCTGCATTTTCAGCTCTTCCACCAGTTCCTTCGCCGGAGGCTTCGTTCCGATCGTCGTAACCGCTCCTGCCGATGCCGCCATACACAGCCTGACGGTTTCCTCGTCTCCCAGCTTCTGATCCCATGCATACGCCAGCGCCGCCACCATCGCGTCTCCCGCGCCTACCGTAGAATGCGCCTTCACCGGAAGGGCCGGGCAGACCGCTTCATATCCGCCTCGCACGAACATTGCGCCACTCTTCCCCATGGAGACTGCCGCCGTATGGATTCCCTTTTTCATCAGCTTCCGGGTCATTTCCAGGAGTTCCTTCCCTGACGCGCGGTAATCAATTCTTGCATATTCTTCCAGTTCCACACGGTTCGGCTTGATGATATCCGGGCCTGCCTCCAGAGACAGGCGGAACACCTCGCCGTCCGCGTCCAACAGAACCTGGGAGCCTTTTTCATGAGCCATCCTGATGATCTTTTCATAAATGTCCTTGCCCACGCCGCCCGGAATACTGCCGGAAAGTACGATCAACGTATTCACTCCTGCATAGTTTTCCAGTTTATTCATTAATTTCCCTATCTGTTCTTCTGAAATGGCCGGCCCCGGCTCATTCAGCTCAGTGACTGCTCCGTTTTCTTCAAACACCTTGGTATTGGTTCTTGTCTCCCCGTCTACCCAGATAAAATCGTGCATGATCTTCCGCGCGTCCAGCACATTTTCTATAGTCCTTCCGGCATTCCCTCCCAGAAAACCGGTAGCGATGCTTTCGCCGCCCAGTTCATGGATCGTCTTGGATACATTGATCCCCTTGCCGCCCGCGTCATACTCCACCTTCCGGATCCGGTTCAGGCCGCCGGGCTTGAGCGCGTCGATCTCCACCGTCTTGTCAATAGCCGGGTTCATCGTGACTGTTATGATCATCCTTCTCTACTCCTTTCCGGAAAGAATCTGGTACAGCGTATCCGCGTCGCATGTCTTGATCTGTTCCGCAGTCGCGTCATCCAACATCTTCTCTGCGATGGACGACAGGATATCCATATGCTCCTCGCCCACGCCGGCAATTCCGATCACGACCTTCACCTCTTCCCCGTCCCAGTCCACGCTGTCCCGGAATGTCATCACGGCGATCCCGGATGCCTTGATCTGGTCCTTTACGGCTTCGATTCCATGGGGAAGCGCAAGTCCGTTTCCCATAAATGTGGAAAACGTTTTTTCTCTTTCCACCATCCCGTCTACATACGGCTGCTCCACATATCCGGAATCCGCCAGCATCTGCCCCACCTTGCGGATGATGTTCTCCTTTGTATCGGGTTCGCAGTTTACATGTACGTTTTCACGGTACAGTAATTCCTTTTTTTCTTTTTTTTCCTTTTTCTTAAAAAACATATTGACCACCTGTGTCCTCTCTATCTCTTTTCATTTTCCCGGAGGATTTGTTCCTTGTGTCCTTATTATATGCCCCGGAAACATCTCTTTTCAACAAATAGAAAATGGGATTTGGCACTATCCGATAGCGCCAGAACCGCTATTTTACTGGCCGGATGCCTTGCAGCAATGCGCAAAGGCACCTTGAACAGTAACAGTGCGGTCACATATCACACCTTCGCCAGATATCGGTTGAAATATTCCTTCAGATACCTGGAAAGCAGCTCCCGGATCTCCTCCTTGTCCCCCCGTGCCAGTACTTCCAGAAATTCGTATTCTTCGATCAGCATGCTGCTGATATATCCCATGATCTCGTTATTGATCTGTCCATTCCCGTCAATCGGCACCAGCATAATGATCACAGTCCGAATTCCCTTAAAATATGGATCCTGAAATGCTTCCAGATCTTTCGTCATACAGACCGCAAACTCCGGCCGCAGCACGCCCTTTGTCCGGGTATGCAGAAGCGCGAACCCAAATTCCGCAAAGACCTGGGATGAAATCCGTTCCCTGCGCATCAGGTCTTCCTGGATCTGCCCGCTGCGGTCCGAATAGGGAGACATTTTTTCCCCTACCGCAATCAGAAGCTCCTCAAAGGTAATGTCATTGCCCACCTTAAAAAATTCCATATTTTTCAGAATCGTCTTGATCTGTACGGCAACCAGATTGATCTCCTCCAGCTTCACGGAAAACTCATTTTCCTCTTTGTGCTTTTCCGGCATTCTCTCATACCGCAGGATCATTTCCCGTACTTCTTCCATATTCTCCTTATTCAAAAGCGGATTCACGGAAACGACCGGGATATCCTGGGGGTCCATGGGAATCGTGGAAATCAGAAAATCTGTTTTTCCGATGATGTACGGCGTAATATCATTTTTTCCGTATGCCGTCAGGACCATCCGGTCCTTATAGGTTTTCTCCAGCTTGGACACCATCAGACGGGAGATCCCAATCCCGCTGGAGCAGATCACTCCCGCATGAACCTTCCGTATATTTTCCCTGCGTCCCTCCAGGCGGAATACCGCAGCGCCGAAATGTACCGTCAGGAAACCAATCTCCTCTTCCGGCACCTCCCGCCGCGTCTTCTTCTCCAGAACCGCCGCCACATGAACACATTTCCGGTAAATCTCCGGGTAGCTCTCCCGGATCTCCGCAAGCATGGGATTCTGAATATGCATTCCATATATGATCCGGATCAGGGTCGGCTGCAGATGCGCCAAAAGCCCCTGGATAAATTCCTCGTCCTGTTTGAGCAGGCATGCCTGCACTGGGTCAAAGGCATCAATCATCTCATTGACCAGATACCGCAGCTCCCGGTTTTCAATCGTCAGGGCTTCCCCGGCATTCCACCGTATCCGCTCATGCTTGGCACCCTTGATATGCAGGCAGATGTAGGAAATCTCCATCGTCGGAAAGCGGATTCCGAATTCCTCTTCCAGCTCCGCCGCGATCTCCTCCGACAGAAGGTAATCCTCATCCCGTTCAAGCTGTTCCCCCCAGCTGCTACCCGGCTCGATCGTCTCATCCTTGAGGATCCGGTCAATGGCAATGGTAATATGGATCACAAGCCCTACATAGGAATTTTCCGTCAGGGACTTTACCTGGAGATGATCCATCCCCGCGATACAGCGGATCACACGTTTCAGTACATCGTTGTTCAGCACCTGCCCGATCTCGCTTTTCAGCAGAAGATCCTGCGGATCCAGCACCGTGGTTTCCTCCTCATAGGCTTCCCGCAGTACCTTCGTATCTATATTTTCTTCAATAAAGGCGCGGATCGCCCTGCGGTAATCCTCCTCGCTTCCATTGGTTTCGATCCCGCTTCCCGGCTTCCGGCTGATCTGCAGGCCATACCCGGTCAGCCAGCTTTCCACAGCTTCCAGGTCCGCGCTGACCGTAGCCTCACTGACACCGAACTGGCTGCTGTAATAATACAGCTTTTTCAGCCCCTTTTCTCTCAGCAGTTCCAGGACGAGCCGCTTCCGCCGCTCCTCCCGGTTGCTCACATCATAAGGATTTCCCTGGCTGAGTTCGGCAAGAAGACGCTTCTTTTCCTCCTCGCTGCCTTCCAGCCAGACGCCCACGCCAGTCTTTGACGAAAAACGGACTTCATACGCTTTCAGCGTACTTTCCATATATTCCAGTTCTCTTTGAGCCGTCCGTTTGCTCACTCCGATCTGCTCCGCCAGGAGCTTCACAGAAATGGGTTTTTCCTCCTGAAGCAGTACCAGCAGGATCTGTCTCATACGAGCCGAAATATCCATAGCCCCTCCCCTTCTTTTGTATAGAAAAGCTGCCAGTGACAGGCTTTCTGTATTATCCTTGATTCCTCTTCTTCAGATCTTCCACCAGGACATCATATTCCGGTGCCGCCAGGAAATTTGTGATCAGAACCCGCTCCGCGTTGGGATTGCTGCGCTCCGCGCGTTCTCCCAGCTCCTGGTGCGTCACTACAATCTGTACGTCGGCCGGAATACTGGACACCGGTGTATGTATGACCTCAATCCCTTCCAGTCCGGCTGCCGCAATCTTCTTTTTCAGTACGGTTGCTCCCATGGCGCTGGAGCCCATTCCCGCGTCGCAGGCAAACGCGATTTTGCGGATCTTTCCCTGTCCCTTTGCAGGCTCTCCCGCCGCGCTGCTGTCATCCTTGATTCCCTTTGCCTGTTTTTTCATAGCATCCTTTTTCTGCTGCGCTTCTTCCAGAGACGTATCTTTTCCCATGAATTTCAAAAGTGGAACCGCGATCACAAAGGAAACCGCCGCCGCTGCCAGCACGCCCAGGAACAGCCCCACGTAACAATGCCGCTCCGCCATCATCACCAGTGCCAGGATACTGCCCGGTGAAGCAGGCGCCGTCAGTCCCACGCCCATCAGGTTGAAGGTAAACACTCCGGCTGCCCCGCCTGCGATCGTTGCAAGGAGGAGCAGGGGATTCATGAGGATATATGGGAAATAGATCTCATGGATCCCCCCGAAAAAATGAATGATCACCGCACCGGGCGCTGAGCTCTTCGCATTTCCTTTTCCGGCAATACAGTAAGCCAGCAGGACACCCAACCCGGGACCCGGATTGGCTTCTAACAGGAAGAAGATGGATTTGCCCATTTCCTCCACCTGCTGAATCCCCATCGGAGACAGGATTCCATGGTTGATCGCATTATTTAAAAAGAGGACCTTGGCCGGTTCGATAAACAGGCTGGTAAGCGGAAGAATGCCATGTTTTACAAAGAAGCCGACCCCGATACCCATCCACTCGTTCAAAGTGCTGACCAGCGGCGTCACGCCGTACATGGCAAGAACCGCAAGAACCGCGCCGATGATCCCCAGTGAGAAGTTATTGACCAGCATCTCAAATCCGGCTTTTACATGATTTTCCATCAGCTTGTCGAATTTTTTGATCACCCATGCAGAAAGAGGGCCTACCACCATTGCTCCGATAAACATGGGAACATCCGAACCCACGATCACACCCATGGTCGCAATGGCGCCGATCACTCCGCCCCGCTGTCCCGCGACCACATTTCCTCCCGTATATGCGATCAGCAGGGGCAGCAGCACGGATGACATGGGGCTGACCAGCTGCGCGATCCGTTCGTTGGGCATCCAGCCCGTCTCGATAAATAACGCGGTAATCAGTCCCCAGGCAATAAAAGCTCCGATATTGGGCATGACCATGCCGCTTAGGGATCTTCCAAATAACTGTACTTTTTCTTTCATAAATTCCACACCTCATTTTCTTTTGGTATTCAGAAGTGCGATCGGCCAATCACGTTTTCTTCATCGTATGTTTATTATAAACTTGGCCTGTCTTTTATTTCAACAAATAGAAAAACAAATTTGGCATCATCCGTTAGTGCCAAATAGATCATCCTCCCCAAAATGCAGGAAACCGTCATCAAAGATATCTTGTCCTTCCCTGATATACCAAAAAGCACCTGCCGCACCGGAGTTCTCTCCTCCGGCGTGGCAGGCGCCTTTTTATTTTTCATAGATATTCATCCTGTATAAACATGTTCCACATATCCGGTAATCCGGTTTCCCAGACCATAGACCACATTACTGATCACATATTCGCCGTCATTAATAAAGACCTCGATCAGATTCGGTTCCACAAATATATCCAAACCGCAGTGTTCCAGACTTGTCGGCGTGCCGCACACCGCTGCCCGGCCATCTGTCCCGGCAAATACCCGGCTGCGGTCCGTTTTCACAGATCCATTTTCAACCCAGATCCTGTATCCTCCGATTTCCAGATATTCCCCTTCCGACAGCGTTGTTTTGATACGGCAGGGCATACCCGGATCCATATGCCTCTTATCTTCCTTTTCTGCGGAAAAATATTTTTCCACCTCCGGATGGATTCTGAAATAAATATGCTCCTCTGCGATCTCCACGACCCTCGGGAGGCTCATCATCCCGTTCCAGTCTTTTTTTCCTTCCTCCTTTACGGCATCCGGCATCCTCATCCAGCCGATCAGCACTCTTCTTCCCTCCCGGTCCACATTGGTCTGAGGAGCGTACAGATCCATACCATAATCCACATATTGAAATTCTGAGGATATTTCCATGGTGCATGTACGGCTGTCAAACTCTGCCAGTGCGGTGACCGACTGGTGTTCATATCCGTTCTCCGCGTCCTCCGTATACATTGCGGACCCGACAAACACATATCTGTCTCCCAGCCGGAATAAATCCGGACATTCCAGGATCCTGCCGAAGCTTGGGTTCCTATACTGCGCGGCATACTGCCAGTGTTCCCCGTCCCTGCTCCGGAAAAACACGGCGCGGCCTTCCTTTTCCCTAAACGTACTGCCCAGGACCATATAATAACTTCCGCTGTCATACCATACTTTTGGATCGCGCGTATGTCCCGCGTCAGCAATCTGTTCATCCCGGATCACCGGAATGATCTGTCTTTTCCCATTCCAGTTGTCAAATTGAAATCCATCCTCAGAAACCATCACTGCCTGGCTTGTTTCGTAGACGTCCTGCACCGGGATATGGATATTTTCTTCCTCTTCTTCCAGATACCGCACTGCGGAATAATAGAGGTACAGCCTGCCGTCTTTCTCCAGCGCGCTTCCGGAAAATACTCCGTTGCTGTCATATCTTTTAGTCGGGAATACCGCAATATCCAGATGCTCCCAATGCACCAAATCTTCACTTACCGCATGCCCCCAATGCATGGTTCCCCATACGGGCGCATAGGGGAAGCACTGGTAAAACAGGTGATACCTTCCCTGGTAATAAATAAATCCGTTTGGATCATTTATCCAATTTCCAGGCGCTTTTAAATGCAATATATTTTTCACATGCTTCCCCTTTCCTGCTTTTATTTTAAAAAGCTCTTATTTTACAGCTCCTGCTACCACGCCATTGATGATCTGTTTCTGCAATACTACATACAAGATCAGGATCGGAACAACGCACAGCAGAAGTCCTGCCATGATCGTGCCGTAGTCTGCCGAATAGGTTCCATAAAAGCTGTAGGTAGACAGCGGCAGCGTCAGCAGTTCCTTATCCGTCAGTACCAGCGACGGCAGAAGGAAATCATTCCAGAATGCCAGCGCATTTAAGATCACCATTGTGGAAATGATCGGCTTAAGCAGCGGAAATACAATCTTGAAAAATGTCTGGGAATGTGTACACCCATCGATATAAGCCGCTTCCTCCAGCGCGATCGGTATATTTCCATTGATAAATCCGTGGAACATAAATACCGACATTGCCATGGAAAATCCGGTATGCATGAAAATCAATGTCAGCCGGTGGTTCAATATATTCAGCGTCCCGCCGTAAATGCTCACCAGCGGAATCATGATCGCCTGGAACGGAATGATCATGGACGCCACCATCAGGGCAAACGTAATCTTCGAGATCCAGTTTTTATGACGCACGATATAGTATGCCAGCATTGCCGCGAACAAGGTCACGAGCGCCGTTGCCGATACCGTTACGATCAGAGAATTTTTAAACGCATTCAGGAAATCCATCTGCGTAAATGCCTTTACAAAGTTGTCAAACGATAAGCCCTTGATCGTAAACAGCCAGGAAAACGGGCTTTTGATGATATCTCGTTTTTGCTTCAGCGAATTGATCACCACCATGAGGAATGGAAACATGTACGCAATAAATATAATGATCAATCCGGCCATTGCCAGCATATTTGCCGCTTTCTTTTTTGTTCCGCCCACTACTGTCTGCTGCATTATGCCTCAACCTCCTTCTTCTTTGTCAGATATACCTGGATCCCGCTGATGCACGCTACAATGATAAACAGGATCAATGCTTCCGCCTGGCCCACACCGAACTGCCTGGATGTAAATGCCTTCTCATAAACATGCATGGCCGCCATTTCCGTAGTCCCGTAAGGCGCGCCTGCTGTCAGTGATAAGTTCACATCATATACCATGAACGCGCGGGAAAGCGTTAAAAACAGGCAGATGGTCACGGAGGACATCATAAGCGGCATCACGATGCTCCTCATCTTTCTCCATCCCGAAGCGCCGTCGATACTTGCCGCTTCCATAACGTCTTCACTGAGTCCCATAAATCCGGCCACATAGATCAGGATCATATAGCCCGACAACTGCCATACAGATACAAGCACTAACGCCGCAAATGCCTTTGACGGGTCAGAGAGCCAGGACACCTCAAACGCAGTCCATCCCGTGGATTCTCCGATATTTACAAAGACTCTGGAAAATACAAACTGCCAGATATATCCCAGTACAATTCCCCCGATCAGATTTGGCGTAAAAAATCCCGCACGGAAGAAATTCTGTCCTTTCATCCCCCTGGTCAGAAGATAGGCAATTCCAAATGCCATCACATTTACGATCACAACCACAAAAATCACATATTTAAATGTCAGGAGCAGCGAGGTCCAGAATTGTACGTCCTTCATCACTCCTCCGAAATTTTTCAGCCCTACAAAGTTCTTTACTGCAGATACTCCGTTCCAGTCTGTCATAGTCAGATACACTCCATATACAAACGGAATGACCACCACTGCAATAAAGCAAAACAGCCCCGGCAGCGCAAAAATACAGAAATCTTTTCCATTATTTTTCGACTTCATCATGTCCTCCTCTATTCCTGTTCATCCCAATATTCCTGAATCGATGTGATCAGCTCTTCCCTGTCGCTTCTCCCTGCGAGATATTTCTGCATTGCCGCGCCCAGCACAGCCCAATGGTCATTGGGTACGATCGCAGATGCATTGAACGCACGGCCCTCATGTACTTTTTCATAGATATCCCGGCTCAGCGGGTCGCTTGGCTCATATGGATTATTTTGAAACGGCGGGATCAGGTTGCATGTCTTTACCATCATCTGCTGTCCGATCTCACTGTAAACGATCCAGTTCAAAAATTCTTTTGCCGCAGCCTGTTCTTTTTCTGAGGCAATCTGTCCGTCCAGCATCACCTGCTTGGAGGGAGAACCCTGTATCTGCCGGTTTGCAAAATCATCCTCATCGTTGTTCATAAAATAGGGCAGGAAACCATATGCATCCTCATTCTCTGCTCCTGCTTCGGAAAGGTTCGGCCATGCCCAGTTTCCGTTGAACCAGAATGCCGTCTTCCCGTCCGCAAGGTCAATCGCCATCTCGTCATAATCTGCTCCCAGCGGATCCCCTTTGGCCACATTGTACTCTTTTAAGACATCAAACATATCCAGAAATTCCTGCATCCGGTCATAGGAATGTAAGTCCATCGTCCCATCCTTGATCTGTTTAATCACTTCCTGTGCACCTTCGGAAGTCCCGTCATAGGTCTCATAGACAAACTGCAGGTGATGCGCCCCCAGTGACCAGTCTTCCTTTGCCATAGAGACAGGCTTCTCGATACCGGCATCTACCAGCCTGTCCAGAAGCGCTGTAAAATTCTCCAGCGTAGTAATCGAATCCGGGTCAAATTCCTCTCCAAGAGCATCCTCGATCACTGTCTTATTATAAATCATACCGCGTCCCTCAATACACAGGGGAAGGCTGTATACCTTGCCGTTCACCTCTGTCAGATAGCCTTCCGCCTCCTCGGTCCAGTCCTCTTCCGACAGATCCGCCGCTTTTTCCTCTGCCAGCGCAATGACGTCCGTTGTATCCAGGATGGACATTGTGGGCGGATTCCCTGAATTGTACAGGCTGACTACCTTTGTATAAGGGGAATCATCTGTTACCGGCATCACCTCCACATGAACCCCGGACTTCTTCTCAAATTCCTCTCCCATCTTCTCCAGCGCCACCTGAATCTCCGCCTTTGAGTTTAACAGTGTGATATTCGTGCCTGACAGCGCGCTGTCGTACTCGAATGTGTCCACAGAGGTATCGATCGGCTCTTCTTTTACCTCTTCATTCGGATCATCCGGGTCACTCGCGAAACCGAATCTGCATCCGGTCAGCATGGCCGGCGCCAGCACAAGGGCCAGCCCCAGTGAAATGCCTCTTAATACGTTCTTTCTCATGACTCATTCCTCCTTTTCTTTATAACTCTATTGTTGTAGTAACCGGTAAAGTAACCGGTTACTTTATTGATATATTAACATTGATAGGCAGCAAAGTCAAACCTCAATTTCCTTTTTATGAAAAGCGACGATTTTGTCCGCCTGTATTTATGCACATTTCACAAAACCGGTTACTTTACCGATTACATCTTGTCTGTAATTTTTGTTTTTGATATACTGATCTGTATAGAGCCTGCATCTGCTCCGCAAGGGAGCATACAGCAGGATCTGCTCGTAAAGAAAGGCATTACCACTATGAAAAAGAAAAAGAATGTGACCTTCAGCGATATCGCAAATTACACGAACTTTTCGAAAACTACCATTTCCAGATATTTTAATAACCCGGACTCTCTTACGCTGGAAAACCAGCAGATTATTTCTGATGCTCTTGTTAAACTGGGCTATCAAGAGAATAAAGTAGCGCGAATCCTTGCAAATGGCAAAACAGAATTTATCGGTATCATCATTCCAGACCTGTATTACCATTTCTATTCGGAAATACTGAATCAGATTTTGTCCACATATGAGGTTTTCAATTATAAATTCCTGATATTTGTCGGCAATAAAAGTGAAGAAACGGAACGCCGTTATATTCAGGAACTTCTTGCCTATAAGATTGAGGGGATGATCATTTTAAGCCATACGATATCATCGAAAGCGCTTGCCGGACTCTCGATCCCCATCGTTACGATTGAGCGTGAGGACCGGTATGTATGCAGCGTAAATACGGATAACCACATGGGCGGATATCAGGCGGCTGCCCTTCTTGCCAGGCATAAATGTGACATCCTGATCCATATCAACTCCCCTGCATCAGAAGATATTCCTGCTTATGGACGCCTCAGGGGCTTTGCCGATTTCTGCCGTGAAAACGGCCTGAATTACCAGATCATCCAAAAAGAATTTGGACATGACTACAAAAGTGCACTGACGCAGATCCAGACAATCCTTGATGGACTGGAAAGTCTTTATCTGGGACAGAAGAAGGGAATTTTCATCTCCAGCGACACGCTTGCCAATGTGATGCTGAATCTGCTCATCAGGAAATACGGCACATTGCCTGATGATTATCTCCTGGTTGGTTTTGACAATTCCCCCATATCCCGTGAAGCTGTCCTTCCCATCAGCACGATCGGACAGCAGATCGATCAACTCGCCTACGAAGCCGTGCGCCTCCTTGTAGAGCAGATGACGGAACAGAAAAAAAGAAAACCGGTTCCTTTAGACAAGCCGGTTCACAAAGTGGTCCCCCCCATATTGTTCCGGCGGGAGACCACAGAGCATTCTACAGATGCCGGTTCATAAATGCAATGACACCATATTCCACTTCATCCTTGATCTCCGCATAATTGTGGATCTCGTGGCGGAAGCCGGAATATACCTTTGTATCCACGGTATGCCCGGTCTCGTACAGCCAGTTGCTGACCTCATAGATTCCCTTTCCGTACTGTCCTACCGGGTCCTGGTCGCCGCCGATGTTGTAGATGGGCAGGTCCTTTGGAACCTTTTCGGCCCATTCCGTACCGCTGATCACATGCATCATCTGTACAAAGTAAAGCAGAGACTGGTTCGATGTAGGCTTTGTAAACGCATCGAAAGGATCCTCCGCATGGTCTCTCTGTACGTAGGGGTCCGCGCAGATCCATTCATTTCCGATGCTGACCTCGCCGCACCGCTCGCACATCCATCCCAGCAGGCTGCCCGCGTACGCCGGGTCGGATTCCTTTCCTTTTCCGTCGGCAACTGCCTTTTCCAGTTCCTTTGCCACGTCCTCCGCTCCCGGAAATACGCCGGATGTCCCGCAGATGGTCGCGCCCGCAAGCTCGCTTCCGTATTTTGCGATGTAGTCCCTTACGATAAAGGAGCCCATGCTGTGGCCGAACAGGAAATAGGGAAGCTCCGGATATTTCTCACATACCAATTCTTTCAGCTTATGCTCGTCCTCCATCATCGTATGACAGCCCTTGTCTCCCCAGTCGCCCCAAGTGTCATTCTCCAGGGCGGTCTTGCCATGGCCTACGTGGTCGTCGGCCGCCACGATGAATCCGGCGTCCATGAACCTCACGATCATATGCAGATACCGCCTGGAATGCTCGCCGTAGCCGTGGATCACCTGAACGATGCCCTTCGGCTTTGCCGCCGGAACATAGATCCATCCGTAGACCTCGTCGCGCTCGTTGAATGACTGGAATTTTACTTCGTGTAACATGTGATGTACCTCCTTATGTGAATTTAATTGTAAATTACAACCAATTTTAAATGACACTCAAAAATCCGTAGAGCATCTTCTTACGATCTCACACCGCACCTTATGGTCCTGCTCCACATCCTCTTTTCCCTGGAGCACCTCCAGCATCCGGTCAACCGCGTCGTTGCAGAGCCGCTTCACCTGATTATCCACCGATGTCAGCTCCGGCTCACAGCAGACAGCCATCGTGGAATTGTTATATCCTGCCACGCTGAGCTCCTCCGGCACGGCCAGCCCTTTTGCCCTGGCATATTTGAGCACTCCGACAGCCAGGCCGTCATTGCATGCAAATGCACTGTCAAATTCCAGTGTCCGGTGCGCCAGCAGCATTTCCTTTACATACAGCACTTTGTTCTGCACATAGCCCGCCGAATTTTCTGAAAATTCAGCAAAACCGGCTTCCTCCGGCTGATGCATGCCGAATGGACGGATATAATACTTCAGATCCCCGAGTATGGGATATCCCGCGTCCGTCAGCGCGCTCTCATATCCTTCCATCTTCTGCCGCGCGCTGTATGTCTGCGAATCGTATAAAAAGAGAATCCTTTTTTTCCCCCGGCGGATCAGCGCCCGGGTCACATCGTATGCCCCCTGCCGGTCATCCCCATAGGAGCAGTAGATGTTTTCCCCCTCCACATATCCGTTGATCATGAATACCGGAACCTGCTGTGCTGCCGCGCGGACATACTCCGTCTCTTCTGGGTCCTTTCCCGATCCTGCATACAGAGACCCCACGAGGATCAGTGCATCGATCCGCTTGGAGAGCAGCAGCCTGGTATGGTGTTCCCTAGCCTCCTGCATGCTCCCGCTGCAGCCCAGAATGCAGTCGTATCCGCATTCGTGGAGACGTTTTTCCAGATGCGAAACCGCCTCCGCCATGTACTGATCAGAGATATCCGGGCAGAGGATGCCGATGGTCTTCATGGAGTTCAGCCCCAGTCCCCGCGCAAATACATTCGGCGTATATTCCGATTCTTCCATCACCGCAAGAACCTTTTGCTTTGTTTTTTCACTGACACGGGGACTTCCGTTCACAACCCTGGAAACGGTAGCGATCGAAACCCCCGACAGCTTTGCTATATCGTAAATATTCATCCTGTCACCTCTTAGGCACTGTATGGAAATAGCTTATACATCTTGACTGGTCTATCTCTCCGATCGCACAGTTCAAAACACCTGCTTAACATTCCATCCTTTCCGGCACTCGCAAACGCTATGGTTGTAAGTTCTTTCATTTTTGATTCCATCACTACTCTAAATTTTATAATATTTTTCACAAAAAAGCAAACCTTATCTCTAGATTTTTCACATTTTTTCAACTTTTTTGCTTTTTCTATTGACTCCTTTCCTGTTTTATAGTAAACTTAATGTAAGCGCTTACATTAAGTAAGAAACGAACCGAACCAATTATCACATATTAACAGAAGCTCTCTATTTCAGAAAGGAATCTTTATGCAGGAATTTATCAAAATTCATCCCCAGGATAACGTAGCGGTTGCCCTGTGTCCCCTGTCCGCGGGCAGTACGTTCCAGGTGGACTCGCAGACCGTTATACTGGCCGAAGACATTCCCCAGGGACATAAGTTTACTCTGACGCCCCTTTCGGAGGGTGAACAGGTCATCAAGTACGGAAGTCCCATCGGATTTGCCAAAGAATCGGTAGGAGCCGGCTCCTGGATCCATACTCATAATCTGAGGACCGGTCTGGGTGATGTACTGACTTATCATTATGAGCCGCAGGCTTCTTCCCTTACGCCTTCCGCGCCAACCTTCTTCCAGGGCTACCGCAGGGCAGACGGAAAGGTCGGTGTCCGCAACAATATCTGGATCATCCCGACCGTAGGCTGTGTCAATAATATAGCCACGTCTATTGAGCGGCAGGCCCAGGCCTACCTTACGGAACAGATTGACGAGATCTCCGCATTTCCTCATCCCTATGGCTGCTCCCAGATGGGCGATGATCAGGAGCATACCCGGCAGATTCTTGCCGACCTGATTTGCCACCCCAACGCAGGAGGCGTACTGGTCCTCGGCCTGGGATGCGAGAACAGCAATATTGAAGAACTGAAAAAATACATTGGAGACTATGACCCTCAGCGTGTTCGTTTCCTTGTCTGCCAGGAATCCCAGGATGAGATTGCAGATGCTCTTGATATCATCCGGGAGCTTGCGGAATATGCCGGGCAGTTCCGTAGGGAGTCCATCCCCTGCAGCGAGCTTGTCATCGGCATGAAGTGCGGCGGCTCCGACGGTCTGTCCGGCATCACGGCGAACCCTGTCGTGGGCGCGTTTTCCGACCTTTTAATCTCCAAGGGCGGCACCACCGTCCTGACCGAGGTTCCGGAAATGTTCGGAGCGGAAACTCAGCTCATGAACCGCTGCGAGACGGAAGAACTGTTTCAAGAGACCGTGGACCTGATCAACGATTTTAAAGATTATTTTAAAAGCCATAATCAGACGATTTATGAGAATCCATCCCCCGGAAATAAGAAGGGCGGCATCTCCACCCTGGAGGATAAGTCTCTGGGATGTACACAGAAGTCCGGAAGCGCGCCTGTATGCGGAGTCCTCTCCTACGGGGAGCCGATCCGCGGCAAAGGACTGCATCTGTTAAGCGCCCCGGGAAATGACCTGGTGGCATCCACGGCTCTGGCGGCATCCGGAGCGCATATCGTCCTGTTTACGACCGGACGGGGCACTCCCTTTGCCTGCCCGGTGCCGACCATGAAAATCTCCACCAATTCCGCGCTCTATGAGCGGAAGTCCAACTGGATCGACTTCAATTGCGGGACTATGGTAGAGGGGACACCGCTGAATGTACTGGCGGAGCGGCTTTTTGACAAGGTGATCCGAACCGCTTCCGGGGAAAAGGTAAAATCTGAGGAAGCAGGCTTCCATGATTTTGCGATCTTCAAGCAGGGTGTGACCTTATAAAGCGAACTGCGTGAATTGCCTATACTGCCGCCCTCACGCCACAGCAGACAGACCGTGCAGACAGTAACATATTCTGCTTTTTAATTTACTTATTGAAAGAAAGGAATCATCATGAAAAAATTATGCTATCAGACCTTAAAAGATATAAACTATGACGGCTACCTGCTTCACGAAGCACCGGAGCGGGTACTGCAGTTCGGAGAAGGCAACTTTCTCCGTGCCTTTGTAGATTATTTTATCGATGTATTAAATGAAAAGACAGGCTTCAACTCCAAGGTCGTCCTGTGCCAGCCCATCGCGCCGGGGCTTGCCGATATGATCAATGAGCAGGAAGGACTCTATACCCTTTATCTGCGCGGCTTTCAGAATGGACAGAAGGTGAATCGGAAGCGGATCATTTCCTGTGTCAGCAGGTGCCTGAACCCTTATACAGAATTCGACGAGCTGCTGGCATGCGCAGAAAATCCGGATTTGAGATACATCGCATGCAATACGACCGAGGCCGGGATCGTGTATGATCCATCCTGCCGGTTTACCGATACCCCGGCAGACAGCTATCCCGGCAAGCTGACACAGTTCCTCTATCGCCGTTTCCAGACGTTCGGAAAGAAAACCGGAAAAGGATTCGTGATCCTTTCCTGCGAGCTGATCGACAACAATGGGAAAGAACTGGAAAAATGTGTCCTCCAATATGCGGAGCATTGGAACCTGGGCGAGGATTTTACAGCCTGGATCCAAAGTGAAAATATCTTCTGTTCCACACTGGTAGACCGGATCGTTACAGGATACCCCCGCACCGAGGCCGAATCCATCAACAAAGAGAACGGATATATCGACCAGCTGATCGATACCGGAGAAATCTTCGGCTTCTGGGTGATCGAAGGCCCGCAATCCCTGAAAACAGAGCTTCCCTTTGAAGAGGCCGGGCTTCCGGTGCTGATCACTGATGACCACAAGCCCTATAAGCAGCGCAAGGTTCGTATCCTGAACGGGGCGCATACCTCTTTTGTACTGGGGGCTTATCTGGCCGGGCAGAATATCGTGCGTGACTGCATGAATGATGATGTGATCCAGGGATTCATGAATAAGACTATTTATGAGGAGATCATCCCCACACTGACGCTTCCAAAGAAAGAATTGGAGGACTTCGCCGCGTCCGTGACAGAGCGGTTTAAAAATCCGTTTATTGATCATGCGCTGCTGGCAATCTCTCTCAATTCCACCTCAAAATGGAAAGCGCGCGTCATGCCTTCTCTGAAAGGATATTTAGAAAAAACAGGAAAGCTTCCGGCATGCATCACCGCATCCCTCGCGTTTTACATTGCATTTTTCAATGGGAACCATCTGACGGAGGATGCCTTGATGGGACACCGGGGCGCGGAAGAATATCCGATCAAGGATGACCGCTATGTTTTAGAATTTTTTGAAGCACACAGGGATGACAGTTCCGCAGAGCTGGCACATGCCGTATGCGCCAATGAGAACTTCTGGGGCGAGGACTTAAGCCGGCTGGATGGATTCGAGTCTGCGGTTGCCGGATATCTGGAAGAGATCCGGACAAAGGGCGCTTATGAAGTTATGAAGGGCTGCCTGGCAAAATAATCGTTACAATTCATGGCCGTGAATAGTAATGAATCATTTCCAGCCGTTCGCTTTTTGCAAATTGCTGTACTGCATCTGCCTCGTACAATGCAATGCTGTACTAGTACAGCATCCCCTCATTCTGATTATACGCACCTACATTATTGTCAAAACATGATTATGCGCATTTTTATTACAACCGCTTTTGGAGAATATACGCAACATATTTTTCTTCCTTTTTTATAAAAAAACTGCAGCACCCGAGCCACCGGTGCTGCAGTTTTATCAAATGCCGTTTTTCTTTACAGATCAAATCCGAAATACCGTACCGCATTCCGGTAAGAAATATCCTCCACCATGCCTCCCAGCACTCCCATATCTGCCGGATATTCCCCGTTCTCAACCCATCCGCCGATCAATTCGCACAGGATCCTCCGGAAATATTCGTGTCTGGTATAGGACAGGAAGCTCCTGGAATCCGTCAGCATCCCAATAAAGTTCCCCAGCAGTCCTAAGTTTGCCAGAGAAGTCATCTGTTCCGTCATGCCGGTCTTATGGTCATTGAACCACCACGCGGAGCCCTGCTGGATCTTCCCCACGGTCCCTGCGTCCTGAAAGCATCCCAGGATAGTTCCGATGGCCGCATTGTCATTGGGATTCAGACTGTAAATGATGGTCTTCGGCAGCTGGTCCGTCGCATTCAGCGCATTCAGAAAATCTGCCATCTGCGCGGACGGCGCATAATTATCGATACAATCATACCCCGTATCCGGCCCAAGCTGTCCGAAGCGGAACACATTATTATCCCGCTTGCATCCGTAATGAAGCTGCATCGCCCATCCCAGTCGGTGATATTCCTTTCCCACGAAGATCATGTATGCTGTTTTAAACTGCAATACCTCTTCCTTTGTCAGAGCCTTGCCTTCCAGACGCTTCGAGAAAAGCTCCTCGATCCGGCTCTCCTCCGCCGGAGCGTACATCACATATTCCAGAGCATGATCCGACACCTTGCATCCCATGCTGTCAAAAAATTCCATCCTCTTTTTCAGAGCTGTCTTCAAATCCCCGAAGCTCCTGATCTCCATGCCTGCCGCATCCCCCAGTTTTACGAGATACTCCGCATAATCCGGCTTCTCGATATTCATCGCTTTATCCGGTCTCCATGCCGGAAGCACCTGGACATCAAATGTGGCATCTTCTGCGATCACTTTATGCCATTCCAGGGAATCCGCCGGATCATCCGTAGTACACAGCAGCGTCACATTGGACTGACGGATCAAGTTGCGCACGCTCATCCCGTCCTCCTGCAGCTTTGCGTTGCAGAGGTTCCACACCTCTTCCGCTGTCTTTCCATTGAGATACCCGTGATAGCCGAAATATCTCTGCAGCTCCAGATGACTCCAGTGATACAGCGGATTGCCGATGGCCTTCTCCAGAGTTTCCGCCCATTTCTGGAACTTTTCCCGGTCAGAGGCATCCCCGGTGATATACTTTTCGTCTACTCCGTTCGAACGCATCTGCCGCCATTTGTAATGATCCCCGCCCAGCCATACCTGGGTGATATTCTCAAACTTCCTGTCCTTCGCGATCTCCTCCGGATTGATGTGACAGTGGTAATCCAGAATCGGCATCTTTGCCGCATGCTCATGAAATAATGTCTTTGCAGTGTCCGTACTTAACAAAAAATCCTGATCCATAAATTGCTTCATTCTAATCCCTCTCTTTCTTTCCAAAACTAAAATAATTCTTTTCCATCATTCGGACATGCTCCGGCGGGACCGACCTCCGGCAGGATTCCCCTTCGGCATATCGGCTTTCAAACTGCAGCCTGCCGGAGCACTTTTGTCTGTAGTTCTATCCAATCAATACTTATACATACCCCATCAGGCCCGGCAGCCACAGCGAGATCTGCGGGATATAGGTTACCAGCAGCAGCACGATAAAGATCGCGGCAAAGTAAATCAGCAGCTGCCTGAACACCGTCTCGATCTTTACATTTCCCACACGGACGCCCACAAACAGCGTGGTCCCCACCGGAGGCGTGATCGTTCCGATACACAGATTGAAGATCATCATGATACCGAAATGAATCGTATTCATTCCCAGTGCCGTACACACGGGCAGGAAAATCGGTGTAAAGATCAGACATGCCGGAGTCATATCCATAAATGTGCCTACCACCAGCAGCAGAATATTGATGATCAGCAGGATAATAAACTTATTGTCTGTCAGTCCCAGCAAGCCATTGGAGATCGCTGTCGGGATTCCGGTAAATGCCATGACCCATGACATGATACTGGAAACACCGATCAGGAAAATGATGATCCCCGTCATCTCCGCACTGTCCTTAAAAAGCTGCGGCAACTCTTTCAGCTTGATGGATTTGTAGAAAAACAGGGACAGGATCAGGCTGTATACGACTGCCACGACCGACCCCTCCGTAGCCGTAAAGATCCCGAATATGATCCCGCCGATCACGATTACGATCAGCAGCAGGCATGGTATCGCCTGGAGCAGCACCTGCATCGCTTCCTTTCCGGTAAACCGGGAGGTACTCTGATATCCTTTTTTCTTTGCCAGTACATAGATCACCAGCATACACGCAAGCCCCCAGAGAAATCCCGGCACATATCCCGCCATAAAGAGCGCGGCTACGGATGTTCCCCCGCTGACCAGAGAAAATGTGATCATCACATTGCTGGGCGGGATCAAAAGCCCGGTTGGCGCGGTGGCAATATTGGCAGCCGCGGAAAAGTTGGGGTCATACCCTTCTTCCTTTTCAATCGGTCCGATGATAGAGCCCATAGCGGACGCGGCAGCCGTGCCGGAACCAGATATGGAGCCAAACAGCATATTTGCCACTACATTTGTCTGGGCAAGGGCTCCCGGCGCGCGTCCGGTCACCAGCTTTGCCAGGTTGATCAGCCGAACGGCGATCCCACCCTTGTTCATAATATTTCCCGCAAGGATAAAGAAAGGAATCGCCAGAAGTGAGAACACCGAGATTCCCGAGAATATCCTCTGCGCCCCTGTTACAACCGTTGCCTCAAAATTCAGGATCGGCAGGATCGCGCAGATGGATGAAACTCCGAGAGCCACCGCGATCGGCATACCGGCTACAAGCATGATCACAAGCATTACTAAAATAATCAGTCCGGATAATACTGCTATATCCATAGAAAAATCCTCCTTTTCTTTATTCCTGGGCCTCCTCCGTATCGCCCAGCTCGATCCTTCCCGCACACAGGTCAATGATGTTGAGAACCGTATAAATCACGATCAGGACGCCGCTCAGCGGCACCACCGTATAGACGGTTCCCATAGGGATTCCCAGGGATGCCGTCACCTGTGTCATGGTCAGGTTCATAATACGGATTCCGCCGAAGATCAGTACGATCACGGCAAATGCCAGGATCAACGCTTCGATCACGACTTCCAGCGCCAGCCTCTTTTTCCCAGTCAGCTTATCCGCCAAAAATCCCATACGCATATGGTCTCTTTTTCCAAATACATAGGCGGATGACAGCAGGGCCATCCAGGTGAAACTGTATGTCAGCAGCTCTTCTGAGACCGTGCTGGGACTGTTGAAGAAATAACGTACTACGATCTGGTATGTCCCGATACATACCATAAACGCAAATATGACAAAACATGCAGAGCTTAATACCCAATCCATCCCCTTCCGGAGTGTTTTCAATGCATTCATGACTCATCTGCCTCCTTATCCTGACCTGCTTCCTTGTTGACCTCCTGGATATGGTCGTAAAAATCCCTGATCCTCGGATTCTCCTCCAGCATCTCCTCGTGCAGAGGCAGCACCTTCTCTTTAAATGCCTCCACATCGACCTCCGAGAACTGGACTCCCATGTCCTCTTCCGCGATCCGCTTCGCCTCTGCTACCTGCTCATCCCAGTTCTCCATCTCTACTTCTGTAGAAATCCTTGCTGCCTCTGTAAATACTTCCCGTTCCTCATCCGACAGCCCTTCCAGGAATTTCAGATTTGCGATCAGCATATCCGGCACCATCTGATGGTTGTTGTAGGCATAATATTTCGCAACCTCGCCGTGCTTATTGTTGGTCAGGGCAAGCTCATTGTTCTCCGCCCCGTCGATCACCCCCTGCTGGATTGCCGTATAGACTTCTCCAAAGCTCATGGGGGACGCTGCCGCGCCGAATGCCTGTGTCATGGCCACGCTGGCCGGCGACTGCTGTACACGGATCTTCTTGCCCTTCAGGTCATCCGGCGTCTCGATAGGTGTCTTGGCGTAGAAGCTCCTGGTCCCCGCATTGTACCAGGTCATAACACGGAAGCCTGCCTCGTCCGTGGATTCATAGATCTGCTCCATATAATCCGTGTCCATCATCGTCTCATGATAAGCTTCCACAGAATCAAATAAGTAAGGCATACTGAATATCTCATAGACACTGGCAAAAGTCTCCAGGTTGGCCGTGCCGGCCACAACAAAATCAATGGCGCCCGTCTGGGTCAGCTCGATCGCCCTCTGGGCCGCCCCCAGGATCTCATTTGGAAAAATCTGCACCTCATACCGATCTCCCAGATTATCCTCCACGTATTCCTTAAACGCAAGCAGTCCAAGATGCTCCGGGTGGGTCTCCGACTGCGCGTGTGAGATCCGCACAATCCTCCTGCGCCCTGATGTCCCGCCGGTGCCCGATGAAGCACATCCCGCCAGCCCCGCCGCCATACAGATACATAAGGCTGCAGATAACCATCTTTTCATACGACTCATCTTTCTCTTTCCTTTCTTTTTTCGATGTTTTTCGTCTCCATTTTTCACATCATCAGGTGAACCATTCCTCATGATGTAAGCACTTACATTTTTATTGTAAGTATAGTATATTCAAAAGTCAATATCCAAAATATTTTTCATCAATCTGCTTATTTTCGGCTCTTATATTGCTCGATTTGATCCTGTTTTTTGTGCAATTATACCTATTTATTTCATAATTCAATTCACTTCAATAATGTAATCCCTTACATCGTTGTTGCATCTTTAAATCCAGGATGCAGGATGAGGCAGCCTCAAAATACTTGCTCAGTAAGCCGCTGGATACTTGCTCAGTAAGCCGCCGGATACTTGTGGCCCTCACGTCAGCCGACGAATATCCACACAGGCATGGCTGTCTGTCGCATCGCAGGAGTAAACAGGAAAGCCTGCTCCGGCAACCGTTTTGCAAAAAACTGCCTGAAAATGGCTGTATCCCTGCGATATAGCACTGTGATATATCGCAGGGATACAGCCATTTTCAGGCAGTCCCGCCAAGCCAAAAGCATCTCCTATGCCAGATTTTCAGGCCCGAAGCCCAACGGAATCAGCTCTCTTAACTTATATATTTTATAGTCTTCCTTTCCGGTAGCCAGTATGATCTCAAATTCCTCCGGATCACAGAATTCCATCATCACCTGCCTGCAGACTCCGCAGGGCGGCGTATAGGATTCCAGTCTCCCATCCGGGCCGCCTACAACGCAGATTGCCCGAAAGCTCCTGACCCCTTCGCTGACCGCCTTGAAAAACGCGGTCCTCTCCGCACAGTTTGTCGGAGTATACGCCGCGTTTTCAATATTACAGCCTGTATACAGGCTCCCATCCTGTGCAAGGAGAGCCGCGCCGACTCTGAAACCGGAGTACGGCACATAGGAATATTGAAGCTGGTCCGCCGCTGTCTCGATCAGTTCCATGATCTGCTCATGCTTCATACGATGTCCTCCTTTTACAAACCAATCTGCTTCACAGATAGCAATTTCTCTCCGCTTTTCATTTAGAATCACTCCTGATCCTCCCGGATCAGATTTCGGATCGCTTCCACCGCAATGCGGATTGCCATATCCGTATCATGCACCACCGGATTATCCAGCCCGGCTTTTTCCCGCTCCTGATTGGCCATGACCAGGAAGCAGGAGCCGATTCTGACGCCCAGACTGCTGGCCACAACGAACAATGCCGCCGATTCCATTTCCGATGCCAGGCATCCCAGCCGTTTCCACGCCTCCCATTTATCCAGAAGCTCATAGCTCACAGGCTTCAATTCCGGAGAATGCTGTCCGTAAAAGGAATCCTTGCACTGTACGACGCCAACATGATAATCCTGTTCCAGCTTCTTCGCCGCTTTGATCAGAGAATTTACGATCTCTACATCCGCCACTGCCGGAAATTCGATGGGCGCATATTCCCGGCTCGTCCCTTCCATTCGGATCGCGCCGCTTGCGATCACCACATCACCGCTTCTCACATCCGTCTGCATGCCGCCGCAGGTTCCGATCCGAATAAAGGTATCCGCCCCGGACATGACAAGCTCCTCCATCGCGATCGCTGCCGAAGGGCCGCCGATGCCTGTGGAGGTCACACTCACCTTCACCCCGTCCAGATAACCGGTATAGGTCACATATTCCCTGCTGTCCGCCACCAGCTCCGCCCGGTCAAAATACTTTGCGATCTTCGCGCAGCGCTTCGGGTCTCCCGGCAGGATCACATATTTTCCCACATCACCTTTTCCCACCTGGATATGATACTGTTTCCCTTCCTGTTCCGAATAATTCATAAAATCTCACATCCTTTCTTTTCTCAAATCACAGTTCTTAATACTTGCTTTTTCTGATAGGTTCTATCGTTCCATTCTCCAAAATATCACTCTGATTCTTTGGAACCAGATTTGCAATTCCGTTTTTTTCAGTATATTGTGTTTTTTCTGCGTTGTCAATCCCTCTGCGGCAAGCTATACAGGTCCGTGTTTTGCCTGTTACAGTTCACGGCCTGTTATGACGCTCTTGTCTTTGGCCGCATCCTTCCCACTGCCGGACGGATCAAGGACTTTCACCCCTTAGATCGCACGCCCGCCGGGCACACCACAAATAAAGTACGCACCGTCCGGATACGCACTTTACAATATTTCATGATTCGTTATTTGTTTCTTTCTTCTCCCTCGGCAGAACGAAGCTCAGCAACAGCGATACGACAAACACGCCTGCTACCGCGTTTCCATTAAAGATGTCTCCCACAGCCTGAGGGAATGCCGCAAAAAAGTTGCCGTCCGTCTGTGTCAGTCCCACGCCGATGCAGAATGCCAGGGACACCAGGATCATGGTCCGGTCATCAAACTCACATTCCTTCAGCATCTTCATCCCTTCGTACATGATAGACCCAAACATCATGACCGTACATCCGCCCAGCACCGATTGAGGCAATGAGTTGAAGAACGCCCCCAGCGGCGGGAACAGGGATGCCAGGATCAGGATCATAGCCCCCATCAGGATCGTGAATCGGTTAATGACTCCTGTCATGGTCACCAGGCCTACATTCTGACTGAAAGAGGTCAGCGGAAGGCAGCCGAAGCACCCGGAAATGGTACTGGAAAATCCGTCCACAGCCAGAGAGCCCTGCAGCTCCTCGATCTTAATGTCACGCCCTAAAGTCCCCGTACATACGGCTGTCGTCGCCCCTGTCGTCTCTGCCGCAGACACCAGGAATACAATGGCGATCGTAAAGAACGCGCCGATATCAAAGACCGGCTTGTGGCTTGTGAAAAATACCAGTCTCGGGATACTGAAAAATCCGACCTCGCCGATCGTCTTTGTAATTCCGGAAAAATCGATCATAGGCGCGATCCCCGCGATCGTGAAGATTCCGGACAGGATATATCCCAGGATCAGCCCCACCAGGATATTCAGATTTTTATACACACCCTTCAATAAATAGCGGGATACAAGGCATACCACCAGGGTAAACGCTCCCACAAACAGATGATACCAGGATCCGAAGGTATCTGCGCCGCTGCCGCCGCCCCAGGAATTCATTCCCACCGGCAGGAGAGAAAGTCCGATCGCAATGACCACACAGGCAGAGACCACCGGCGTCAGATACCGCTTCCAGTACTTTGCGCTCAGTCCCACTACGCCCTCAAAGATACCGCCGAGGATGACGGCTCCTACCATGCCTTCATAACCCAGATTCGGATTGGTGCAGATCATCAGCAGGCTTCCCAGGAAGGTAAAGCTGACACCCATGACGATCGGCAGCTTCGAGCCGATCTTCCAGACCGGGTACAGCTGCAGACAGGTTCCGATGCCGGCCACAAACATGGCACACTGCAAAAGCCTTGTGATCTCCACCGCGGTCAGGGATTCTCCCGTTCCCCGGACAACCGCGGCGCCGCACACGATCAGCACCGGCGCCAGATTTGACACGAACATGGCAAGCACATGCTGGAGTCCGAAGGGGATCGCCTTCGTCAGCGGCACCCTTCCGTTTAACTTATAAATATTTTCTTCACTTACGGTGGTGATGATTTCTTCTTTATTCTCCATAGATTTTTCCTCTCTCAAGCTCTTATGGTCTTTTACCTTTTTCCTATCTTATTTTATGTCTGCCTCATGCCGGACAATGACGATTTTCCCGAAAAAAAGTCAAAAAGGGAGAAGCGGTCTGTCAATGACCGCTTCTCCCAGCGATTCTCAACATCCGGCTCTTTGCCTTGGATACATTTTTAAACCTCGTCCGCTTCCTTCTCTTTTCCCAGTCTGCGGAGCATGGTCTTCTTCACTGCCCGGAAGATATTTTCATATCCCGTACACCTGCACAGGTGTCCGGACATCAGCTTGCGGATCTCGTCATCCGAAAATTCCCGTTTTGCTTCCAGGATCTCCACCGCGCTCATGATAAATCCGGGGCTGCAGAATCCGCACTGCACCGCCGCCTCATCGATAAACGCCTGCTGGATATCGGAGATCTCTCCATTGGGTCCGGCCAAACCTTCCAGAGTCAATATTTCCTTGCCCTCGGCCCATACCGCAAGATAGATGCAGGAGTTGAAGCATTCCCCGTCTATGATCACGTTGCACGCGCCGCACTCTCCGACCTCGCAGCCCTTTTTCACACTGGTAAGCCGATAATCGTCCCGAAGCATATCCGTAAGAGAGGCACGGACATCCACCATTTTTTCCACCTGCTTCCCATTGATGGTGCAGGAAACCAGCTTATACTGTTTACTCATTGACCTCACCTCCCGCAAGACGAATAGACTCTTTCAGCGCCCGTTTGGCAAGTACCACCGCAATGTGCTGCCGGAACGCCTTGGAAGCGCGCCAGCTGTCCCTGGGATTGATATCCTCCAGGACCGTCTCTGCAAATGCCTTCACCGTTTCCTCAGACACCGGCTTTCCCTCAGCCGCTTTTTCCGCCGACGGCGCCCGCATGGGCACCGGGCCTGCAACGCCGTATGCGATCCGCGCGTCCTCGATGGTCTTTTTATCTGCGGACAGCCTGACATTAACCGAGCATCCTGTAGTCGCAATATCCATGGCATTTCTCATGGCATATTTAATATAATGCCCGTAATAGCCCTCATAGGCTTCCTTCGGAATGATGATCGCCGTCTGTATTTCTCCCGGCCGCAGATCCACCACGCCTGCCTTTATGTAAAAGTCATGGATCGGAATCCTGCGCGCCCCGTCCGGTCCGGTGATCTCCACCACCGCGTCCCACGCATGGAGCGTAGAAGCCGAATCTGCGGAGGTCACGCCGTTGCAGGTATTTCCTCCGATGGTCCCGATGTTGCGGATCTGAGGACCGCCTACCATATCCACCGCCTCACCCAGCACATTGATATGCTTCTGGATGATCGGATCTCTGGTGATATGTGAAAAGCTGGTAAGGGAACCGATGCGGATGGCTCCGTCCGCTTCATAGCTGACGCCGCGCATCTCATCCAGACCGTAGATACTGACCAGCTCCTTGCCCGCGCGCTTTCCTTCCCGCATCTGTACCAGAACATCGCTTCCGCCCGCAATGATCTGCGCCTCCGGATGTTCTATGAGAAGACGGATCGCATGCTCCACACTTTCCGCCTCGTAAAGTGCCTTTATATCATACATAATGTTTTACCTCCCTTCACTCTCGAAAATACCTTCCTCCGTAAATCTGCGGAACAGGTTATGCGGATTCACAGGTGCCTCATTGACTCCGACCCCGGTTGCCTGATACACTGCATTCCGGATCGCGGGCGCTACGGAACAGGTCGGCGGCTCTCCAAGCGCTTTCGTCCCGAATGCACTGGTAGGCTCCGGATTCTCCACGAACAGCGCTTTCAGCCGCGGATGGTCCATAAAGGTGGAAAGCTTATAATCCAGCAGGTTATTGTTCAGCGCGCGCCCTGTCTTCGGATCAAACATCAGCCGTTCCGACAGCCCGAAGCCGATCCCCATGCTCATGCCGCCGTGTACCTGGGCCTCTGCCAGTGCCGGATTGATCAGCTTTCCGGCGTCATGCACATTGACGATATCCAAAAGCTTCACCCTGCACATGGGGATATCCACTTCCACTTCCGCCATGGTGCATCCGAAGGAATACGCGTTGGACTTGATCTGGGACGTGCTTTCCGCCGACAGATGCTGGCTGTTCGTCAGGCTGTACAGTGCTTCGGTGGCCAGCTCTCCCAATGTCATCAGTTCCCTTCCGTCTGTCGTGCGGACGATATTCCCGTCCACGATATCCAGATTGTAAGGAGGCATCCGGGTCAGCTCCTGGGCGTATTTCAAAATCCGCTCCCGCAGAAGCAGCGCGGTCTGGCGGATCGCAAAGCCTGCCGTATAGGTCTGCCTGGACGCATAAGCCCCGGTTCCGAACGGTGTCACGTCCGTATCCTGGCAGGATACCACATGGACACTCTCCAGCGGCACACCCAGCACATCTGCTGTCATCTGTGTATATGCCGTGTCCGCCCCCTGGCCGATCTCGGTCTCTCCAAGCTGCACCTGCAGGGAGCCGTCCTGGTTCAATACCATCCGACAGGACGAGGTTTCCAGGGAAATGGGCCACACCGCCGTATTGTACCAGAACACGGACATGCCGATCCCTCGCCGGATATCTCCGGTCTGGTTCTGATACTCCTTGAACTTCCGTTCATAATCAATGGCTTCCATGGCCTTGTCAAGACACTGGTTAAAGGTATCAGAATACAATTCATTTTTAGAAAACGGATCCATATACCCCACCGGCATCAGATTCTTCCGACGGAATTCCAGCGGATCCATGCCCATCTTGGCCGCCACGTCCTCGGTATGGCATTCCACCGCCCACATAGCCTGCGGGATTCCGTAGCCGCGCATGGCTCCTGCCACGGATTTATTCGTAAATATCGTATATGCGTCAACCTCTACATTGTCGCAGGGATACAGCTGCGGGAATGCGCCTGCCCCTTTTGCCACGATGCTGTGGCCGTGGGAAGCGTACGCCCCCTGGTCGGAAAAGGCTTCCAGCTTCCGTGCCGCGTAGGTGCCGTCCGGCCGTACCCACGAAATGATATGGCTGCGGATGGAATGGCGCACCCGGTTGGATACAAAGGTGTCCTCCCTGGGAACATCCAGCTTCACCAGATGTCCTCCCACCTGCATACAGAGCCATGCGCAGAGCGGCTCATAGAGGATATCCTGCTTATTGCCGAATCCGCCTCCGATATAAGGCTTGATAATCCGGACCTGCCCCCAGCCGATGCCCAGCGCCTGGCCGACCACACGGCGGACAATATGCGGGATCTGAGTAGAGGCAACCACCGTAATGCGTTCTCCCTCCATCTCCGCGTAGCAGATGAAGTTCTCGATATGGCAGTGCTGCACGGTCGGCGTCTCATACCAGCCTTCCACCCTGGTCAGTCCCGGTTCCTGAATCGCTTCCTCATAATTCCCCTTTCGGATGGTCGTATGCTTCAAAATATTGTTCGGGTACTTCTCATGGATCTGAGGCGCCCCGTCCTTCATGGCCTCCTGTACATCCAGAACAAACGGATACTCTTCATACTCCACCTTGATCGCGCGGATCGCCTGTGCGGCGGACACTTCATCCTCCGCCACCACCGCGGCGATGTCGTCTCCATAGAAGCGGACCTCTTCCGTCAGGACCAGACGATCCGCCACATCCTGATGCCCCGGATCCGTGGACCATGGATGGCCTGCCGTCGGAAAATAATGCTTCTCCTTCACGTCGAAACAAGTGAATACCCTGATCACGCCGGGTATTTTTTCCGCTTCGCTCGTATCTATGGATACCACCCTTCCATGAGCAATCGTGGAATGCAGTACCTGTGCAATATACGCACTTTTGTCGCACAGGTCATCCGTATACTTGGTACGCCCGATCACCTTGTCATAGGCATCCACACGGGTTACTTTTTTTCCTACATACATCGTTTCTCCCTCCTTATGCTTTCTAACATTTTCAGATCTCACCATAAATGTATTGTCCGATATGCCGCTTCATTTCCTGATATCCAGCTTCTGTGATCACGATCTTCCCCTTTTGGATATCAATCAGATCAATCTCCTTCAACTTTTTGATATTGCGGTTCAGCGTCTTAACGGAAAAGCCGATCTCCTCTGAAAGCTGGTCCCGGCTTTCCTTAAGCTCCAGCACCTGTTTCAGCGGCTGCTTCTGCTCGTATTTTCGAATCAGATGCATCATCAGCCGTTCCCGGCCTTCAATGAACAGATACTTCCGGGCATCTGCCGTCTGGGAGATCAGCCTGCTCATGTTTTCCTTCGTCCGAAGGTACAGCGCGTCCACATCGCTGCAGAGCCAATCCATATAAGGCGCCATCGGAATCACCAGTACCCGGCACTTTGTTGCCGTGATCACCCCGATCCGGTAGTTGGTAAGATCCGCAAAGTACTCGATCTCTCCGAAAAAATCCCCGGGCCCATAGTCCTTAAAATAGTAAGGCCTTTCATTCATGGGCCATTCGATTCCGGTCACCTTTCCGGATAAAATGATGTAAATATTGCTGCACCTTTCCCCGGCTTTGATCAGCGTCTCATTTTCCGCCACCTCCATGACTCTCATATAGTACTTGACTTCCTCCGTGCAGTTCTGGAACAGCATTTCCATGTACGTCTGCTTTTTCAGCGGCAGCTCTTTAAATACGTCCATAGGCCTCACCTCTTTTTACTTATTATACAGAATCCGCCTTGAAAATAAAAAGGACGAATGACCTGAATTTGCGGTATTTTAAAAATACGGCAAATGCAACAAATATGCATCTTTTTTCCATCGTCAACCAGCGGTTTTTTGTGCATTTTTACAATATAAAATAGCTGAGAATAGAAATGTAATGCGTCCGCCCTCCTTTATGTTTGAAAAAAGGCAGTCACCCTGACTGATGACTGCCGTACGGCAAACACTCCTGATCCATATATTCTATAGAATTCAATCGCTGTTCAGAACGAAAGACCGCAGATCCGTCTGCCGCTGTCCTGAATAGTCACAGAAATTACAAATATTCCACCTGTACGGTTGCAATCCGAAGTCACATTTTTATGCAATTTATTGCAATGAAAATGCGACTGCGGATTAGCAGCCTACCTCATTAATGAGTAAAATGTGACTGCGTTAGCAGGCACAAAAGTGCGAAGCACGGATTTTACGAATGAATGAGGTGGGTTGGATGCTCAAAGAGCATCCAACCGTACAGGTGGCAAATATTCAATCCCCACCAGCACCAGCCCCTGAGGAGGCGCCGTTACTCCTGCCGCCTGGCGGTTCTCTGCTTCCAGGATATCCTTCACCTGTTCCGGCGTATAGAACCCGCGCCCGACCCGCAGAAGCGTACCCACGATAATCCGGACCATATTATAGAGAAATCCGTTTCCGCGGATCCGAATCGTAATCTCCCTTCCGTCCCGGCCGCTGCCTGCTCCATATACCTCCTGCCTGGAGATCTCCAGATCATAAATTGTCCTCACCGTATCCTCCACGCTGGTCCTGATATTGCAGAAGCTGACGAAATCATGAGTTCCCGTGAGATATCCTGCCGCCCGGCGCATATCCTCCAGATTCAGAGGATATGATACAAAATATGTGTTCCGGCGTCTGGTTGGATCCGGTACATCGGCATTGAAGATATGATATTCATAGGTCTTGACGCAGCTCTGGTATCTCGGATGCCAGTCCGCAGGCACCTCCTCCGACCGGACGATCACGATATCCTCCGGAAGCCGCTGATTCAGCGCATAGGAGATGCGCTCCGGCGGGATCCGCGTCTCCGTATCAAAAACCGCCGCATTTCCCAGCGCGTGGACTCCGGAATCGGTACGGCTCGCGCCGATGATCCGGATCTTCTCCCCCAGGAGCCTGGACAGTTCACGGTTGAGCACCTCTTCCACCGTGATCCCGTTGGGCTGTATCTGCCAGCCGCAGTAGTCCGTGCCGTCATAGGCGACGGTGATCCTGATCCGCTTCATAAAAACCTCCGTAACTGTTTTTTTAATATACTCACAGCCGATGAAGTCTGCCATAAGTATCGCGCCAGCCGCAACCGCAAGGCGGCATAATTCCTCATGCGGCCGCACGCGTCATGTTATACTGGGCGGCAGACTTATCTGGCGCTCAGAATATCCACAAATGGAAGGGTACAAATCTTCCCAGTCCGAACACTGCTGCCATGTAGAACACCGTGATCAGATATGCCATATGATCCCTTGTCTTAAAGATCAGAGGCTTCATCTTCGTCCGGTTCTCCCCCCCGTTATAGCAGCGCGCTTCCATCGCCATGGCCAGATCGTTGGCCCGCCGGAAGGCGGAGACAAACAACGGGATCAGGATCGGCACCATGGCCTTTGTCCTCTGTATGATATTTCCGCTTTCCAGGTCGGCTCCGCGGGCAATCTGCGCCTTCATGATCTTGTCCGTTTCTTCCAGCAGGATCGGGATAAAACGCAGGGCAATGGACATCATCATCGCCACCTCATGCACCGGAACCCGGAATCGGTTCAGCGGACGCAGCAGGCTTTCAATCCCGTCTGTCAGACCGTTAGGTGTTGTGGTAAATGTCATAATTGATGAGCCCATGATCAGATAGATCAGACGCGCCGCCATAAATACAGAGGTCCGCAGGCCGTTCTCCGTGATATGGAAGATCCAGAAATGAACCAGTTCCTTACTGCCCTTTGTCAGAAACAGGTTCATGCACACGGTAAATAAAAGTAGCACTACGATCGCTTTCAGCCCTTTCACGATAAATTTCAGCGGCACTCTGCTGGTCTTGATGACCATTGCCAGAAACAACGTCGCGATGCCGTATCCCAGCACACTGTTCTGCACAAACAGGGAAACCAGGAACAGCAGCGTACAGACGATCTTCACCCGGGGATCCAGCCGGTGTATGCAGCTTTTTGCAGGATAATACTGCCCGATTGTAATATCTCTGATCATGGAAACTCCTTTTTCATTCTCAAATATTGTTCAGAACATCAAAGCTGTAAGATTTTTCATTGATGCTCATGGCTGCGTTTTTCAAACACGCTTCAGAGCCCGCATGATCTCATCCGCCGCCTCTTCCACCGTCGTGGCATCGGTCCGCACGCCAAGCCCCTTTTCTTTTAAATCATGCATGATATACGTAACCTGGGGAGCCGCCAGCCCGACCTGCTCCAGCTCCCTATAGTGAGAAAATACATTCTTCGGCGTATCATCCAGCATCTTCTGCCCGTGATTCATCACAATGATCCGCTCCACATACCTTGCAATGTCCTCCATACTGTGGGATACCAGGATCACCGTCATCCCGGTCTGTGCATGAAGGTGCGCCACCTGATCCAGGATATCGTCCCGTCCCTTCGGATCCAGGCCTGCCGTCGGCTCATCCAGCACCAGAACCTTGGGGCGCATTGCCAGTACCCCGGCGATGGCCGCCCGCCGCTTCTGACCGCCGGACAGTTCAAAGGGCGACTGCCGGTAATACTTTTCCGGAAATCCAACCAGCTCCAGTGCTTCTCTTGCCCGCTCTTCACATTCCCGCACAGAGAGCCCCTGGTTCTTCGGGCCAAAGCAGACATCCGTAAATACGTCCACCTCAAACAGCTGGTGCTCTGGATATTGAAAGACCAGACCCACCTGGCTACGCAGCTCCTTCATCGGATATCCGCTGTCATAGACATTTTTTTCTTCATAGTAGAGTGTCCCCGAGGATGCCCGGATCAATCCGTTCAAATGCTGGATCAGCGTGGACTTCCCGGAACCGGTATGCCCGATCACGCCCACAAACTGCCCCTGGGGGATCTCCAGAGACACATCCTTCAATGCGTGCTTTTCATAGGCAGTACCTTCACTGTATATATAATTGATATGCTCCAATCGAATCGACATCATATCCCCCTGTTTCCAAGCTTCATACAGAAAACCTGCCACTGGCAGCTTTTCTGCATACGATGGTATCTAAAACCGCAGATCCGCGGCGGTCCCGCCGCCGCGTCTATCCGTTCTCCTGCCGTCCGTATCGCGCGAGGCCCGCAACTGCTTCTACCAGTTCTTCCTTCCGAAGGATCCCTCTGGGAATCGGAAGCCCCCGTTTCTTAAGCTCCTCCGCCAGCATGGTTGCCTGGGGCACATCCAGACGATATTTTTTCAATTCCTCCACTCGGCTGAATATCTCCCTGGGTGTTCCGTTCATCACAATATGGCCGTTGTCCATCACATACACCTGATCCGCGTCAATGACCTCCTCCATATAGTGGGTGATCAGGATCACCGTCACATGCCGACGCTTTCTAAGCTCCTGCACAGTGCGGATGACTTCCTTCCTTCCGTTAGGATCCAGCATTGCGGTCGGCTCATCCAATACGATACACTGGGGCTCCATGGCGATCACCCCTGCAATTGCCACCCGTTGCTTCTGCCCGCCGGAAAGCTTGTTGGGAGAATGTGTCCGGTATTCCAGCATTCCTACTGCTCTCAGACTGTCCTCCACCCGTTTCCAGATCTCATCTGTGGGAACTCCAAGATTCTCAGGCCCAAACCCTACATCCTCCTCCACCACCGTACCGATGATCTGGTTATCCGGATTCTGGAACACCATTCCCGCCGACTGGCGCACCTGCATCAGCTCCCGCGGATCCTTTGTATCCCTTCCGTTCACCCACATGGTTCCGCCGGTCGGCACCAGGATCGCATTCATGTGCTTGGCAAGCGTGGACTTTCCCGAACCGTTGTGCCCCAGGATTGCAGCAAACTGTCCCGGGCTGATGTCAATATCTATCCCGTCCACCGCGCGGTTCATGCCGATGACATTGCCTTCATCGTCGCGCTTTTCATATTCATAGATCAGCTCCCGTGCCTGTACCATTTCCATAAATGCACGTCTCCCTTTCTTATTTCCAATCAACAGGGACGGCAAAAATATACTGAGCGTCAGATTTTATCTGCCGCTCAGTATATCGCCGTCCGTCTTACTGCGCAGATTCGCCCCACTCTATATACTTTTCCAACTGGACGAGAAGCTTGTCCATATCGATCGGCTTTGCAATATGCGCATTCATGCCGCTGTCCAAACAATGCTGTACATCATCCGAAAACGCATCCGCCGTCATTGCGATGATCGGCAGGTTTACATCTGGACGGTCCAGAGCACGGATCGCCCTCGCCGCTTCATATCCGTTCTTCACAGGCATCCGGATGTCCATCAGGATCACGTCGTATTCTCCGATCTCCGACTGTTCGAACATCTCAACACAGATCTGCCCGTTCTCCGCCCTGTTTACTTTAAATCCAACCTCCAGCAAAAGATCCTCCGCGATCTCCCAATTCAGGTCGTTGTCCTCCGCAAGAAGGATGCGCTTTCCTGTAAAGTTATGGGTATCATGGGTCTTCTCTTCCGGCGCGGAAGTCTCTCCGGCAAATTTACTGAGGCCGACATATAGGTTCGACTTGAACAGCGGCTTGGAAATGAATCCATGCGCCCCCGCCGCAAGCGCTTCTTCCTCGATATCGCTCCAGTCATACGCCGATACGATCAGGATCGGAATCTCATCTCCCACGAGCTTGCGGATCTCACGGGTCATCTCCAGCCCGTCCATTCCCGGCATCCTCCAGTCCAGAAGAATGACCTGATAATCGTCATGTCTGGCATGACGTTCCTCCACCATCCGAAGCGCCTGTCTGCCGTTCACTGACCATTCCGCGTTAACCCCGATCTCACCGAGAGCATGCACCGCGCTCTGACAGAGGTCTTCGTTATTATCCACAACCAGCATATTCCAATCGGGGAGCAGCATATCCTCCACCCGGGTCTCCGCCTTCTCCAGATCCAGCGTCACATGGAATTCCGTACCCTGATTCTGCTTGCTCTGAACTTCAATGGTTCCCTTCATTGCCTCTACGATGCACTTCGTGATCGCCATTCCAAGGCCAGTCCCCTCAATCTTGCGGACCTGCTCCTCGTCTCTGGTAAAGCTGTCAAAAACCTTTTCCACAAACTCCGGCGACATTCCGATGCCGGTATCCTTTACCCGGAAATGGCATCTGACATAGTCCTTTCCTGCCGGAGAGTCCTCCTGGGAAAGATAGATATTGATCCTGCCGTCCTCCGGCGTGAACTTGATTGCATTTGACAGGAGGTTCAGAAGCACCTGGTTCAGGCGCACTCCGTCGCAGTATACCTCCTCCGTCTGTATCTTCTGCACAAAAATATCAAAATGCTGCTTCTTGCTGTGGATCTGCGGCTGCACGATATTTACAATGCTGTCCATCGTATCGCGCAGGGAAAGGGCGTCCATATTCAGAGACAGCTTGCCGTCCTCAATCTTCGACATATCCAGCACGTCATTGATCAGCCCGAGCAGATGCTTGCTGGATAATGTAACCTTTTTCAGACAGTCCTGAACCCGGACCGGATCCTGAATGTTCGCCATGGCGATGGCCGTCATCCCTACGATCCCGTTCATCGGAGTCCGGATATCATGGCTCATGTTAGACAGGAACTCGCTCTTCGCCTGATTGGCATGGATTGCGTCCTTCCTTGCCCTGTCCAGCTCTTCCATCTGCTGATGAATCACACGCAGATAGACCGCAAAAACAATCAGCACTACGAATATCAGCGTTCCGCAAGCTCCCAATACAAGCCCGATACGCCGCTCACCCAAGCTGCTTATGATCTTGTCCAGCGCGTCATAGGGCATGACACTTACCAGATACCAGCCGGAACCGGGAAGGGGCGTACAATACAGATGCCTGTGGCTCTTCCCCACGACTACCAGTTCCGAAAATGGTTCATTTCTCCCGACTGAATTCTGAAGCTCCGTCACATATGCGTCCGGTGTCTTCCCATTGAATTCTCCGATGTTGTCCTGAATGTAGTCGTAATAGTTGGACCATCCGTCATATCCTGTTCTTACGACAAAGCTTCCGTCTTCCTCAATGATATGCGTATATACCAACGCATTCTCTTCCTGTGTGACGAGTGCTTTTTCCAGATCCTCCATACTGAATCCTACAACCAGAAGCTCGCTTTTTCCGCCGTCTTTCATCGGATATTCCGCTTCCACCCCCAGAATGAGTATCTTTTCCCCGTCCGCGGACAGACAGGAGGTGATCTGAATCTCCCCATTCAGAAATCTCTGGAACTCCTCCGTATTCTCCATCTCCACCGGCTCTCCGTAGATCACCTCATTCGCTCCGTTTTCCGTATAAAAGCCCATATATACGGCACTGCGGACACTGGCATTGAGACGCATCTCCTCCAGCATCTGCTCATCGTAGCTGACAGTTTCCGGAGAGGTACGCTTCAGGATCCCTTCCACCTGCGACTTCCGCAGATCAATGATCGTGGAATACTTCTGCTCCAGCTGCCTGTTCATCTCTGACATGTAGATCATTCCGATCTCGTTGACTGTCTGTTCATTTTTTTCACCCAGGAACTGGTACATCCATGCAAAAATAACGATACAGATCACGATCAGGCATAAGAAACTAACCCACAGCTTCTTTTTCGTTTTTTGGTACATAGACTATTCCTCTTTATTCTGCCTGTAATTTCCGAACTGCCGCGAATGTCTTTTCATATTCTGCTTTCAGTCCGTCCAGCATGGAGGGAGTATAATCCTCCGGATGGCTGCGCAGCATCTCCGTCAATGTCTCGCTGGCCATATAAAGTCCGGTGAATCCCAGGTTCTGGCTGACTCCCTTCAACGTATGCGCGGCACGGAAGGCCTCGCTGTAGTCTTCGGCCTCCAGGGTCCTGCACAGACTGTCATAGCTTCCGTCGGCAAGAAACTTTAACGCAAACTTTTTGATCCTCTCGTCTCCGCGGAAGCGGCCAAATACGCCTTCGTAGTCTCCATTGATCTGTTCATAACACTCTTTTACTGTCATCTCTATTATTACTCCTTCCAAAAAAACTATTTGTTAAAAAAATTCTTTTATATAAAAGCTTCCTCTTCCAACCACTTTTGTCAGATTCTGCCTTTTCATGAACTGCTATTCATCATGGTCGGCGAGCACCTTGCCGATCACGCCGAGATACTGCGGCTTTTCATCGTCAGACCAGATCGAACGGCAGACGATCTCACGGGCGCGTACCTTTCCGCCCACACTTGTCTTACATTTGAAGCGCACATCCGGCTCTTCCGGCGTCGCGTTGTGAAGAAGCTCCTGAAGGTTCTGCCGGTCCTGGCTGCTCATAGATTCCAGAACCTTCTCTTTATTAAGCGGGTCCATCGTGATCTCGTCGAGCCCCAGACACTGCGCGCTCCACTCCGTCAGCGTCAGCACGGACGGGGAAACCGTATACTCGAACTGAATCTCTCTCGAAATCGACGCATAGAACTGATATTTCATCCTTTCCTCTTCCAGATACTGCAGCGCGCTGTTGGAATCATCCAGCTCTTCATGATGAAGGATCTCGTCTACAATGCTGCGGATCTCCTTCTCATTTTTACTGGTCAGAGAAGCAGCCTTCATCTCTTCCAGAAGGCTGTCCGCCACATCCAGCAGGCATTCTATCAAAAGCGGATTGAACGTACCGCATTCTCCGTTCTGGATCATCTGCAGGGCCGTCTCGTGTGAAAATGCTTTTTTGTACACCCGTTCGCTGGTCAGCGCGTCGTAGACATCCGCCATGGAAACAACCTGGGCGCTGATCGGGATCTCCTCCCCTTTCAGGCCGTCCGGATATCCTCGGCCATCATACCGCTCATGATGCCACCGGCAGATCTGGTAAGCCACCTTGACCAGCAGCTCATCCTGATGGAACGGCAGATCCTTCAGCATGGAGGCGCCCACTGCGGAGTGGGTCTTCATCACCTCGTACTCCTCTGCCGTAAACCGTCCCGGCTTGTTCAGGACTTCGGAAGGAATGGCGATCTTACCGATATCGTGCAGCGCAGAGGCCATGGTGATCATATTGATATCCTCGTGGGACAGTTGATATTTGTCCGTTTTCCCAAGCAGGCTTTTCAGCAGAAGTTCCGTAATCGTCTGGATATGCAGCACGTGAAGGCCGCTTTCCCCATTCCGGAATTCCACGATATGGCTCAGGATCGTAACCATAAGGCTGGCATTCTTCTCTTTCTCAAACATCTGGTTCGTGACCATCTTGATGAGCTTCCTCTGCTTTGCGTAAAGCATGATGGTATTGATCACCCTTCGCTGTACAACCAACGAATCAAACGGACGGCTGATATAGTCCGTAACGCCCAGCTCATAAGCCCTCTGTACATAGGAAGGCATGCTCTCTGCGGAAATCATGATCACAGGCACATCTTCGATCCACTTCTTTTGATTCATGACCGCCAGGACTTCGAATCCGTCCATCTCAGGCATCACAATGTCCAGAAGGACCAGTGAAATCTGAGAACTCATCTGCTGCAGGATTGAAATTCCCTGTGCACCGTCCGCCGCTTCTAAAATCTCATACTGATCCTCCAGCATATCCGCCAGGATCATACGATTCATCTCAGAATCATCGACGATCAAAATCCTTTCTTTGTTTTTACTTTTCTCATTCATAAATCAATCATCCTCCATAACCATGATTTCTGACCTGTCAGTTTCGCGTATGTAATATCGCCCTGAAAAATAAATACTTTAGGGTCATCTGTCCATTCATCTATAAAAACCCGTTTATATTATACCATACCAAAGAAAAATGTCCAGACTCAAATACACTTAATCCTTTTTCAGCCACAAATTATTTCGAGAATTCCAGTATAACGCGCAGTTTTTCCCTTTCCAGCTCCGCCGCCGCGCTCCCGCCCATTCTTTCCATCAGTTCTTTTACGATAAACAGCCCAAGCCCGGAGGATCCTTTCCTCCGGGCTGAATCTGCCTTATAAAACCGTTCAAAAATCTGTTTTGGATCCGGCCTGCTGGTTTCCGATACGGTATTTTCGAAAATCAGGCGCCGGCTATTTTGAGTGATCACGAGATTTCCCGTACCATGCAACAGGGCGTTGCGGATCAGGTTATGGAAAATGCGTCTCAGACATTCTTCATCCGCCCATACGCGGAGTTCCTCTGATGTAAACAGAACCTCCGGCGAGATCCCCTTTTCCTCAAACTGCTGATACATCCCCACCAGACAGTCGCTGAGCAGGGGAAGCACCTGCACCTCCTGAACCGACAGTTCAAAATCACCGCCGGTCAGTTTTGTAAACAGAAAAAGTTCCTCCAGCATGTCTCCAAGTTCTTTCAGCCTGCCCTGCGCAGCCTGCAGATAATATGCCCTCCTGTCCTCCTCCCTGCATTCCCCGGCAAGCTGTACATAACCGGAAGCTCCGGCAAGGGGAGTCCGGATATCGTGGGCCAGGGCGGTAATATTCCGCTTGAGCTGTTTTTCCGCCTTTTCATATAGAATCCGGTCCCGCTCCTGCTTCCTCTGCAGTCTGTTCAAGGTTCTGCACAGCTTCAGCACTTCTCTCCGGCGGCTGTACACTCCCAGCTCCATATGGCTTCCCCGTTCCATTTCCTCCAGTTGTCCACAGATCGAACGAAGCTCCAGAATACTGCGGATATACCGCGCCAGAAGCCACACGCACAGGATCATGAATATTATCAGTGCAGCGATCATAACAAAACGCCTCCCTTCACAGATTGCTGCAGGCGAATCCGGTCAGATATCCCGCTTTTGCAGCACGATCCCTGCAAGCAGAGAATACAGGATCAGGAATCCCGCGCCCAGAGCGAACACCCGCAGATCCTGCAGGGACGTATACTTGGACGGCCCCGCAGAGATTGTCATATAAATGCTGTATTTCATCCAGTCTCCCAGATGGAAGAGGGCGAAGATCTGATTCAGAATATCCACAATCGTCCCGCTTCCCAGCAGGATAGCCGCAAGCACCCCTGCCGCAGTGCTCCGGGCGCACACACAGATCAGGAGCAGGAGCCCTGCAAATGCCGTGGTCAAAAGCCATATCCAGGCCATATAAAACAACACATCTCTCAGATCTGCCCAGGGAATCATCTTTCCAAACAAACCATTCAGGAGCAATACAAACAGATAGTTCAGGAGCAGATACAGAATATTCAGGGTCGCTGCCGCCAAAAGTTTGCTCCCCACATATATCCAGCGGTTCTGGTAGAGTGCCATGATATTTTTCACAAAACCGCTCTTATAGTCCATGCATACAAACAGGATCACGCAGATCCCGAATATCGCGCAATACGCTCCGCCGTCCAGGCTGATCTGCCGGAACATCTCCAGCGTATCCACACCATCCAGTATCATCTGATAATCCTGCGCCTCTGCAGCCGTGAGCATCCCGATGCGGATCGCCGTCTCCTGTCCCTGGGGCACAGCCAGCAGCCACATCATGGTATATACAAAGGCAGATGCCAGGAGCAGCAGCCCCAGGCAGACATACACCGATCTGCTTCGTTTCATCCTGTACAGATCCATACGAAATAAATTAAACATCTGCCCTTCCCCCTTCCATACGGCTGATAAAATATTCCTCCAGGTCCATATGGTGGAAACCCGAAGCATACACCTGAACCTGTTTTTCTACCAGGAGCCGGATCAGTCCCGCCCCTTCTGACAGCCCATAGACGCGTACCAGGCGGCTGTCTGCCACCTCTGCCCGGACCTTCGGAAATGCCTCCCCGATCAATACCAGGGCCCGGCTGACGTCATCTGCCTCAATCTGAAAATAGTCCATGCATTTTTCTTCTAGAGCCTCACTGGTGATCTGCTCGATCATCTGCCCGTCCTTGATGATCCCGTAGACAGTGGAGATCTTGCTCAATTCCCCCAGGATGTGGGAACTGATCAAAATGGTCTTTCCCGTCTCATGGAGCCGCAGCACGAGCCGGCGCAGTTCTCGGATTCCCTCCGGGTCCAGGCCGTTGATGGGTTCATCCAGGATCAGGAGATCCGGATTCCCCAGCATTGCCAGCGCAACTCCCAGTCTCTGCTTCATCCCCATGGAAAAATGCTTTACCTTCTTTTTCCCGGTATCCGCAAGCCCTGCCAGGAGCAGTGCTTCATCCACGCTCCTTTCATCCGCAAGGCCCATACACCTTGCCTTCATCACCGCGTTCTGCCTTGCCGTCATATTGGGGTACAGTCCCGGCGCCTCGATCAGCACGCCCATCCGCCTGCGGACTGCCGGATCGCTAACCGGCTTTCCGAAAAGGCGGATCTCTCCTTCCGCAGGTCTTGCAAGCCCGCAGAGCATTTTCATAGTGGTCGATTTTCCAGCCCCGTTTTTGCCGATAAATCCGTAGATCTCTCCCTCCCGTACAGACATGTCAAGCCGATTCACCGCGGCCTTTTTCTGATACATTTTCGTCAGGCAGACCGCTTCCACGGCCAGCCCCTTTTCCTGCTCCTTCATCAATGCTTCTCCCTTCCGCTATACTGATTCCTTACAAAAGCAAGTATAATCCTCCAGGTTTTAAAAAGTGCTCAGAAAAGTTTAAGAAAGTTTAAAGCCCATTCCCCACACCGTCTGGATGTAGGAATCCGTACCGCTCTTTTTTAGTTTGGAACGGATATTGCTGATATGTACGTTGATCGTTTTGTCCTCGGCAAGATACTCCTCTCCCCACGCGTATTCGTAGATCATCTGTTTGGTAAAGACACGCCGCGGATTGCGGATCAGCAGCTCCATGATCAGAAATTCATGTCTGGTCAGCTCCACCAGCTGCCCGTCTGCCGTCATTTCCCAGGTATCCGGATTCAGTGTCCAGTCCCGGTAGGTGTAAGCATGCCGCTCATATTCCGCGCCTTCCTTCCCGGACGCTTTTTTCCTCTGCTCTGCTGCCGCCGCTCCCGCTTCTGTCCCATTCCGGTCCCGGTTCCGGCTGCGCAGGCGGATCTGGATCCGCACGAGAAGCTCCGGCAGGTCAAAGGGCTTGCAGATATAATCCTCCGCCCCGGCAGACAGCACATCTACCTTGCTGTCCAGTCCGCTCTTCGCGGACAGTACGATGACCGGAACGGTTTTGGAAAACAGGGAGACCAGCTCCTCCCCCGGAATCCCGGGAAGCATCAGATCCAGGAGCACCAGATCAAAGTTTTCCATCAAAAACAGAAGCTTCCCCTCGCTGCCAGAATAGGCCTGTGCGCAGGAATATCCATGCCCCTCCAGATAATCCCGGATGATCTGATTATTCTCCGCATCGTCCTCCACAATCAAAATCCTCTGCATGTGTCCCTCCTCGTAATAATTTGTCACCAATTTCCGCCAGGAAATTGATGACCTGCTTGCGCATCGGCGCAATTCATTATAATTTGTCACCAATTTCTGCTAAGAAATTGATGACCTGCTTGCGCATCGGCGCAATTCATTATAACAGAAAAAGACTGTAAAGTAAAAAATTTTTGTCCTGAAAATCGCATGAATTCAAGCGGAAAACCTGCCTCACAAAAAAAATCCAAAATTAAATAAATAAAATGCTTGCAAAACAGGTGATTATGTGCTAGTATAATTATCGGTCACCATGAAGGCGGCGGTTGTTTATGATTAAGGCTCCGTGGTCAAGCGGTTAAGACATCGCCCTTTCACGGCGGTAACACGGGTTCGATTCCCGTCGGAGTCATTGATGCACGTTTATGAGACAATTGCATATTTTATATTAAGGCGCAGTAGCCAAGTGGTAAGGCGTGGGTCTGCAACACCCTGATTCACCGGTTCAAATCCGGTCTGCGCCTCTCAAAAAAGCCTGGGAACTTGATGTTTCCAAGGCTTTTTTTCTGTATATACGAACGCAATATCGTATTCTGGATTTCTTCGGCGGCCATTTTGGCGGCAGCATCCGGATTCCCCCAAAAAATTCCTGCCGTATCATTCCTTTCTATCCCTTCTGGATTTTTCCTGAGCATTTTACTTCGCTCTCTCACCACCCCAGTGTTTTCAAGGCTCTTGGGTAAAAAAAACCACCGTCCCCACAGCTTCTATTGTCTGCAAAAACAGTGATTTCTACTGCGCGATCAGGGGCTCGAACCCTGGACACCCTGATTAAGAGTCAGGTGCTCTTCCAACTGAGCTAATCGCGCATATATGTGATTTTTCTTATCTTGTACTGTTTCCTCAACAGCACAAAAATTATTATATCCGATGATGACAAAAAAATCAAGTACTTTTTTTATTTTTTTGAAATTTTTCTAAATTATTTGTAACAGTTCGTTGAAATCCCTCTGAATTCCCTGTCGGGACATGCACAAAATGGCTGTTTCTGGCATATGACCCACTCCAATTCTGTTTTCCTTTCGCCAAAAGTTTCCTGCTTGTCTTTAGAAAAAAATCCCCGCGGAAACCGCGGGGATTTTTGAATCTGCCATCCTATTCGCCCGAACCTGTCAAAATCACCTTTCGTTCTTCTTTCCGGTACGGCGTAAAACCTGTATCCCTTTTATCGTCGCGCCGCACAGAATGACGAGAACCGCATAGATCAGGATCTGCATCGTGTCACCGGTCACAGGACTCCTGTTCGTATTCGTATTGGTGTTCGTCTGGTTATTCGTATTGGTCTGGTTGTTCTGATTATTGTTATTTTGGTTATTCTGCGAACCTGTCGTTCCGGAAGTTGTCGTATCCTGAGGATTCTGTTTCGGTGTATCTGTCGTCTCTGAGGACCACCCGATGGCGATCGGAGACAATCCATATACCGTGAACTTGATTCCGTCTACCGTTTCCTCGATATCCGCCGGATGCTCAATCTCTCCCGGTGAAGATGTATACATATCTTCCACAAACATATGGCTTATAACAATATCCTTCACATTTCTCGGCATACCGCCCGGATACGGCAGCGTAACCGTCAGTCCTCCCTCCGGGAAGGTTTCATCCGTCACTTTGACCCAATCGGAAGCACTCTCATCACTCAGGCTTCCTGCATCTGCATTCTCCTCGTCCGCGCCGTCCTCACTCAGGCTCTCTTCGTCTTCGCTCTCCGCCGGATCCGTTGCCTTGTCCTGCCAATACAGCGATACATCATAAACCGCAACGTTTTCTTCCGGAATCCCTTCCTGGCTGAGATCCTCCCTCAGCGCCGACTCAATCTTCGGCGGTGTGTTCAGATTCCTGTCCTTCTGCAACGTCTCAGGCACCGAAGAAACGCCGTCTTCCATCTCCAGCTTATACTTTAACCCGTCTTCCGGCTCCGAAGTCTCAATCTGCGGATCCGGAAGCCTGGTGATGGATGTGATCTTACCGTTCAGCTCCGGAAGCTTCTCGGGCATCTCATAATTATCAGCCTTCTCGCTCTTGCTCAGGCGAACCTCCTTGTCTTTCTTCCAGTTCAGGGTCACCGTCTGCCTTCCCGGCACGATTTCCGAATATGTGCCGGTCAGATTTTCACTGCCAAAGCTGAACTCGGAATTTCGGTCCTTGTCATTTGGCAGGATTCCTTCCAGCTTGATCTCTCCGTAAAGCGTCGCATTCTTGTCCGTAATCCGGTCTGCCCGGTCTATCGCGTACAGCCCGCTTGTATCCCAAACCAGCTGTTTCTTGCCGACATTCAGCGTATAAGAAGCTTTATCTCCGCCGGTACTTTCCGCCGTGATCACAGCCGTACCCGCTCCCTGTATCGTCACCTTTCCGCGTTTGCTTACCGTTGCAACCGTTGTATCGCTGCTGGAATACTTGACTTTATTGCTTTCCTCATAACCGGCCACAGCTTCTATAAAGGAATCATCCCCGTAAACCTTTTCCACCGGTTCCGTGACATTAAACTTAAACTCCGACGCAGTTTCCGTCGTCTTCTCCTTATCTTCACCCTCTGTCTTCACTTCGTCGGACTGCCCCGGCGTCTTTTCTTCCTCTTCGTCTTCCGGCACATCCACCCTCATGATCCCTTCCGGATCCTCCTGATCCGGTGTTTCGGTGCTGCCGCTGCCCTTCACAAAGAGCTTCGCTTCCTCATTATTATCTTCATTTGCCAGAGAAAGGATCTGACTGCCGTATACCTTTCTCGATTCGCCGCCGTACTGGTATGTGATCGACGACCACCCATTGTTATATGTATAACCGGAATCCACACTGCCTGACAGCTCATCCGTCATGAACAGTCCGGTGCCTTCACCGATCGTCCCCGCGTCACAGTTGGTCACATCCACCAGATAGCTCTCGCCGTCACTGCCGCCGACCTTGACAATGTTCCACATATGTTCGCCGGCCCCCGCACCCGCGTCCGTGACACCGGTCACCGTATGGCATTCCACGTCGTTATCAAAGTCCGACAGGTCGCACAGATATTGAAACGCCTTCGCATAGCCCTCGCATACCACATTCGAGTACATATCATCATCAAATACATTGATCACCTGGTAGGAATTCCCATAGAGCGGACTCTGCTGAGCCTCATAATCATAGGTGACCAGATCGCAGATCGCGTTGCGGTAGTTCAGCAGCTTGTCATAATCCGTACAGTTCTGGTTCGTATCCACAATGGACTGGGCCTTCTGCCTCGCCGCGTCCACCGTGCCCATATATGCGCTGTTCACCTTATAAAGCTCCGCGTCGCTCACCCGGTAAGGCGCGGAAACCTTGAAGCTGAACACGATCGTCCCGTCGTCATAGTATTTGCAGTAAACACCGTCAGTCTCTTTGCCGTTCTCGATCGTCTTGGTCTTGTCATGCCAGTAGAGGTCGAACGGACAGTCATTCAGAAGGTATGTCACGATCGTGTTGACATCCACCTGTGCCAGAGTCGAAGCGGAATACCTTGTCTTCAGCGCAAACGCAGTCGAAGTCTCTTCTCCCCTTGCCACTTCCCCTATCGAAAGCTTGAGCGCATTATAGATCGCCGCGTCCGCACTCTTTAAGCCCTTCCCGTCCGCAGAGTATGCCACAGCTTCCGAGCGTTCCTGGGAGACGTTCCTCTCGCCCTGCACGGCATCCTCGATATCCTCCAGCGATACCCCGACCAGCGCATCCTCATTACCGGGAAGCTCTCCCCCTGGCATTGATGAAACTGCGGAAGCCGTTCCGCCGCCGGCCACAGCAAGCGTTAGAGCCATGACCATACCGCGTCTGAATCGGTTTTTCCATTCACCCATGTCTGTTCCCCTTCTTTCTGCCGTATAAATTTATAGTTATGGTCCACGCCCTGCCCGGGCGTGAACCCTCTGTCAGCATATAGCTCATACATAATACATCTTAACATTTTGAAAATATTTGTCAACCCATATTGCCGGAGGTCACGAAAAAAACACAGAATAATTTTTTCCAGCTCACCCGGAAATTTCCAGTCCAATCTCGTCCCGTATCATATCCAGGACCACCTCCCGGTTCAGAACCCCGGCCGCGGCCGATACCGGCTCTCCGTTCCGGAATATGACAAAGGTCGGCACGATCTCTACCTGGAACTGCTCCGCTAAGTCCGCCGAATCCTCGATCTCGATCTGGCAGACCTTGAAGCAGCCTCCGCAGTTTGCGGCAGCCAGATCCACCGTGTCCTCCATCATGGCGCATTTTGAGCACCAGTCGGCAAAAAACTCTACAAGGACCGGTATGTCTGACTCCAGGACCTCCTGCCGGTAATTTTCTGAGGTCACTCTTATTTTCATCGACATCACCTGCTTTTTCCTCTCAGCTTCCATGGCAGCTGTCCATATTCAAGATCCTGTAAACCTCGTCAAGCGAGCGTTTCAGGCACATCAGCTTCCGGTTCCACTCCGGCCTGCAGTACAGCTTTTCGCAAATGCAGTTCTGCCATCCTTTTCTTCTTTTCATCCACATCCCTTCCCACTTCTAATAAAATTTTCTTCCCATGCTTATTATATGCAGGAAAGCGCGGATCCGTAACTTTGCAAATTCATTCCCGATACTTATTAAATGCATCCATTCCTCACTTTATGCATCCGATATCAGCAGCTTACGGCAGCGATCAGCTTAAAGATCGGGTTCCCCATTGCAGAAAATTTTTCTTCATACTCCGTCATGATATTTCCCGCGTTCATCACTTCATTATGATGCAGATCCCGTGTATGCATTTTCAGCTCCCATCCGGCCGTTCCTTCCACCTGATCCAGCGAAAAGTCAAAGAGCGCCCTGTTATCCGTCTTAAATTCCAGCTCTCCGCCTGGCACAAGCACCCGGGCGTATCTTTCCAGAAAACCGGATGAGGTGAGACGCCGCCGCGCATGCCGCGCCTTGGGCCATGGATCTGAAAAATTCAGATAGATCCTGTCCACCTCTCTGGGCGCAAAGACCTGTTCCAGCTCACAGGCATCCATACAAAGGAAGCGTACATTGTCCAGGGCATGGAAGCCTTTTCCGTCAGACTCTTTCGGTTCCTCACACGCTCCCTTCTGTCCGTATCTGTCATATTTTTCAAGCGCCCGCAGAAGCACGCTGGAATACCGTTCCATTCCTATATAATTGATCTCCGGATGCTCCTGTGCCATTCCCAGCAAAAACCGCCCTTTTCCCATACCGATCTCAATCCGAATGGGACGGTCATTCCCAAACACCTGCTGCCAGCGGCCCCTCCGGCTCTCCGCGTCCATAATCACAGCCTCATGGGACTGCACCACACTGTCCGCATGGGGTATATTTCGAAGTCTCATAGCATTTCTCCTTCTCTTATCATCGACAGCTCTTTCGCTTCTTGGAGCAGGCTGCCATCCCGACACAATCTGAATCATTTTGGGACGGAATCTATTATACCATCCCCTCCCCAAAACCACAATTCTTCCCGCCCCTGTTTCTACCTATTAAAATATCTTTTCGCATTTTAAACAAAAAAGAATTTAAAATTCTGTTTAACCTTGTAAAAAATAACATTGCTTTTTTCGAAAAAAAGAGTATGATAATAATGAAAAAACAAGAAAGAAACTATAAACTTTTTCACACTCACAAACTACATGGGGAGGCTACTATGGAATCTATTGTAAAAAAGCTATCTGAGATAGAATCTGCCGCTTCTGCAATTGTTGAGCATGCGGAAGCGCAAAAGGAAATCCTCGACCACGAGTACCGCGAAAAGCGAAACCGCTTTGACACGGATTTGGAAACGAGGACGAACCAAAAAATCCTGGAGATCCAGCATGACCTTGCCGAGAAGACCAGCGCGCTGTTAAAGGCGCAGATCGGCGGCCGCAACGATACCATCGCTGCTCTCGAAAAGGAATACGAGGAACGGCACACATGGTATGCACAGACAATTTTAAAACGGATCACAGAGGTATAAAAGCATGGGAAATCTACTAGCCTACAGTGGAATCGTAACCAAGCTGAAAGCCATGGAAGCAAGGCTTCTGACAACGGAGAATTTTGAAGAGATCGCCTCACTGCAGAGCGTACCGGACGCAGTCAATTATCTGCGCGATAATTCCTCCTACGCCTACGTATTGAATCTGCTGGACGAAAGCCGGCTGCACCGCGGCGATATCGAAAAGATATTGACCCGGCAGCTTTACCACGAATACTCCAAGATCTACCGCTTCTGTGGGTTAAAGCAGCGGGAATTTCTTTCACTTTACGTGAAGCGCTACGAGATCGATCTGATCAACTACTGCCTGCGTATCGTGATTAACCGCTATGCCGAGCCCTTTGACCTGAACTACAAAAAGGAGTTTTTTGACCGGTATACCCAGATCTCCATCGAGAAGCTGATCACCTCAAGGACCACCAATGAGCTGATCGAAAATCTGAAGGATACCGAGTACTATGAGCCTCTGCACAGGCTTTTGGACAATCCGGCGGTCACGCTCTATGATTACGACCTGACACTGAGCCAATACAATCTTTCCACACTGTGGAAAAAGCGAAAAAAAATATTACGAAAAAAAGAGCTGGCGTTCTATACAAAAATATGCGGTTCCAAGATCGACCTGCTGAATCTGCAGTGGATCTACAGGGCCAAAAAGTATTACAATATGGAACCCGCCAACATCTACACCCTTCTCGTCCCGATCCACTACAAGGTATCGGCCGAGGGGATCAAGGAGATGATCGAGGCCCCAGGCATCGAGGAATATGAGGCATTGCTCCGGAAGACATCCTACGCGCGGCATTATGACTTCGGGCAGAAGCTTACCATCGAGCAGATGTACTCCGAATGCCTGGACCGCCTGTACAGGGGGGAACGGCGGCAGAACCCGTATTCCATCGCCGCGATCACTACTTATCTGTTTTTAAAAGAGGAAGAACTACGAAAGCTGACGACCGCCCTGGAATGTATCCGCTACGGCTTATCATCCAGTGAGACGCTGGCTTATATTGGAGGTAAGACGCAATGATTGTAAAAATGAAATTCATCAATATCTCCGGCCCCCGCGATGATATCGACCGCGTGATTGATCTCTATCTCTCCAAGTACGAGATCCAGCTGGAATCCGCGCTTTCCGAGCTGAAGACCGTCGATAATCTGAGGCCCTTTATGGAGATCAATCCGTACCGGGAGGCATTGGGACAGGCAGAACAGTTTACCGCCCTTTTGGAAGACCCGGACCAGATCACACCGGACACCAAGCTGGGACTGGACGGCATGTTTGAGCTGATCCGAAATACAAGCACGGACTATCAAAGCCTGCAGGAGAAAAAAGAAAAGTTAAAAAAGAAGATCGAAGAGCTTCATAACCGCCAGCTGGTCATCGCTCCTTTCCGGCCGCTGGACTGTAATCTGAGCGAGGTGCTGAACTACAAGTACATTACCTACCGCTTCGGAAAGATCCCGGTAGAATATTATTATAAGATGCAGAAATATCTGATGGAGGACCTGGAGTCCATCTTCGTGGAAGGTGAACGGGATGAAAGCTATGTATACGGCGCCTACTTCGTCTCTCCCAGGGACGCGCAGAAGTCCGATGCCATTTTCCGTTCCCTGCACTTTGAACGGATCACGCTGACGGATAACTTTGAGGGAACTCCGGCTGATGCCTACCACAAGCTGCAGCGTGAGGTCAGCAAAAATATGAACCAGATCGAAGAGCTGGAAAAGGAAGCCGCGCAGCTGCTTTCCGCGCGGGCACCCCAGCTTGTGGCAGCGAAAAAGCGTCTGGAAGAGCTGTCCAATAACTTTGATGTCCGCAAGATGGCCGCACGGATGGAGGACAATCAGGAAGACTACTATATCCTGTGCGGATGGATGTCCGAGGGGGATCTGGAAAAGTTCCAGAAGGATATCGCAAACGACGACAAGGTCTTTGTTGTAGTCGTAGACGACCGTGAGACCCACTTCGGCGCGCCGCCGACCAAGCTGAAAAATCCGAAGCTGTTCAAGCCCTTTGAGATGTATGTCCAGATGTACGGGCTTCCGTCCCATGATGAGATGGACCCGACGGTGTTTGTGGGCCTGACCTATTCCTTTATCTTTGGCGCCATGTTCGGAGATGTGGGCCAGGGGCTTCTGCTGCTCATCGGAGGCGGACTGCTGTACTGGTTCAAAAGGATCCCGCTGGCAGGTATCGTGGCCACGGCAGGTATCTTTTCCACGATATTCGGTTTTATGTTCGGAAGCATCTTCGGATTTGAAGATATCATTGACGCGGTCTGGCTGAGGCCCATTGAGCATATGACCATGCTGCCCTTCGTCGGCAAGCTGAACACCGTATTCGTTGTCGCCGTCGCCTTTGGTATGGGGATCATCATACTGGCCATGATCCTGCATATCATCAACGCGTTCCGGTGCCATGATCTGGGCGATGCCTGGTTTGACGTGAACGGCGTGGCAGGACTCGTATTTTATGCGTCCATTGTTGTGACCATTGTATTATTCATGACCGGACACAAGACACCGGGCGGTATCGTCATGGCTGTGATGTTCGGAGTGCCGCTGCTTGTGATCCTGTTCAAGGAACCCCTGACCAAAAAGATCGAGAAGCGGGCGGAAAAAATGGAAGAGAGCAAGGCCATGTTCCTGGTACAGGGCTTCTTCGAATTGTTCGAGACGATGCTGAGCTACTTTTCCAACACCCTCTCCTTCGTGCGTATCGGCGCGTTTGCAGTGAGCCACGCGGCCATGATGGAGGTCGTCCTGATGCTGGCAGGCGTGGAAAAAGGCAATCCCAACTGGATCGTTGTGATCCTTGGCAACCTGTTCGTATGCGGCATGGAAGGACTGATCGTCGGAATCCAGGTGCTCCGACTGGAATATTATGAGATGTTCAGCCGGTTCTACAAAGGTTCCGGACGTGCATTTGATCCATATACAAAGACAAGCAAAAAGAAAAATACACATTAAAAAATTTATTTGATATTTAGGAGGATTTTATTATGACAACCGCAACAAAAATCGTATTTATCGCTGCATTGATCCTGAGCATCATCATTCCTTTCGGATATTATCTGATCGGGGAAAAGAACAAGAACCGCTATAAGACAGCCATCGGAGTCAATGCCTTCTTTTTCTTCGGAGCATTTGCCATCGCGTCCATCATGCTGCTGGGCGGCCCGCAGGTACACGCGGCAGAGGACGCGGCATCTCAGGCAGCTATGGCAACGGGCCTTGGCTATATCGCAGCCGCACTGGTTACCGGTTTATCCTGTATCGGCGGCGGTATCGCCGTAGCAAGCGCGGCAAGCGCGGCGCTGGGCGCGATCAGCGAGGATTCCAGTGTTCTTGGTAAGTCCCTGATCTTCGTAGGTCTGGCAGAAGGTGTATGTCTGTACGGACTGATCATCTCCTTCATGATCCTGGGAAGTCTGTAAGATGAAGATGTATCTGATCAGTGATAATGTCGATACCTATACAGGAATGCGTCTGGCAGGCGTGGACGGCGTCGTGGTGCATGAACGCGACGAGCTCCGGGAGGCACTGGAAAAAACATTGACGGATAAATCCATCGGCATCGTTCTTCTGACGGAAAAGTTCGGGCAGGAATTTCCCGAGATCCTGGACCAGTTCCGTCTGGAACGGCAGATGCCCCTGCTGATCGAGATTCCTGACAGGCACGGAACCGGCCGTAAGAAAGACTTTATCACATCCTATGTAACCGAAGCAATCGGACTAAAGCTATAAGCGAGCCGTTTGTGTTACTGTGAGCACCCCGGCCGGATGCTCACAGTAAACAGCCGGTTCCCTGTGAATACACGGCAGGGGCCCCAAACGGCAGCAGCAAGAACATATATAAAAGGAGGTACCCCTCTTGACTCTGGAAGAAAAACTCTCACATTTACAGGCATCCTCCATGGAAGAGGCGCGGGCGGAAGGCAATGCGATCATTGACAACTACCGCGAAGCCCTGGAAAAGGTATTGAAGGACCATAAAGAGGAAATGCGCTGGCAGTCTGAGACGCGTATCAAGGCGGAGCAGTCCAACGCCAGGCATATGCTGAATCAGGCAAACGCCAGGACACAGCTTGAGCTGAAAAGAAAGACCGGCAAGGTACAGGTCGAGCTGAAAGACAAGATTTTTAAAGAAGCGCATGAGCTGGCGGAAGAATATATGCAGACAGACGCCTATGAGGACTATCTCATCAAATCGATCCGCAAGGCAACCGCATTTGCCCCGGGCGAAGAGATGACCATCTATATCAATCCCTCTGACGAGCCGCGGCAGGCCGCACTGGAGGCGGCAACCGGCACACGGCTGACGTTGAGCTCAGAGGATTTTATCGGCGGGACACGGGCTGTCATCCGGGATCGCAATATCCTGATCGACAACTCATTTTCCACCCTGCTCCGCAACGAGTATGACAGATTTATCTTTACAGGAGGTGACGGAATTGGATAATATCGGAACAATCTATGGTGTCAACGGCCCCGTCATCTATCTGAAGGGCAATACAGGCTTCCATATGCAGGAAATGGTATACGTCGGAAAGGAAAAGCTGGTAGGCGAGGTCATTGCATTGGATAAGGACATGACCACGATCCAGGTATATGAGGAAACCACCGGGCTCCGTCCGGGCGACCAGGTCATTGCGACCGGAAGCGCCGTGTCCGTGACCCTGGCTCCCGGCATTCTGAACAATATCTTCGACGGGATTGAGCGTCCCCTGGAAAAGATTTCCGAGACAGGCGGCGCATTCATTACCCGCGGTGTCAGCGTGGATTCTCTGGACCGCGCGAAAAAGTGGCGCGCGCATATCGTCGCTTCCGTCGGCGATCATCTGACCCCGGGCGAGATCATTGCCCTGGTGCCGGAGACCCGTGCCATCGTACACAAATGTATGGTTCCCCCGGACGTGGAGGGAGACGTGATCAGCGTCGTTTCAGACGGCGAATATACCATTGACGAGACACTGGTCACCCTGCAGCTGGCAGACGGCTCCACGAAGGAACTGACCATGACCCAGCACTGGCCCATCCGTGTGCCAAGACCCACCAACAACCGTTTCCCGGCATCGGTTCCGCTGGTGACCGGACAGCGAATCATTGATACCATGTTTCCCATCGCCAAGGGCGGTACAGCCGCCATTCCCGGCGGATTCGGAACCGGTAAGACCATGTCCCAGCATCAGATCGCAAAGTGGTCTGACGCAGATATCATTATCTATATCGGCTGCGGCGAGCGCGGAAATGAGATGACGCAGGTTCTGGAGGAATTCTCCGAGCTGACCGACCCCCGGTCCGGCAATCCTCTGATGGACCGGACCACCCTGATCGCCAATACGTCCAACATGCCGGTGGCTGCCCGTGAGGCCAGCATCTACACCGGACTGACGCTGGCGGAATATTACCGGGATATGGGCTATGACGTAGCCATCATGGCGGATTCCACCTCCCGTTGGGCGGAGGCTTTAAGAGAGCTCTCCGGACGTCTGGAGGAGATGCCCGCCGAGGAAGGCTTCCCGGCTTACCTGGCATCCAAGCTGTCCGCATTCTATGAGCGGGCCGGCATGATGCACAACCTGAACGATACGGACGGATCCGTGACCATCATCGGTGCGGTCTCCCCCCAGGGCGGAGACTTCTCCGAGCCCGTCACCCAGAACACCAAACGATTTGTCCGCTGCTTCTGGGGGCTGGATAAGAGCCTGGCCTATGCAAGACATTTCCCGGCCATCCACTGGCTCACCAGCTACAGCGAATACCTGACCGACCTGGCGCCCTGGTATCAGGACCGGGTGTCACCGAAGTTCGTAGACTACCGGAACCGGCTGATGGCCCTTCTGAACTCCGAGAGCAGCCTGCTGGAGATCGTAAAGCTGATCGGAAGCGACGTGCTTCCCGACGACCAGAAGCTGATCCTGGAGATCGCCCGTGTCATCCGTCTGGGATTCCTGCAGCAGAACGCCTTCCACAAGGACGATACCTGCGTGTCCATGGAAAAGCAGTTCCTGATGATGGAAACCATTTTGTACCTGTATAAAAAGTCCCGTGCGCTTGTGACCATGGGGCATCCGATGTCCGTGCTGAAGTCGGAGAACATCTTCGACCGGGTCATTTCCATCAAGTATGATGTACCCAATGACCGCCTGGAAATGTTCACTCAGTACCATCGCGATATCGACGAATTTTACCAGCGCGTCCTGGAAAAGAATGCATAAGGAGGGAATGATGCCATGTCAATTGAATATTTAGGCTTAAGCAGTATCAACGGCCCTCTGATCGTCCTGGAGGGCGTGCAGGGTGCGTTCTATGACGAGATCGTGGAATTTGTGATCGGCGGCAAGGAGCGCAAGATCGGGCGTATCGTGGAGATCTACGAGGACCGCGCGGTCATCCAGGTATTCGAGGGTTCTGAAAATATGTCCCTGAAAAATACCCACACCCGGCTTACCGGGCATCCGATGGAGATCACGCTCTCCCCGGATATGCTGGGACGTACTTTTAACGGCATCGGCCAGCCCATCGATGACCTGGGCCCCATCACCTCCGCTCTGCGGCGGGATGTGAACGGCCTGCCCCTGAACCCGGTAAAACGGGAATATCCAAGAAACTATATCCATACCGGAATCTCCGCCATCGACGGACTAACCACCCTGATCCGCGGCCAGAAGCTGCCGATCTTCTCCGGAAACGGCCTTCCCCACGACCAGCTTGCGGCGCAGATCGTAAAGCAGGCCTCCCTGGGAGAGGGGTCGGACGAACAGTTCGCCATCGTATTTGCCGCTATGGGCGTCAAGCATGATGTGGCAGATTTCTTCCGTCGTGCCTTCGAGGACAGCGGCGTGGCCGATCATGTAGCCATGTTCCTGAATATGGCAAATGACCCGGTGGTGGAACGTCTGATCACGCCCAAGGTGGCGCTGACGGTTGCGGAGTATCTGGCATTTGAAGAAAATATGCATATCCTGGTCATCCTGACGGATATGACCTCCTTTGCCGAGGCCATGCGTGAGGTGTCCTCCTCCAAGGGAGAGATCCCAAGCCGAAAGGGATACCCGGGATATCTGTACAGTGAGCTGGCGACCCTGTATGAGCGCGCCGGCATCGTCCAGGGCGTGAGCGGCTCCGTAACACAGCTGCCCATCCTGACCATGCCCAATGACGATATCACCCATCCGATCCCGGATCTGACCGGGTACATCACGGAGGGGCAGATCGTACTGGATCGGACGCTCCACGGGCAGTCCATCTATCCGCCCATCAATATCCTGCCTTCCCTGTCCCGTCTGATGAAGGACGGCATCGGGGCCGGCTACACCAGGGAGGACCACCAGGATCTGGCCAACCAGCTGTTCTCCGCTTATGCGAAGGTAGGTGACGCCCGGAATCTGGCCTCTGTAATCGGCGAAGACGAGCTGTCGCCTACAGACAAGAAATACCTGGCATTCGGAAAGGATTTTGAAACCCGCTACATCGGGCAGGGCGTGAACGAAAACCGGAGCATGGAAGCGACTCTGGATCTTGGCTGGGAGCTGTTGGGCCGCCTTCCCAGGGAAGAACTGGACCGTGTGGACACGAAGATCCTGGATAAATACTACAAGCCAATGCCGGAGGAAGACGAGTAAAGGAGGCTGTGCCCTATGGATCCACGAACATTTCCAACCAAAGGAAATCTGATGCTGGCGAAGAACTCACTGGCGCTTGCAAGACAGGGCTATGACCTGATGGATAAGAAGCGGAATATCCTGATCCGCGAGCTGATGTCGCTGATCGACGAAGCCCGGGATATCCAGGATGAGATCGACAGCACCTTTACCTATGCCTACCAGTGCCTGCAGCGTGCCAATATCGAGCACGGGATCAATATGGTCTCTCAGCTCGCCTATACGGTTCCGATCGAAAATTCCATTTCGATCCGTACCCGAAGCATCATGGGAACCGAGATTCCCCATGTGAAGTACACCCCGGTCCATGACCTGCCCACGTACGCATTCAGTACCACCCGGGAATCCATTGATCAGGCGACCAAGGCATTCCAGAAGGTAAAGGATCTGACCGTAAAGCTGTCCATGGTGGAAAATGCGGCCTACCGGCTGGCTTCCAATATCAAAAAGACACAGAAGCGCGCCAACGCGCTGCAGAACATCACGATCCCCATGTATACTGAGCTGGTCAGCAGCATCACGAATGCATTGGAGGAAAAGGACAGAGAAGAATTTACACGGCTGAAGGTCATCAAAAGGATGAAGATGAAGAAGGACTGAAGATATCTGATCGAACAAAAAAAGCTGCCGGCGGTAGGGCAGCTTTTTTTGTAAGGGACTTACTTTATTGCATTCCAATATCCTGACTTATTCGATCCTACCCTCTCGATGTATCCAAAACTCTTTAGAACTGTAGCAGCTCCCCATCTCCCCCGCACAGAGCCAAAGCCACCCCCGATATCCCTGCCATCAGAGATGCACTGTAATATTCCTGTACCGGCACTCTGTCCAGTTCCAGAATCCTTTATCAGACCTGGTATTGTTTCCTTTGGATATAGTACACGATTTTTTGCATGCATGAACAAAAACGGCTTTTTTTCCAAATTTCTGACCTTTAGTTTTTTCTATTGACATCCTTTCGTAAAACAGGCACAATATTAATAGGAACTGGACTGCGGCGAGGTGATAGAATGAAACTGGATTCCTGGGAGAAACGGCGGGAACTTCTGGTACGTTTTCAATCAGAACTGATTCAGGCGTTTCCTGATGAAAGTGATTACAATGTATATGTATTCGGCAGCTTTATACGCCGGGATTTCAAACCTGGAATCAGTGATATTGATCTGATCATATATTGTAATGATTTTTTGAAGCGCTGCGATATTTATGATTTCTGCAGCCAATTTTTCGAACAGGAGCAACTGCCGTGTGATATTCTGGAATATTCTTACATGCCGGAAGGTTATATCTTCGCAACAGGTATCTTGAACGCCTTCCCCATGACAGATTATTATCCAAAAGCATTGCGGGATGAATTGTATGTCATCACGAGAAATTATCAGCGGTATCTGGAACGCCAGGAGATCAGAAAAAAATATTTGAGATGGGATTATCTGATCAATAAAGCAAGATTAGAAAAAGAGGAGGAACGGGCGCATGGTAGACATTCCGAATGAGATCCAGGAGCTGGGGTTTCATGTGCAGATAAAACCGGAAAGTGTTGAAAAAACAGTATACAATAACCTTGTGATCATCCATCAGAGCCGGATGCTGGAAAGCTTTGACCGCTATTGCAGATGTGATGATGAACGGTTGAAGGACGATCTGCTGGAATCTATAAACAGCCGGATCAATCATATTTCCCAGGCGTTCCGTGACATTATGGCATTTATCGAAATAGCGGAAAAAGGAACGGCATACGAAGAATCTCTCCGGTATTATGTACGCCAATACTTTAAGAGAGGCATTCCGAAAACAGAAAATGAAAAAAAGCCGTAGATATTTTAACGAAACGAAATAATCTGGTTCATGATTATTTTAGTATAGACCAGATGAATTATGATCTGGTGAAAAATCTTTCTGATTTTGGAGATGGTTTTTCTGATATCGCTAAAAATATAAAAGATTACTGTATTCAAAACTTTCCAGAATTAGCGCTTGGACAGGATCTGGAAAAAACTTTGAAATCCAACATTCGTAAAAAATGATACAGTGAAAAAAACTGATGTGTAAAAGAGGCCGCCGGAAGCAGGCATTTCCACAAGACTCTCTGTGCAAATGTCCTTCCCCGGCAGCTTTTTATTTCATAAAGTCAAACAGGCTCATCTGTCTGCCATTTCCCATATTCTTATGCGAACGAGCTTTTTCCCTGCTCACTATTTCCTTTGGAATATCTTTCAAAAAGGCAGATTCTTCTTTTGATGTGGTAAGGATCAATTCCTCTTTTGCCCGGGTAAGTCCAACGTAAAACAGGCGGCGTTCTTCCTCTTCATCCGAACTGTATTTTTCACTTTCAAAGGGAAGCATTCCCTTTCGCGCTCCATAGATCATCACCACCGGAAACTCCAGCCCCTTCGAACCATGCAGGGTCATGAGCGTCACCGCGCCCGACGTGTACCGTTTCTCCCCGCAGCGTTTCAGGTCACTCTCCACTCCCAGATCCAGCGCCTCCGTAAATTCCGGCATCGTCTGGTAAAAGACGGCTGTCCGGTACAGCTTTCCCATGCCTTTCTTCTCTTCCAGATTCAGGTCTTTCATCCATTCATCCAGGATTTTCTGGGGCTTTTTCTTTTTCATAAAGGGCCGGTACTTTTCAGCCATATTTTGATAAATGCTCTCGGTCATGTCGCCGGCTTCCAGGTTCCACAGGAGCTTCAATGCCGTCTGCCCGGCCAGGCGGTTGTCCGGCTGTGTCAGACTCTTGAAGAAGCTCACTGTCCCCCGCACGGCAGACTCCATAAGATAATCATCCCGGCCGGCCACCACATAGGGGATCCCTTCTTTTCTCAGGCAGTTCTCCAAAAGATCTGCCTGACGCCGGGTCCGGTACAATACCGCAATATCCTCAAGGCTCCTCGCACGCCCCTCGCTCTCCGGGAATATCTCCTGTGCCTCCAGCATCCCGATTCCCCCGGCCAGACGGTTGATCTCCTTTGCCGCGAAAATCGCTTCGGAAATCTCGCTGTCTGCTTCCACGATCCGAACCGGGACACCCTCCGGCCTGTTTGGCCTCAGCAGCCTTTTTCCTCCCGGATTCCGGGAAATCACTTCGGAGGCCGCTGACAGAATCTGAGGAGCGGAACGATAATTTTCTTCCAGGGTGATCCGGCTGGTCTGAGGAAATTCTTCCGAAAGCCTTTGGAAGCACCCGGCATCGGCTCCGCGGAAGCCGTAAATCGCTTGATCCTGATCCCCGATCACAAATAGTTCCTTTCCTCCCTCGTTCCATGCCTTCATCAGCTCGTACTGCAGGGGGCTGATATCCTGAAATTCATCCACCATGAGATAGGAAAACTGCCCCGCATCCGCATGTTTTCTGTTTTCTTCCGCCTTCTCCCGCGCAAGCCGTAAGGCTTCCAAAAGGATATCGTCAAAGTCGAGAGCATTCCAGTCCCGAAGGCTCCTCTGATATACGTGGAATGCAGTTTTCAGCTTTTCCGTGTCATCAGACATGTCATGCGTTGACTCTGTTTCTCTCCGTGCATCCACTAATGGATTCAACCCCGTCTTATAGTTAGAAATCCACATCAGAAACCGGGAGACTGACATATCCAGACCATACGCCTTTATGATCCTGCCTGCCAGATCCCACGTCTCCATATCTCCCGCAAGGGATAACTCTACCCCATTTTCTTTCAATACCTTCCAGGCAATCGAATGGAATGTACCGATCTGCAGTTTTCTCGCGGCTGTCCCCTTCCCCAGCTGCCTGCGTATCCGCTCCCGCATCTCTCCCGCCGCCTGGTTGGTGAATGTCACTGCGGTAATACAGGAAGGCTTTACCCGCCTTGTCTCCAGAAGATAAAGGATATGAGCCGCCAACGTGCCCGTCTTTCCAGTCCCCGGACCGGCGGTGACCGCAGCGACCCGGTCGATCGACTCAATGGCCTTACGCTGGTTTTCGTTCCATGTATATCTGGCTGGCTCCGCTGTTCCTGCAATTCCCGCAGAGATTCCGGCTGTCCTTCCTTTCTCCGACACTTCCGAAGCACGTTTCCGCAGTTCTACAGATCCTTGCGAAAGCTCCCGCATTTGCTCGCAGTTGATTCCTGTATCTGAAGCCTGCATTTGCTCTGCCATTTTCTGCACGTTGTCACCGGTACTCTTACCGGCTTCCTCGGGGAACCTCTGCCCGGACTTCGTTCCATCTGGCAATGTCCCAACCATTTCGAACAGGCTCAGCTGTCCTTCCAGCTCATCCAGCTCCCCTTGAGTAAACAGCCGTATGATACCATATTCTCCATCGAATCCGGGCAGTCTTGTAACCTCGCCTTTTCTCAATCTTCCGATCCCTTCCGAGATCAGGATTCCGGACACGCTTCGGATCTCTTCCAACGGGATCTCCCGAAGTATGGGGAATTCCGGTCCCAGCTTTTGGAGCAGATTTCGGTATTCCCGCTCTACCCTGGCGCTGGCGGAAGAGAGTCCTACCGAAGCGCCGATGATCTCCGGCAGCGGAACCAGGCTTTCGAAGCGCGCGGCGTGCTCCTTTTGATACCCCTCCGGCCTGTCGGAGAGCTGCTCCACCCGATGGGATACCCCGATCGTCAGCTTCCGCCCGCAGACCGGGCAGATCCCCCCGTACTTTTCCGTTTCCGTAGGCGCCAGGCAGAGACCGCATTTCCGATGCCCGTCATAATGATACTTGCCCTCCTCCGGGAAAAACTCAATGGTGCCTTCCAGTCCTTTTCCGGTCTGGACCGCATCCTTTAACTCTCCATAGGATAAACCGATATCCAGCAGATTCGCCTCCCGCCCCAGCTTTGCCGGAGAGTGGGCGTCTGAGTTGGAGATCAGCTGGTAGCGGTCCAGAGCAGATACACGCCAGTTCATGGGCGGATCGGAGGACAGCCCGGTCTCCATGGCATGAATATGGGAGGACAGGTCACCATAGCATTCTTCCACCGTGTCAAAGCCGGAAAACGCGCCGAACAGGGAAAAATGCGGCGTCCAGATGTGGGCCGGGACATACACCGACTCTGGGCATAATTCCAGAAGGATCTCCAGCAGATCATGGCAGTCCAGTCCCAGGATGGGCCTTCCGTCTGAATGAATATTTCCGATGGCTTCCAGCTTCCGTGAGATTACCTCTGCCTCTTCCAGCCCGGGCAGGAGGATCAGGCTGTGTACCTTCCGTACCCGGTCATATTTCTTGTAGATCGAGCTGATCTCCCCGGTAATGACAAAATGCGGCTGCATGGTGTCTGCAGCCGTATTATCTTCGATCCGGTACTCCTTTTTTAATACGTAAAGGCCGTTTCCCGCAGGCTCCAGCTTTTCGGCAAGCTCCTCACGCCATGCCGGATGTGTAAAATCCCCACTTCCTACGATCCCGATGCCCTTACGCCTTGCCCAAAGATCCAGATATTCCGGCGTACAGTCCTTGCTGGTCGCCCGGGAATAACGGGAATGGATATGTAAATCTGCTATGTACATGAAAAAACCTTCTTTCATTTAAAATCATAGTTTAAATATGGAAATTATCTATATATTTTCCATGTCCAGTCTATATTTTCATACATTTCTTCCGAATGACTGTTTTTAGTGTATCATATCACAAAGCAGATGTGAACCCATTAATTTGATTATAGCCGCAGGGCACTGAACATCCAGTGGACATTCGCTTAGCGCAGACCGAAGCGGAGCGTAGACATTTCAAATGACGGCCTGAGTTACTGGGCACGCCCGGTTAAGGTGTGACCAGGAACGATTCCTTTTTCCTTCCTCTCCTGGATCTCTTTTACGATCTCATTGTACGCTTTCCGGCTCAGTCGGTAGAAATACAGGACCGCAGCCGTTATGATCCAGAGGATTCCCGGAACCGTGGTAAAGGAATGCTTGATCACGGCAAGTACAGCCGAATTCTGCTGCTGGTTCGCCGCATATCCAAAAGCTCCCAGGACGCCCGCAAGGACGGAGGTGCCGATCGCCATTCCAATCTTATTTCCCAGAGAGATAAATGCATATTGGAATCCGTCATTCCGAAGTCCGGTCTTCCATTCCCCATATTCCACGCAGTCCGGTACGATCGCATAAATAGCCGTATTGAACCCGGAGAAGAAAAATTGCGCCAGACAGGAGAACAGGTAAAACGGAACCGGTGAGTTTCCAACCGTGAAAAAGTACATACAGAACATGCTGATCCCTGTCAGGAGCGCAAAGATTGAAGCGGATCGGCCTTTATTATTGGTCAGACGGAACACAAGCGGAAAGCAGGCAGCTCCGATGATAGCCGGAACAATGATGAAAAGTGAATATGTACTGAATAATGCCTGATTGCCTTCCACATAGGTGAAATAATACAATGCATCCGCATTTCTTCCATAGAGAGTGACTCCGAACAGGAACTGCCCCGCAACCGCGATCATATAGGGCTTATTCTTCGCAACGGCAGACAGTTGAATCTTCAGCGAGGTCTTTTCCTTTTCCGGCACTTCTACCACCTCTTTTGTCTTTGCAAAGCAGAAGATATGGCATGCCGCAAAGATACATCCGTATAGGACCGCGATCAGAAGGTATCCTCTCTTGTCATCTCCATTTCCAAGGGCCGCGATCAGCGGAACTGTGACGATATTGATGATGCCGATCGCGATCATGGCGCTGACGGAACGGAAGGTATTGATCTTGGCCCGCTCTTCGATGTTCTGCGTCATAGCGCCGCACAGGGTTCCATAGGGAATGTTGACGCAGGTATAGCCCAGTACGAGAATGCAGTAAGTAATCGCCATATACACAATTTTTACGTTAGACGGCCAGTCCGGATGCGCCCAGAAGGTCAACATCAATACGACGGCGGTCAAGGGCGCCGCAATCAGCAGCCAGGGACGGTATCTTCCCCAACGGGTATGAGTCTTATCACTCAGCCCGCCGATCACAGGATCATTGATGGCGTCCCAGAATCTGGAAAACAGCATCAGCCCCGCAACTGCTCCCATTCCGATTCCAAATACATCCGTATAGAATATCATCAAAAAGTTTCCTACAAACATCCAGCTGAAATTACAGCCCACGTCGCCCATACCGTAAGCGATCTTGCTGATCAATGGTACTTTTACATCCGTTTCCTTCTGTTCCATCATGATCCTCCCTGTCCTCATTGACATTTATTGTTTTGACTGCTCAGAGCCTGCTGATTCCGGCTCTGAGCGCAGTACCTGAATACACCCGAATCCGCTGATTTATTCTTCTCCGATACGGATAACGGCCTTCACGATATCCGCCTTATTGTTCACACTGTAATCCATTGCCTTCTGTGCCTCATCCAGTCCGAATATATCTGTCACGATCCCTTTCAGATTCACCTTTCCGGAAGCAACCGCGTCAATTGCCATCGGATAAATGTGACGGTAGCGGAATACAGTCTTGAAGGTCAGCTCTTTATCCAACGCCAGGCTCATGGGCAGGGTCATCTCACCGCTCTTACTGTAGCCTACCAGTACGATCGTGGATCCCTTTTTGGTCATATGGATGGTCTGTACCGTAGTGATCTGTGTTCCCGCGGTCTCCACTGCCAAGTCGCATCCCTTTCCTTCCGTCAGCCTCATCACCTCTTCTACCGCATCGGTTTTGCTTCCGTTGATCACACCGTCCGCTCCCAGCTCCAGTGCCTTTTCCAGACGCTTTTCCATAATGTCTACTACATAAACCTTGGACACGCCCATGGCTTTGAGTGCCATCATCGTGACCAGGCCAATACAGCCTGCCCCCATGACAACTGCCGTCTGTCCCGCTCTTGCGCCGCCCTGCATTGCCGCATGAAAGCCTACCGCCAGAGGCTCGATCAAAGCCCCTTCCAGTGTGCTCACATTGTCCGGCAGCTTAAAGCACAGATCTGCTTCATGGGCCACATATTCCTGGAATACGCCGTCCACCGGAGGCGTTGCGAAAAATACCACATCCGGGCAGAGGTTATAGCGTCCGGTCTTGCAGAATTCGCAGTGTCCGCAGGTCTTGCCCGGCTCCAGTGCCACCCGGTCTCCCACTTTCAGATGCTTCACGTCCTTTCCCACCTCTACCACAGTGCCTCCCGGTTCATGTCCGAGTACAAAGGGCGGTTTTACTACATAGTCGCCGATAGCTCCTGTCTCGTAGTAATGCAGGTCACTTCCACAGATCCCTACGTATTCCAATTTGACCAGTACCTCGTTGTCCTTTGCCTTCGGAATCTCCCTCTCCTCAAATCCCATCTTGCCGATTCCCAGCATCACTGCGGTTTTCATTGTTCCTTCCATGATAGTGTCCTCCTTCTTTCTTTGTTGTATACTTTATTAAATAGTTTTATTATGTTTTTAATTTTATATCGGAAGATCTATTTTGTCAACAGATTCTATATCGAAATCTGATTTTCGGTAATATACACAAAACAGATCTCTGCTTTTTGTTCAAAATGTACATGCGCCAATTGGAAACAACACAATGTCTAAAAATTCAGACAAGCCAAGAGTCCTATAGCGTCAAAAAAAGAGACTCCATCTTTGAAGTCTCTTCACAAAAATACATTTCCTGGCTCTATTTAAATCTGTTTCACAAAATCTTCTGTCACCTGCAATGCCGCCCCCAATGCCGCCGCCCCCAGCTCATAGCTGCATGCCTTTACAAACGGACCGCTTTCCGCAAATGTATTTCTTTCCGATACCTTTTTCCAGATATCCTGAATGTGAGCTTCTGCGTAGCTTCCCACATATCCGCCCAGGATGATATCGCAGTCCAGGACCATATGGATATTGTTGACCGCAATTGCCAGATAGGACGTATATCGGTCCCAAAGCCGCACGGCCTCCTCTTCTTTTCGTTCCAGTGCCGCAAAAAATCTTTCCAGCTTTCCGCCCGCCGCATCGGATAAACGCGACGCAGAGCAGTAAGCGTCCAGGCATCCCTTTTTCCCGCAGTAACAGGGTTCTCCGTCCGCAACCACCGTCATATGCCCCACCTCTCCGCATCGGAAATGATCCCCCTGCATGAGCTCATTGCGGTAGAATACGGCGCCTCCCACCGTGTTGCTCAATGACAGATAAAAGAATCTGTCCGGCCCATCCGGGCGGATCCCCTCCGCATAGGCCCCCGCATTCGCGTCATTCAGGAAAAAGCAGGGATAGGAGAAAAAACGGCTTACCAGATCAAATGACACAGATTCCACACCGAGTACATGCGATTCGGCAATCCTCTTGTCCAGGTCAATAATTCCCGGAAAAGCGATCCCGATCCCCAGTATCCGCTCCCGGACCGCGCCGCTTTCATCTAAAAAGCGTTCCAGCTTTTTATTGACCTCCCGATAATACAGATCCTCCGATGTATAGGGCTGGCAGATCCGTTCGTAATTTAAAATTTCACCGGCAAGGTTGGTCAGCACCAGGCTGATATGGTTCTTTGTGATGTCCAGCCCCACCGCCTGTTTGATATTCACAGCCGCAGACAGCGCCTTGGCTCGGCGGCCTCCGGTGGACTGCAGCTCGCCCTTTTCTTCTACCAGCCCTTTTTCGATCAGCTCCTTTGTGATCTGCGTCACCGTCGGCAGGCTCATATTCATCTCATGGGCAATGTCCGGGTTAGAAACCGTACCGTGTCTGTATATGTAGCGGAACACCCGGTTCCGATTCTGTTTTTTCACTTCCATGTTCGTTACTTTTTTCTTGTCCATATTGACTCCTGTATCACATCCCTTTAATCCATTCAGCAATTTTACAAAATTCATACATCAACAGGGCCTTAGCCTGCAAAAATGAAAGTATCTTGAGCCATGCCCCCTTTTCATATCTAAAACTCAAAGTTATTCTGATGATTTACGACAAATAGTATTTTTTGTCTAAGGAAACCAAATTTCTCACAAATTAAGCCGTACACTTATTCAAATTGTATATTCAGATAAAGGGACTTGTGTGCTCTTTTAGGTAAAGCAATTCAACGACTATCTATTAATTGTTGCATCGTTAATCAGTTCCAATAATTTTTTACCATTCTCTGGTCTTTTTGTATAGTCATTAGCTAAAGTCTTTAAAATAACGCTTCCAATAAATTCATCTGTCCCTATAAAATCATTCTCACTCAATATGCCCCCCGGGAACCTCTTCATTAGTACAAACGCAAATATCATTCCCAATTGATAAACATCTGAATATGTTCCTATATCATTCATCCCAAAATAATATTTATTTACGGCCTCTGGACTAATCCAAAAAATAGGACCAATTTTTTCATTTTCTCCTGTTATATCACAATGCTCATCCGCATTCAAAAACTCACACAACCCAAAATCACTTAAAACCCATGTTTCACCTTTTACCAGAATATTTTCCGGCTTAATGTCTCTATGTATAGCAAATTGGTGTATTTCCGTTAAAGCTTCACATAATCCACGAAACTGTGGCGCATAGATATCATACGGTATTTTAGATGTTTGAGACAATAAATCTTTTAAATTTAAATCTGCCTTTTCCATGATTACAAACAATGCTTGTTGTTCTTGGAAAGACCGTCTATTTTCTCTCAGTTTTATGAATCCATCATCAATATATTTAATAATATGTGGATGATGTAATCTTTTCATCAATGAAATTTCTTGCCCAAATCGCTTTTTACTTTTTTCAGTAAAATGAAGTAGAAATTTTATTGCATAGAGTGAACCATTTTGGTCAATACATTCATAAACGACCCCATTCCCACCCGCACCTAATCTATCACTAATTTCATAGCTATGTCCTGAATTTGCTACAACTTCTTCTCCGTCAAAATAGAACACTCGATTTTTCTTTAAGTAAAGTTCCATAATCATCCCTCGTAAAGAATATCCATTCTTTTTTTCATAAACTCCGTTCTCCAATTTCTATTAGCAATAGAATTGGCATCACTTAGACAACGTGTAGCATATTCTCTATACTCTTCATCATCTGATTGAGGACCGATGTATTCGTCCATTACTCTTAATTCATCACGTATTTCTTCTAGTTTGTCAGTCTGCAGTTCTCCTACTTCTCTCAGTAGCAAAACACATGCAAAGAGAGAGTAAAAATCTGATTTCTGTTTGAATCTGGTATCGCATATCGGGAATTTTTCCAAATCAAAAATCCGCGAAATATCTTCTATTACTCCAAGGAATTTTTGTTCAACATCTTCCTTATTATCCAAAATAATATATTTTTCGCATACTTTATCTAAATAGTCCTTTTTATCCTGCACTCCTTCTAATATTATCGCTAATAGTTCTTCAATAAATTCAACATCCAACATTCTTCTTCTTTGTTTTACACTAAAAATTTTCGAATTATCAAAAAACAAATTCTCAGATATTTTTTCTGCAAGTGAAATAAAGTCACCTGGAAAATCTGCTTTTCTAAGTTCCTGCTTATTCAATTGAACCGTATATTTATTTACTCTTGAGTAAAGATCCCTGATTTCTTCGTCTGATGGATTAAATATCTCGTTAATATCAATCTTATAACGAATAAAATCATCATGGACACTTTCTGGCAAATCACTATATCTCATATTAAGAAATTCGCCTTTGTATGGCTTTTTTAATGGAAGATCATCGCGAATAAACTTTAAAATAGCTGTCAAACGCTGTTGTCCATCCACCACAATCCTATATGTCTTTTCATTCTTCACAATTGATTTAATATATATCTTTGGAATGGGTATTCCTTTCAAAATTGTATCAATCAACATTATTTGTGCCGCCTGTGTCCATACTTCATTCCTCTGAAAATCTGGTCTTAATTCAAGACGTTCATTGTCCGCCCAATCACGTACATCCGAAATCGGATGCGAATATGATTCCCATTTCATATACTTATATCTCCTTTTCTACTTACCATTTACAATCATTTCTCAAACTACTATAATCACATAAACATAACGCTCTCAATTACCAAAATGAAATATCCCCCTTCAATTTTACAATTACTTTTGACAATTTGTTCTTCTTGTACCACCTCAGGATTTTAAATATCCATAAGTGCTTTCACAATTGTCTATTTTCTCAAACTTATTCTTTGAGAATAATTAGGCCGGTCAATCATGATTTCCTCCATACCTAATTTATCTATCAAACTCAAAAGATTTGCTAACATCTGTTTCACATCTCTTCTATATGGCTTAGGATCGGAAATAAGTATATTATGTAATTTCTCAGCTAATGTGCCAAAATATAAACACCCTTTGTTTTCTTTTAATATAGCTAATAACCATAAATATGCATTGCTCCATCTAAATAATTCCTTAAATTTTACAATATCTCCATTATATGTTTCATCTAAAAAAGAAAAATATTCACCATTTCTTAAGTTAAAGTCCTCAGGTAGTTCATATGAAAATAAAGTATCAATATGAGGATTAAACATAGTCGTTATCGACGCATCCCAACTATAAATTTCTTGTTGTCCGTTTTTCCCTACTGCATTTATTTGAGATTTTAGCTTTCTTAACAGCGCACTATCTATTAAAATAGCATCATCAAACAACTTATTGATCTTTTCAACATCCTTTGGTTCTATATCAACCAAAGTCGCTATTTCCATATTTCTATTTTTTCCAATACTCAGCCCTGAGTTAGTTGCGTTTGCGCTGCCAATTAATCCTCTCTTATTATCAATAATATATGTCTTGGCGTGCAAGTCAAAACGAATATAAACTTGCCAGCCTGCTCTTATTCCACATTCTATTATAGAGAAATCGGTACTTCCTTTCAGAATATCATCCATTCTGAATCTGACAAGCAGACGTTTTTCCTTAACTCCATCATTTATGTAGCCATCTAAATGCAAAAAAGAAGGTTCTTTACAATAAGCTGTAATTATCTGTACAGAAGATAATGCACCCTTTAATTCTCTTCTTACCGAATCTAATATCTCATCTGAAATAAGTATAGACATAAAATTCATCCTCTACTGTGTATTTCTTGGGTTAAGCTGCTCTGAAATATAATTATTCAAACGATTATACCAAGTTGTCATAAGCCTGTCATTCTCAACCAGTTGATATGAGTCCGTCTTTCGCACTGATTGAATTAAAGAAGCCAGGAATAATTCAAATGTTATCTTTACCTCTGCATTTGAATATATTTTACTTAAGAACGATGTATAAAATTTATGGCTTGTATTTATTGTAATAACTGTTGTTTTAAGAACAGCTTTATAATCAAATGCTGGACTTCTTTCTCCCTTATCAGCGTAAACAAAATTAACAGAATTATTGATAAACGCAGTCCCCTGTTCATCTGTCGGATTTTCATACCCTAGCTCTTTTAATTCCTCTTTACCTGTCTCCGCAACTTCTTCTGCCGAAGGTACATCTACATCCTCGTCTTCTTCATCAAAATCTGTAGTTGCCGGATCATTTTCTACTGTATTTATTATTTCAGTACTAGGGTTATTATTTCCATCAAAAGTTCTTGTATTTTTTCTAGTCTCTTCATTTTGAGCATACATGGCTTTTATTGTGGGAATAATCGTTGCCGCCAATTGATCCCAAATAGGTGAAATATCAACCTCATCAGAATCCAAATCATTAACATCCACTTTCTTTAGTTCAACATACTGTTTGTTGTTTGAAACTCCAAATACCTCATCCAGCTCTGGCTCAAAAATAATTTCACATCCCCACCATCTATGCTGTGGTTTATTAATTACACTATAAAAATCAAAACGCCTAAAATCGATTTCTCTCCTTGCTCTTACTACAGAAATGCCCTCCATTTTTGCAGCATGCTTCCCTAATCTATAATTGCCAGGATCTCCATTAGGAAATGCTGTTTTATCATAAAACTTATTTTTTACAATTGAAAATCTTATTGTTACAGGCGATGTCGCTAAACGCCCATTCTTATTAATATATTTGATTGGAATCTCTACCTCTCCTGTTCCAGTTCCTTTTGCTGTATATAATTCAAAAGGTGCCTCTATATTCGTTTTCTGTCCCGCCTTATATATATGTTTTGGTTCCTCAGGATCACAAAGCACGCAATTATCCTCCATCAAAAATAATGGATCGTTAGGCACTATATCAATTGCGGCATCTGGATTTTCATCACAAACTATTTTTATTTTGCTTACTTCATCATGTATAAAATACCGGAATTTTTGTCCCAAACTAAATTCTAATCTTTCTGTTAATGGGCCACGTGTCTTAGGATTAATTCGATCACATTTCTTCCAGATAACCAATGTTCCCGATTGTGAAAAATCATATGCTTCAAGCATTGTTTGATATCTGATATAGGAAGCGTATGGTTCAGGAATTGCTTCCTGTATAGGATCTTCAATTTCCGTCTGCTCTCCATCTTTTATTTTATTGATATCAAGATATACTTTCTGAGCATTTTCTACGCCTCCCTGCCAAGAATACACTTCAATTTCAGGACAAGCATATAATGAAGCCTGTGGCAATCCGACTCCAAATCTCCCCATCCCTTTTCTTGCCTGACGTGTCGATGCTCCAATACCTAAGCAGCTTCCCAAAACATCGGAGTTCATACCCTCCCCATTGTCCAAAAAACCGATCTCTGTAACAACTTTTCTTCCAGAAGCGGCAACTCCTTCCCGCAAAATAACAAAAATATTTTCTGCCCCTGCTTCTACGGAATTATCAATTATTTCAGACACAGCGCTCTCAATGTTTTTATAGCCAGTATTTCTAAGCGCGTCACCCATATTTCTAATATCCACAATGCTTTTTCCCATGTCTTCCTCCTAAACTCTCCAGTAATCATTAAAGTGAGAAAATGCAGTCTCATTATCAAACATTTGCAAATTATCATCTATATCTATAAGTGTGCATTCCTCATTGCCGCCCATAAGCGGCCCTCTAAGTCCTCTCCCTAGCATTTGGCTATAAAGAACAATTGAATGTGTCGGCCGAGTAATAAAAACACATTTAATATTCTTTGAGTCAAAACCCGTAGTTAACACTTCATAATTAATGATAATGTCCACACCGGAATCCTTCTTTTTAAAAGCCTCTATTGCACGTTTCCGATCCATTGGAGCCATCTCTCCTAAAACCAGGCTATTAGGAATCCCTTCAAGCATTAACATTGCTGATAACATTTTGGCATGATCAACCGAACAAGCAAAGACGATCGTTGGTTTTTTGTCAAGCCGAAGTTGCCGCAACTGCCTCATAATTTCCAGATTTCGTTCCTTATTCCTTGCCAGAACCTTCAGCTGATCAGCAGTATACTCTTTATCATCATAACCCAAGTCTCTGAGAGCTCCACCTAAAATTTTGAGTTCCTGTTCAGAAAAATCTTTATGATATGATAATCTCCAAGGATGCATTTTAGCTAGTATGTGTCTATCCTGAAAATACTTGATAATATTTGTTTCAGCAACAATATTTAATGCCTTTAGTTTTCCATAATTTATTTGATTTAATATATCGGAATCAATATAAATCAATTTATTACCAAACATGTTAGTCAACAAGTTATTATCATAGGAATCTTCGGTAGTTCTACCCGGAGTAGCAGTTAAGCCTATCAATGCTCTATTCTCATATCCAGAAGGCATTCGCATTAATCCCTCAATTACTTTTTGCGTCTGCGTTGCTGCTGCCTTATGCGCTTCATCAAAAACAATTAATCTACAGTCCTTCTTTAATCTTTCATATAAATCCTGATATGAAGACACAATTGACATTAATTTTGATAATCCACAGAATACAATTCCGCTCAGTGGAGTATTCGTATTGCTTATATTTTTATTTCCCCACAATTTATAGGTATTTATCTGTCCATCTCCTAAATGACTCCAGACAGATACAAATGTATCGTATGCCTGCTGCAAAAGTTCAATTGTATGCGCAACCCAAATCACCACACCATTTTTCTCTAACGTGAAATTTATGTAGTTTGTTATTATATGCATCGATGTTTTTGTCTTACCGGTCCCCGTTGGCATATGCACCAACATCCGCTCAAGTAAATGTCCAGAATTCAGATTATTGAGTACTCTTTGCTTTATATAATATTGATAGTCCAACAGCTCATAAAATTGCTCTTCCGGGGAAGCAATCACGTTTTCAATTATGGTATCATCTTTTTCTTTATCAAACACAGAATCTGGAACATCCCACAATTTTAGCAGATATGCACTTACTGCATTTCTGTTCCAAGGCTTATTCGCTACAATATCAATTATACGTAACGGATCTGTTTCCGCTTTTTCAAAGCCAGAAAGACATTCATCCCTTATCCCCAAAATCTCTGTTGTCCTCATACACTGAAGTAGGTCTTTTCTGAATTGCTTTTCTTTTAAGATCGATGTTCCATAAAGAGAATCAATCATACTCACCATCCGCTGTTTTGTGAGCAATGTGTCTCCTTTAGGCAGCCACTCAATCAACAAGTCAATCATATCCTGTCCCAGATATCTACGTAAATCCGATTGACTAAATTTTAACATATAATCGGTATATTTACGCATCTATAATCTCCTTCATCCCCGCTACAAGTTTATCTATGTCATCCATCGTAGAAAACTGTCCCAACCCGACCCTCACCGTTCCTAGAGTTCCAGTATCTTTTAAATATTTATGGATAAATGGCGCACAATGGTAACCTGTTCTTACTGCTATATCAAAATCCTCATCAAGAATTGTTCCGATGTCCTCTGAATTAAATCCCTTAACTACAAATGAAACAATCCCAACATGCCGCTTAAGATTTTCAGGTAAATACATTTTAATTTCTTTCACAGAAGACAACTTGTCTATCAGATAATCCGATAATTCCTTCTCACGTTTCATACAAAACACCGGATCTATATCCTTAAGTGCAGCATTCAATCCGGCAACTGCAACAATATTACAGCTGGATGATTCATATCTTGACTCTTTTCCGTCCGGCATTTCGAGATTGAGAGAGTCACTTCCCGTCCCTCCACTAATAAAAACATCTAGCGGAACCCCTGAAATGTTAATAAAACCGCCTATCCCTAACGGACCATAAAGAGTCTTGTGACCTGTAAATGCTATTATATCTATCTTCATCAAGCTTGCCCGAATTTCTACCAATCCCATTGATTGAGCAGAATCAAGAATATTAACACAATTATATTTTTTTGATTCCTCAAATATCTCTTTCACTGGCAAAATATAACCGGTAACATTGCTTACATGCGTACAAAAAACTGCTTCCGGTCTATCTTTTACAAATTCATACTTCATTTTCTCTAAATCAATTTCCAAATCAGAATTGATTGGTATCTCTTTAACAATAATTCCTTTCCTCTTTGCAAGTTCATAAATACTTCTTGCAACCGCATTATGCTCATATGGTGATAAATAGACGACTGCTTTATTTCTTAATCTCAATCCGTTAACTATCTGATTCATTGCAATCGTTATAGATGGCGCAAAAATCACAGCCGCAGATATATCCACATATATCAGTCTACGAAGTAAGTCCTTCGTTTCTGCAATAAGTCTACTTGCGTCTTGCGCTAGCTTATATGATCCTCGCCCTGCATTTACAGCTCCTTCTCTATTCATTTTATCCATAGCTTCATACACAACACTTGGTTTTGGAAATGTCGTTGCAGCATTATCTAAATAAACCATAGCGTCCATCAGTCCTTACTTTGTAATTTTCTCAATCATCTCCAATAAAATGGAAACTCTATCATTCACACTTAGGTCATCATATTCCTCTAATGTATCTTCAATAATATTTCTAAGCACACTTCCTGTACTTTCATTAGCATAACTATATGTTTTTTCAAATAGTTCTCCATTTCTTCGCGTAAAAGAAAGTGTCATCTCTCCTTCTACCACTTCATCTTGTATAGATTCAATTTTTTTCTTTACGGAATTCAGTTCCTCTACAAATTCTTCAATTGATCCAGTATTCCAGTTTTCAATGTATACGTCTGTTACAGATTTAACTACTTTTCTTGCAATTTCAGTATCACTATATACGTCCATTGTTTCAATCGCTGACATAAAATTAGTTACCCGACCATTGTATAATCCCTGTCTGGATCTTTTACTTTGATTTCCATACCATTCCTTCAGGTTATGAAACAAATCTTTCTTTCTTTTTCCTCCCCATGCTTCATATATTTTTGATATAGCCTCAGCCTGAACCCAATCAAAATAGTCGTCATAATATGTTTTACATTCATCTATTACCCTAAACGTTTCCTCTAAAGACTCTGATTTAAACGCCTCAGGAAATTCTACAAACAAGCTCTCAAATGGATTAAATTCTACTTTTTGCATTGACTTTTTAATTTCTCTCATCGCACGAATCATGCCATCAGTTTTAACATAACGTTCAAGGTCTATTGCATTTCTTGATGCCTGCGGCAAGGCTCTAAACCATCTCTGCATACAAATAAAAATGTTTTTTATCCTATTTGCTGATAAGTTTCTATTATCCTCTACTTGAAAAAGTATGTTTAATTCTCTTATATATTTCTCCTTTTGCAAATCTTCTTTCGAAATATAAATTGCGTAATCCTCGGGCTGCTTGCACATATTGACAATAATATCTGCAGTTAACTGCACTTCTTTATCAGAAAAATAAACAATAATATCCTCGCGCCTGTTTGCCAAAACATATGCCAAATAAAATGGAATCAATCCAAGTCTCATTCCATACGGTGCCGATGTCAATTGTATAATCAATTCTGACATCAAAACCTTTGTATCAGAGCAAGAATCCAAAAAGCAATTTATCTCCTGCAACATATCCTTTATATTATCATCTGGTGAACTATTAACAATATTTGTTACGCAAAAAAGGGCTCTGTAAATACTCGCCTCCTGACTGGAGCCTTCATAAAATTCTTTTGTATCTGTATGGGATAACAGTGCATGTATAATATTTATTCTTGCTTTTCTGGTCTGCGCCGTGCCTATAACGAAACGATTAACCATCTCATTATTGATTACCGGTGTCTTTGTAAATACATTTTCACAGCATTCATTTACTGCTAACTCTTCATTTCCTATTTTTGTAGTTTTTACCCCTTTTCCGTCAAAGAACAAAATTCTCGTATCAGTATCATCTTCATATACTTCCTCTAATGACAATTCCAATTCAGTTGTCAGATCTTCTATCATCAAAGGGAGTTCTTTTTTCAGTATCTCATTGTCAGATGTAAATGCCTGATTATTTCTTAACTCTTGGATAATTTCATATTCTTTTAATTTTTTCTGAATCTTTAATCCTTTCTTAGGACAAACAACAACCAGCCGTGGTTCTGCGAGATCAAGAATATGTTGTTTTACTATCTCCTGCTTTATTTCTACAAAACTAAATAATGTAATAACTTTACCGTCTCCAGTACAGCCTCTAAGCAAAGCTTCAGTGGAATCAATATTTAAAAAGTCATCAACATTCATATATTGATTCACAAAAAACCTCGTCATCATGTGTACCGTATTATATTTACGAGGAATTACATGATATTTTCCCGTAACATCCAATAATACCTTTGAATAATTAACATTATCCCCTTTAATCTCTCTTTGTCGTTTGATCTCTGATCTTAGTTCTGAACCAGCTCTTGTCTTGAATACAAAACTACCTGTAGCACTTTTTACATAAATAAGTTGTTTTTTTTCGAGTTCGTTAATAGTTTGAGCGCTATCTGCTACATTTGTGCATAGTCTAAGATATTTTTCTGTTGCTGGGATTTCATCCTCTTTATTTACAATCAAAATAATCGCTAAGGCTTTAATGATCTTTTCTTGATCTACCGACTCGCATTTTTCAATTGCATATTCTGCGCTCAGCCAAATATTGTGAATATATTCATTAGAAACTTCTTTTTTTAGCAAAAAACTAAAATAATCATAGATAAGATCTGCTCCGATACTCCATCCCATTTCTTTAGAGTGTTCTGATACAAACCTGGCCATACTATGAGGCTCATCATTTGAAATAAAGGTAAATAGTGTCCTCTCATTCTGAGCAATTTTTTCACTTATATTCAATAATAAATATGTTGCAATTGGATTTAATGGATAACATCCCTTTAGAATAATGTTATCAAATTCACTTTCAACAAACTTACTTCTAAACGCTGGTAATTGATAATATTCCTGACACGCAGTCGCTCCAAGAATATTCTCATAATGAGGAATGCTACTAAGCTCATCTTCTTTTTTTATAATTGCATTCTTAATCAACTCATAATTATTTTTAGACGAAGTAATAAAATATTTTTCAATAATCCTTCCTTCAATTCCGACGAATGAATTAATAATATCCTGCGAAAGATATTTTCCATATTCTTTTATACTTTTGTGTGTGACCATCGTAAAATACATTTGAGCATTTCGTGAATCTGTTGCCAACTCGCAAAGATCCTGAATTAATTTCATATTTGCCCCTACAGCCATTCCATTTTGGCTTTCTATGAATTTGCTAAACTCGTCAAAAACAATATAAATCCCCTTGTATTTATGCTCTTCTACGAGTTTTTCACTTATACTTTTGTATAAGGGCAACACATCAGATACAACCATCGGATTAAACTCGCTACCTGCTGTGATCTTTGGATAAATGGTTTTGAAAAGTTCCAGAGCTTCCTTTGAATACTTTTTTAAATCCGTCTTGAACCCAGACATACTTATTCCACACATTGAAATTTCTTGCTCAAATACTTCATAAGTATCAAGATAATTTTTTTCCCAGTCATCGATTCTTTCTAATGCAATTGAATAATATGTATCTGGAATCAAATCTAATAATTTTTCGCGCTTTAACGCGTCGTTCAGTCCATATAAAAACGCTTGTTTCAGATCACCCGTAGTATCTGTAATCAATACCGGAAGAAACTTATCCTGACTCCATATCCTCTCAATTTGTTTAGCAGCTGTCTCTCCTATTTCGTCAACTTTTCTTATCTTTTCAATGAGTTTATCGATTACTTCTGTATTCTCTGATGTTCTCTCAAGAGACAGTACAGCAAGAAAGACCAAAAGTAAATGAGATTTTCCTTTGCCATATGGTCCCACCAATAATGTAGCCTGTTCTTTGTTTTCTAATACAGCCTTAGCATATTCACTCATAAGGCTAACAGACGGTTTTGTTGGTATATATCCCAGTACTTTATTCGTCTTATTTAGACTTAAATATAGATTTATCGCCATCTTAAAATTACTATTAAACTCTATAATATTCTTTAACGAATCTATCTTTTCCATGCCATCACCTACTAGCGGTTTTTATAATAGTCTTCCAATATATTTAGTTCCTGCTTTTTTTGCATAAAATAAATCATATCAAGACCAGCCGTTCTGTTAACATGTATATATCCCGCAGCATCTAATCTATCAAAATAATCATTGGCCATTACGCTTGTCAAATTATAAATATTAGCCAATCCATTTTCTCCATAAACCGCTTTTTCAATAGAAACCCCTTCTGAATCTTTTGACATAAGAATCAACTCATACAACACTATCATTTCCGATAAACTCTTCTTGTTAGGGTGATTTTTAATATATTTTCCATCTATATTTTTTATTAATGCCAACTGAGAAAATGGAGAAATACCTTTATCTTCTGGATCTGATTTTTCTTTATTTTTACTGTACATATTAAGCAATACATCCACATCATTACTTAATGATTTTTCAGAAAAATTTTGACCCGCAACATATTTCTTTACTTCTCTTAATAAAATAGCTTCAATCTCGCTTTTTTTCAGTTCATCTGCATCACAATGGTTAAAATACATAAACCAAGTTGTCGCCTCTTCCTTATTTTTAGAAATATAAGAATGCATAATCCACAAAGTAAATGGGTCTTCCAAATACGGATCATATTTAGCAATAAGTTTTCCTCTTTCTGTCAGTTCAACCCCTGCCGATCTCTTTTCAATTGTCAGCCCAAAAGCTCTCATCCAATACCTAAGTGATTTAACCATGTTACTTCCGATGCCAAACATGTCTGTTGCATCTTTTCTCAAAAAAACTTCTGGCGCATCGGGAATTATGATAAGCGCCTTGTTAACCCATCCTTCTCTCAAAGCAAACTTTTCATGGCCTTGTAATTTAAATTTAACCTTTTTCACTGCCATACTACAACCTCTTTATACATAATACTTTCCTCATATAACATCCTGCATCGAAATGTCCTACACATTCTGTACATCTCTTACACTTATCGTCATCTATTGAATAAGAAATTTTACCATTCCCATCATCTTTAACATGAATAGCGTCAAACCTACATACACTTTCACATGCCTTACATCCCAAGCACATCTGATATTTTGTAAGCTGGCATTGAACTTTTCCCTCTGCTGCTGACAATGTTCTTGCTTTTGCAATGTGTATATCTTTTATTATCACTTTTAACTTTGTGCCACCAATTCGGCCTTGAAGTATCAATAATACTTTATTAGCCTTATCCACAACAAAAACTTCGCCAAGGCGCTTATTTCCTAATTCCATATTTATATAACCAAACGGCTTAAACAATTCATATAGCTCTTCTGTAATCGGTCTTTGTAAGGCATAGTTGAATGCCCTCTCATCTGTTGCGCATGGCTCGAATGAAACAACCGATGACTGAGCAGCGATAAGCCCATTCCCCCCCTGCCTTGCTTTCCATCCCCCTTCATTCACATATGTTTCCGGATCCGGCTTTCCAACTTGTTTTGCAAAATCCACAAGTATGTCATGCCAATGAGCATACTTGTCATACATATGAATCTTGGCAAGAAATTCCGACCAACCTCCATTATTGGGGCAACACCAGCAACCAACTCGTGTCCATCCGAGCCTATATGCATAATTAAAATCTATCTTTGTGGTTAATATATATAACCAAACATCATAATCAATCCACTCAATAATTGGTGAGACGACAGTTTGTTTCGAAATTTTAGGACTTTCGCTTTCTCTTTCATACTTACTTCTACTCACAGATTCACTATGACGGATACCCTGGAAGCTTAAAATATTACTCTTATCTTTAAATGCAGATGAAATTGTTTTCTGAATTGCTCCGGTCTTAAATACTGTACAGCACCACCGCATAACTCTACTTGGGGGGCCTACTACTTCGCAAAGTCTCTCGAAATTTTTTTCCCTGTTCTTCGCTGTAAGAACTCTAACCCCTTGTGACTCTTCATTTTTGCTAAATCGCTTCTTATATTCAAGCGTATACGGAAATTCCAGTGTTGTATCCCCAAATACATGCAACACTTTGTTTGTCCCCAATGCTCTATTGACAACATGAGAAGTAACTGTAGAATCCTTTCCTCCACTAAACGAGACCATCATATCATCGACTGTATATCGTTCCTTATACTGTTGAACAAAATGAACAGCTTCTTCTGTTATATAGTTATATCTATCGGCGTTTGCTTGAATAAACTTTTCAACAAACTTATCAAAAAATTGATATTCTATTTTCTCAACAAATTGTTCATACTTTTCCTTAATTTGCTTTATCTCTTCAATCGATAATTTGTTTATTTTTGTAATAGGAAGTCTAATCTTTTTCCCATCTACTATATAAACTCCGCTTCCATGCCAAACTGATGAGGCTTGGTATCTTGCAGGATTGTTTTCCAGAATAATGGAAATTAATGCGTTCTCTTCTGGAAAGACAGGGCGTAAATCCGTTGTAACATATTTTCCATCAGTACCACAGATAGGACAAACATTGTCAAAGATAGGTATGTTGCATTTATCACACCAGTAAATTGTAGAAGACATTTTGGTAACACAACCACAGTTAGGCTTTATGCATTTTTCTCCATTCATAGGAACCCTACACTTAGGGCAAATTCTTTCTATCATATACTCTCTAATATCTATTCGGTCATTACCGCATCACAGATATCTCCCATTTTACAACCCAAATATTCACAAGTCATCAAAATTACAGATATAAACAATTCTAATTCATAACCTTTTGTAGTTTATTTTCATTTCAAATCACAATTGATAAAATCAGGAATTCTGTAAGAACACCTATTAGGCATTTTAACACAGGGCAATATATACGTCAACTACTGCAAAAGATGTAGACAGAATAAACGCATGAATGAACATGTGGATATATTTCAGTAAAAATTGTGCATATTAACGAAGGTATATTTTTCCAACACTCTTTATCTGACATCGAAAATAATGTATACTATGCCTGAAATAAATGAGATTATAGATTAGAAGGTAAATAAAAGAGATGTCAAAGAAAGATACCAGGCTTCAGAGTTTATCAGAAACCATCCATATTCGAGTAGAAGAATTGAGGGGACTAGGGATAAAAGATTTAGACAAGATATTTATGGAAAAGTGTTTCATGCAGGCAGGCCAGTTTACTGACAGCCGACAACAGGCGAAGGTCCGGCATTCCATGAAAGATATTGTCGGGATTGTTTTCTTTGGTGTCCTTGCAGGAAACGATGAATGGACAGATATCGCTGATTTTGCAGTAGACGAAAGGGAGACTTTGGAACAATATCTGGAACTGCCTCATGGGATTCCTTCCCATGATACCATCCAAAGGGTGTTCTCCCTCCTGCGTTCGGACGAACTGCAGAGTATGTTGGTAAATATCTTGATACAGATTGTCACTGTGGCCGGGAAAAAGCTGGATGAATATCTTTATAAAAATGATGAACTGGACTGCTATATCAGAGATGTGATTGCAGCGGATGGAAAGGAAACCCACAATACCGGCAAAAAAAACAGCGAAGATCCCACAGAAAGGCGTAACCTCAATGAATTTAATGTGATGTCAACGAAATGGGGGATCAACCTTTCTTCCACCCGGATTGACGAAAAGAGCAATGAAATCCCGGAAATGCAGAAGGTCATGAAACAACTCGACTGCAGAGGCTGTGTGGTGACTGCGGATGCCATGAATACACAGAAGGCAACAGCACAAGCCATCGTAGAAGAGGCACATGGGGATTACTGCCTTGCCTTGAAGGAAAACCAGAAAACCGCATATCTTGAGGTAAAAAAATACTTTGCGCGCGAAGAACTGCTCAAAGAAATTCAGACAAAGGAGGGGCAGTATATCAAGGAAACCGAGGAAAGAACCTACGATATCATCACAAGAGAATACATGATCACAGACGATATCAAGTGGTTCGAAGACAGAACAGGCTGGAAAAAACTGACATCCATAGGGTATGAAAGGAAAACCATTTTCAAAAAGGAGACCGGAGAAGAATGCGTAGAAGAACGGTATTATCTGTGCAGTATCAAGCCAATCGCAGAACTGTTCGCAATCGTCGCGCGTCGGCATTGGCATATCGAAAATGGCCTGCATTGGGTGCTTGATATCGTATTCAAAGAAGATAAGCTCCGTTCAAAAGAGAAAAATGGGATCCACAATCTTGGCCTGATCCGAAGGTTTGTGATGTTCATTATAAAGTTGTTGAAAGTTTACTATCATAGAAGCATGAAGCGGATCCGTAAGAAAATAGGCAGAAACCTGGAAACGGAGATTTCTGTGATCCATGCAGTCCTGAAAGTATTATACGATAACGACATGCTGGATGCAATTGACGAACTGGCCAAATAAATGGGAAGATAAATCCACTTTACTGTTCGTGCGTTTATTCTGATTTTTATAGCTATTCATCTTGTAATCCCCTTTTCCCCATGCTATAATAAATCTGGTCGTTCTGATTACTAAGGGCATCTTCACAGAAAGATGCATCTGCGTAAAAAGGCGTACAAGATCAGCTGATAATTTCCATGATCCATTCAGATATTCCGCATATCTTTTTGAAGCTTCAGGTTATTTTGCAGCCTGTTGCCCTAAAGCGGTGTATTATTTTATCAGACAAATCTGTGCCCGGAACGAGGGCGCTTTTTTATTTTCCCAGAAATGAACCACGGTTCAAAACCGCAGTCTGAGGGATCTGTCCCTCATTCCATCCAGCCATGGAAATGGGACCTTTTGGCAATCAGATTATCACTTGAAGAAGGAGGCTTTTATGGAAACCAGGATCGCTTTGATCGGCATTGTACTGAACAGCACGGAATCCGTAGATGAGCTGAATCACCTGCTGAGTGAATACGGCAGCTTCATCATCGGACGTATGGGAATCCCCTACCGGGAAAAGAACCTGTCCATCATCAGCATCGCCATGGATGCCCCGGCAGACGCCATCAGCGCGCTGTCCGGAAAGCTGGGCATGCTTCCGGGCGTCAGTACCAAAACAATTTACGCAAAAAACAAATAAACTATGTAGTCTGGCATAGATGTCAGACGCACATTCAGCCATATCCATTTGGCTCACAAAATCAAAAAAACCAGGGAGGAACACAAACCATGTATGACGCAGCATCAAAATGTGCGGATGATTTTATCAACCACGAGGAAATTCTGGACACACTTGCCTACGCGGACGAGAACAAGGAGAACGCAGAGCTGATCGACGCTCTGATCGAGAAGGCGAAGCTCAGAAAGGGCCTTTCGCACCGGGAAGCATCGGTGCTGCTTGCCTGTCAGATCCAGGAAAAAAATGAAGAGATCTTCAAGCTGGCGGAGCAGATCAAAAAGGATTTTTACGGCAACCGGATCGTCATGTTCGCTCCTCTGTATCTGTCCAACTACTGCATCAACAGCTGTACCTACTGCCCCTATCATATCAAAAATAAGCACATTGCCCGCAAAAAGCTGACCCAGGAGGAGATCCGCCGTGAAGTCATCGCGCTGCAGGATATGGGCCACAAGCGCCTTGCCCTGGAAGCAGGGGAGGATCCGGTACATAATACGATGGAATACTATCTGGAATGCATCAATACGATCTACGGCATCAAGCACAAGAACGGCGCCATCCGCCGCGTCAATATCAATATCGCCGCGACTACCGTAGACAATTACCGTCTGTTAAAGGAGGCAGGGATCGGTACGTATATCCTGTTCCAGGAAACCTATCACAAGGAGAGCTATCTTGAGCTCCACCCCGCGGGGCCGAAGCACGACTACAATTATCACACGGAAGCCATGGACCGCGCCATGGAGGGCGGTATTGATGATGTTGGTCTGGGCGTGCTCTTTGGACTGGATAAGTACCGCTACGAATTTGCCGGGCTCCTCATGCACGCGGAACATCTGGAAGCCGCCTTCGGCGTGGGGCCCCATACGATCAGCGTACCTCGGCTGAAACGCGCGGACGATATCGATCCCGGCCAGTTCGACAACGGCATTGACGACGATATCTTTGCCAAGCTGGTTGCCTGCATTCGGATTTCCGTACCTTACACCGGAATGATCATTTCCACAAGGGAAAACCAGACCACCCGGGAACGTGTCCTGCACCTGGGCATCTCACAGATCAGCGGAGGTTCCCGCACCAGCGTGGGCGGTTATTATGAGCCGGAACCCGAGGATGAAAAATCCGAGCAGTTCGATGTCAGCGATACCCGTTCCCTGGATGAAGTGGTGCGCTGGCTGATGGAAATGGATTATATCCCCAGCTTCTGCACTGCCTGCTACCGGGAAGGCCGTACCGGAGACCGTTTTATGTCCCTGTGCAAAAGCGGTCAGATCCAGAACTGCTGCCATCCCAATGCACTGATGACGCTCAAGGAATATCTGATGGACTATGCTTCACCGGAAACAAAGGCCATCGGGGATAAGCTGATCGACCGCGAGGTGCTCAATGTGCCCAACGAAAAGGCACGGGCTGTTGTCATGGAAAACCTGCGTTATATCGAGCAGGATAACCGGAGAGATTTCCGTTTTTAATGCCAGCGCATTCGGAAAGGCCGTCAGTACAGCATTGTGTAATCAACAGTGAATGCTGTACTGGCGGCACGCTTTCTAAATTTTTTTAATGGAGGGAATATTCTATGAGTTTAAATGCCGCACCGTCCTCAGACCGCATTCACATCGGGATCTTCGGAAAACGAAATGCGGGGAAATCCAGCCTGATCAATGCCGTCACCAGCCAGAACCTTGCCATTGTTTCTGATATAAAGGGCACCACCACCGATCCGGTACAGAAGGCTATGGAGCTGCTGCCTCTTGGGCCGGTAGTGATGATCGATACCCCGGGGCTGGATGACGAAGGGGAGCTGGGTGCTCTGCGCATCCGAAAAGCGTACCAGGTTCTCAACAAGACGGATATTGCCGTTCTGGTCGTTGACAGCTCCGAGGGGATGACCCGGGAGGATGAACGGATTCTGGAAAAGGTCCGGGAAAAGAAAATCCCTTATGTTATCGCCTTCAACAAATCTGACCTGACAATCCGGCATTCACGCGGATCAGAAATCGCTGCCCCGATTGTTGATTCCATAGATGAATCACACTGTATCTCCGTCAGCGCCCTGACCGGAGAACATATCTGGGAATTGAAGGAACTGATCGCAAAGCAGGCTCCCACTGCCGAAACCCAAAAGCACATCACGGCGGATCTGATCCATCCGGGTGATTTTGTCGTTTTGGTCATCCCCATCGACAGCTCCGCTCCGAAGGGAAGGCTGATCCTGCCCCAGCAGCAGACCATCCGTGATATCCTGGAAGCAGGCGGCGCTGCCGTCGCGGTAAAGGATACCGAGCTGCAGGATACCCTTGCCCGGCTGGGTACGAAGCCGGCGCTGGTCATCACCGACAGCCAGGCATTCCAGAAGGTGTCCGTCCTTGTCCCCCCAGACATCCCGCTGACCTCCTTCTCCATCCTGTTTGCAAGGTACAAAGGAAATCTGGACACGATGGTACAGGGAGCCAGAACACTGGATCTGCTGCGGGACGGGGACACGGTCCTGATCTCCGAGGGCTGCACCCATCATCGCCAGTGCGAGGATATCGGAACCGTCAAGCTGCCCGGATGGATCCGGAAGCATACCGGAAAGGAGCTCCATTTTGAATTTACAAGCGGGATCGAATTTCCCGATGACCTGAGCAGATACAGGCTGATCATCCACTGCGGCGGCTGTACCTTAAACGAACGGGAAATGAAGTACCGCCTGCAGTGTGCCTGCGACCAGAACGTCCCCATCACCAATTACGGCACGGCGATCGCACATATGAACGGAATCCTCAGCCGAAGCATCGCTCCGCTGCAATAAAATCCATTTAAGACTAATTCAAGGGACATATTGCTCCATCACTTCCTGCAATACGTCCCTTTTCTATTTCAAATTACCGCTGTTTCTTATTCCTTCCCATTAAAGCAATACGTACACAGCTTGCAGGGTGACAGTCCGATGGATGCGATCAGATCATCCAGCCTGTGATACCGCAGTGTCGTGAAGTTCTGCTGCTTCCGGATCTCTTCCAGCATTTCCTCATATCTCGCGCTGCACGGATCCGAATACTCGGAGAGCACCTCCGGAGTGACTTCCTCCTCCCGTTCCTGGATCACCCGTCTTGTGATCAGATCCAGATCCGACTTGGAGCGTGAAAAATTCAGATACTTGCATCCGTACAGCAGCGGCGGGCACGCCGGGCGGACATGAACCTCCTTTGCCCCGCTCCGGTATAAAAATTCCGTGGTTTCCCGAAGCTGGGTTCCCCGCACGATAGAGTCGTCGATCAGAAGCAGCTTTTTCCCCTTGATCAGCTCCTGCACGGGGATCAGCTTCATCCGGGCGATCAGATCTCTCTGGCTCTGGTTCGCAGGCATAAAGGATCTGGGCCAGGTAGGTGTGTACTTGATAAATGGCCTTGCATACGGAATCCCGGATTCGTTGGCATACCCGATGGCATGCGCGATCCCCGAATCCGGCACACCGGCAACGATATCCGGGGATACGGAATCACTGTCCCGCTTTGCCAGCATGCTCCCGCAGGTATAACGCATCTCCTCCACATTCACTCCTTCGTAGGATGAGGTCGGATATCCGTAATACACCCACAGGAAGGAGCACATCTTCATCTCCGTACCCGGAGCGCCGACGGTCTCCACACTCTCCGGTGTCACGAAAACAATCTCTGCCGGCTGCAATTCCTTATAATGCTCAAAGCCCAGGTTGATATACGCAAAATTTTCAAATGAAATACAGTAGCCGTCTTCCCGTTTTCCAAGGACTACAGGGGTACGTCCATACCGGTCTCTCGCCGCATAGATCCCATCCTTTGTCATCAGCAGGATGGTCATGGATCCGTCCACAAGCTCCTGCACATAGCGGATCCCTTCTACAAGCGTATCGGACTTGCAGATCAGGGAAGCGATCAGCTCTGTCGCATTGATCTGTCCGCCGCTCATCTCCTGAAAATGAGAACGCCCCGCGTCATAGGTTTCTCTCAGCAGCTCTTCCAGATTGTTCACCTTGCCGACCGTTGTGATCGCAAAGCTGCCCAGATGGGACTGGATCAGAAGCGGCTGGGGCTCATAGTCAGAAATACACCCGATCCCCAGATGCCCGTCCAGCTCCTCCGCATCCTTTTCAAACTTTGTCCGAAACGGAGAATTTTCGATATTATGGATCGCTCTCTGAAATCCTTCCTTCCCATACATCGCCATTCCGCCGCGCCGTGTGCCAAGGTGAGAATGATAGTCTACCCCGTAAAACAATTCCAAAGTACAGTTTTTCTTTGAAGCAACACCAAAAAATCCACCCATATGTCTGTCTCCTTTTTTGTCAGTCGTTACAGATCACCGAATGACCAGTTCTCTGCAACTGTCAGCCGTGTGAAATTCATACACAGTTTAGCACGAAATGCTTCCAAAGTCAAAACCTGTCCAACTGTACGGTTGCAATCCGAAATCTCAGTTTTATGCAATTTATTGCAATAAAACTGAGATTTCGGATTAGCAACCTACTCATAAATGAGCAAAAAAGCGACTGCGTTAGCAGACGTTAGCGTGCGTAAGCACGGTTTTTGCGAATGGATGAGTAGGTTGGAGGCTCTTTAGAGCATCCAACCGTACAGTTGGAAACCTGTTACAGCATCAGTCCCCGATACCGGTTAAAGCAGGCAAAGATCTCCTGTCTTCTAGGCATGGCCAGACACGCCACATTGGACGGGCTCTCACACAGGCCGGCCAGCCCACTTTTGCGGATCTTTTCCTCCAGCTTGTCCACCACATCCTGCACCGGAGTCGTACCGCCGAAGAAGTTCTTCTCCGCATACCGCACACAGTATCCCAGAGCCGTCACCTGCTCGCTGTCCGTAATCTGCTCCACATAGCGCAGGTCAATGCTTTCCCGGTTGATCTGCACGCCCTCGCGCCCCATAGTCTTCATCTTAATCCGGTCATTTCCCCGGTAAGCCCTGTTCTGGCTCGGACACCTTCGGAATACCGGCTTTTGGGCAGGCTCCTCCAGTCCGCTCAATGCCGGAAAATTCTCCGCTTCTTTTTTGGCTTCCGCCGTAATCTCCCTGGGTACATACCGGTCCATCTGAACGATCGTATCCGCAATGTGGAAATACGCCCCCGAGCTGCCCGCTACGATTACAGTAGAGATCCCATAGCGTTCATACAGCTCCCGGATCCTGTCAATAAAAGGCGTGATCGGTTCCATATCCCGGTGGATCACCCGCTGCATCAGTTCATCCCGGATCATAAAATTAGTGGCGCTGGTGTCCTCATCAATCAGCAGAGCCTTTGCTCCCGCCTCCATCGCTTCCACCACATTGGCCGCTTGGGATGTACTTCCGCTGGCATCCTCGGTATAGAATCCGCAGGTGTCCTTTCCATTAGGCAGGTCATTGATAAACATGGAAATGTCCGTCTTTTTGATGCTCCGTCCGTCCTCCGCGCGGATTTTGACCGCAGACGCGTCGGTGATCACATACTCCCGGCCGTCCCCCGCAATGTGATCATAGACCCCCAGCTCCAGCGCCTTCAGAAGGGTCGATTTACCGTGATATCCGCCCCCCACGATCAAAGTGATCCCCTTGCGGATCCCCATTCCGGTGAGAGTTCCCTTATGCGGAAGCTCCATGGTCACTTCCAGCTCCTTCGGGGAACGAAACGACACCGCCCCTTTCATGGGATGCGGCGAGATACCGGATTCTCTGGGAAGGATAGAACCATTCGCTACAAAGGCGGTCAGTCCCTGTACCCCAAGCTGTCCCCGGATATACTCCTGATCCTCCGCCAGATCAATGGCCCCGCGCACCTTCTTCTTATCACAGGTTCTGTAGTACAGCGATCTCTCCACGCAGTCCGGCAGGAAATCAAACAGGATCTTTTCCAGTTCCCGCGCGTTAATGGTCCGCCCATTGGCTGGGAATCCGATCTCCAGGCGCACCACGATATCTCCTGTCTTTGCGTCCATATGGAAAGCCGTCCGCTCCAGAATCTCCTGTCCGCATCTGCTGATGGAGATCAGTCCGCTCTTTCCGGAGCCTTTGGCCTTAAATGCGTAGCTCTCCGCCGCACGGTGAAACTGTCGGGTCAGGTAATCCTGCAGCGCCGTCCTCTGGCAGTCTCCGCAATACAGTTCCTTCGGGAAGCCTGCGATCCCGCCCTTCATATGCACACTCACCTTTGACGGCGACGCGAAAGGATCTCCCTGTACATGGTCGATGGAAAGCACATACCCCTGAAACTGGTATGTGCCCTTCGTGTCCTTATACGCCGGATATCCCTTATGGTCAATCCTGTGCAGTAGATTTCTCAATTCTGTTGATGTTCCCACGTTTTAATTCCTCCTGAATCTGTGTATTGCAGGGCTCAGATGATCTCCTGCATTTTCTCCACTTCCTGCCGGTCCTCGGCACTGAAATTCTTCTCAAATTCCGCTTTCTGCCTCTTAGCCTCTTCCTGCGCCGGAACCCAGCTGGGAGCCTCCTCCGGGCAGATCCCATACTTCTCAAATACAGGCAGCAGTCTCTTCATTCTCGTTTCAAACGAAGGATACCCGGGTCTGTCCTGTCCCCGCCAGCCGACCTCCGCAGAAGCCGCAAACCTGGGCCAGCAGAGAGTTTCCAGTCTTTTTTCATCCCGGACATGCTCCGTCCAGATCAGACATTCTGTTCCCAGGATCCGATCTTTTGCCTTTGTCAGTCCTGCCGGACATTCTTCCAACTCATAGACATCCCGAAGCGATGTGATCCCATACGGATAGTCGCAGTAACAGTTCTTCACAATGGATATAACGGCCTTCCCGCCCCGTTCCATATGCTGTTCCAAGCGGTTCTCCTTATCCTCCGTCCAGAGCTGCACGATGGTATCCGGGTCAAGATTGCCCCCGTATGCGGCCTCATTCCATACGATCACGGTACGGCCCTTCGCTTTCAGATACGCAGTGATCCGGTTTTCCATATATCCCTGCAGCTGCTGCAGGTTCTCAAGCCCTTCCTCCTCCATCCGCTTCCGGCACAAGGGGCAGCTGCTCCAGTATTCCTTGGGCGCCTCATCCCCGCCGATATGAAAATATTTCCCCGGAAATAGTTCCAGAAGGTCATCAAGAAGCTGCTCGATAAACACAAAAGTCTCTTCCTTCCCCGCGCACAGGATATCTCGGAAAATCCCTGCCCGCGTCTCCACCAGAATCTGCTCCCCCCGGCAGCCGTACTGGGGATAGGCCGCCAGCACCGCAGTCACATGTCCGGGCATATCTACCTCCGGGATCACTTCCACGCCCAGCTCTCCGCAGTAAGCCACGATCTCCCTGACCTGTTCTCTTGTATAATACCGGTCCTCGGTCTCGTCCGAATCATAATTCCCCATATGGTCCCCCCTGCGCGCCGCGCCAATCTCATGCAACAGAGGAAACTTCCTGCATTCTATACGCCAGCCCTGGTCATCCGAAAAATGCCAGTGAAATTTGTTTAATTTAAAATGTGCCGACATCCGGATCATTTTCTTCAATTCGTCCGCCGGAATAAAATGTCGGGCGCAGTCGATATGAAATGCCCTCCACGAATATGCCGGGCAGTCCTCCACCGTCAGGCAGGGCAGGGTATCCCCGCACTGCAACCGGATCTGCTCCAGCGTTGACTTGGCATACAGGCATGCTTTTTCACTCCCGCCCGCAATCCATATGCCGTCCTTTTTCAGCTGCAGACAATATTCCTCTTCCCCCATATCAGGATCTGTTTTCTTTTCCCGGATCACAGGATCCGCATTGCCTTCCTCACCTGCCAGGATTTTCTTTGGTTCCGGTATGATTGCAATCCGCGCCATAATACCTCCTTCTGCTTTTACAGCAAAAGCCAGGTATCATCCTGGCTCTTGAATACCAACGTATGTGGAAAGACTGCCGATGGCAGGCCTTCTGTATTATTCTCTCTCCCGCCACTGTTCCTTGCCCCCGTCGGACCATACGACCATATTCCTGCCGGATTTTTTTGCGGTATACAGCATGGAATCCGCAATCTTCAGATATGTATCATATACATCCCCGTTCTTCGGGACAACGGTGACTCCGCCCACACTGACCGTAATCCATCGGAATACCGGGGAATTGTGCGGTATATGCAGGTTTTCGATAGCCTGCCGGATCATTTTCAGATATTCATAAGAAGACTGGGCGTCATTGCCTACCAGGATCGCGACAAACTCTTCCCCGCCGTAACGTCCCACAAAGTCCGTTGCGCGATGCAGGAAGGAGGATGCGGTCTTTGCTACATTGGTCAAAACCTTATCGCCCGCCGGATGGCCGAAGCTGTCGTTATAAATCTTAAACTTATCTATATCGAAGATACAGACTGAAAACGGGATCTCGAGACGCAGAGCCTCCCGCCACTTCATACGCCATTCCTCCTCGTAGCGCCTTCTGTTCGCGATTCCGGTCAGTTCATCGACCATGGCCAGCTTTTTATAGTGCATCTGCCTGTCAAATGACCGAAGCTGCGCATTGATCCTTGCCTTCAGAATTGCGGGAACCACCGGTTTTGTGATATAGTCTACCGCTCCCAGAGTCAGCGCCTCTTCCTCATGCTGTATATCGGCAAGGCCTGTCACTACAATGATCGGAATATACCTGGTCAGTATCATGTCCTGAAGCTTTTTCAGCAGTGTAAATCCATCCATATCCGGCATAATGATATCCATAAGGATCAAGGAATACTTTCCGGACATGGCCTTTTCAAGTCCGCTTTCAGCATCATGGCATACAGTCACATCATAGTCCGTTTCCAGAATTGCTTTTAAAGAATCGCCCACTACAATACTATCATCTATTAACAATATCTTGTCCATGATTACTTCCTTTCTGAGGCGGGGTGAGGCATGGAACCTGCCCACAGTTATATGATACCGTCTCTCTCCACTCTCTGTAGCATATCACAAAATCGGACGAGAATCAATCAATTCCCGCCCTTTCCTTGTGGGAGTCTCCCCTAATCAAAGTCGAACTTTTCATACCTCTTATGCATTGCCTTATATCGGATCCGAACCGTCTCATTTCCCGCGAGTACGTCCTGCTCCGTCCCGGTAAACTGGCAGCGCAGGCAGTAATATTCCTCTTTTTCCTTATCATAAAACATATCGATATCCAGATCTCTCATGAAGCAGGACGGGCACCGGTAGTTTAATCTGCCTTTTCCAGATTGAGCCATGTCGCGTATACCTCCCTTTCTGAAATCTTTTTCTTATACCCCAGAGTAAACATCGGAGAAAATGCATAGCCCTCCCGGATATATCCCTCTCCGCCGCCGCTCTGCGTCATGGAAACCTTCGTCTCAATGGCAGGGATCACTGCGGATACCGCTTCCGCATTGTCCAGACTTTCCTCTCTGCACTTGTATTCATAGACAATGCTCTTCTCCTCGCTGCCCTCACATTTCAGAAGGATGCCGCTCATGTCCTCCGGATATTCCGTTGTTCCATAGCATGCTACCATGTATTCAATCAGCTCCGCTTCCGCGCCGGGATCGCTCATCTCCAGGATCGTTCTCTCAATCTTAACAGAGCCGGCCCCCTCCTCAAAATACTCCTTTGTCTGAAGCTTCACGGTCAGATCCGCAAACTCAATGGTCACCGGATCCAGCGTCAGGATCCGTGTCCTTCCCTCCTGTGAAAAACGCGCTTTCGTACGGCACAGGCACAGGTCCACCTCTTCCCCGTTATGGCAGAGCTTGGCGCTCCGGATGGTTCCTTCCCCTGCATAGTGTGTAAAATAACCTGCCCGATATTTTTCCTGGATCAAAAACGGATAGGACGCATCCTGCACATGCTTCGTACCGATGCCCACCTCCCATCTCAGCTTGGCGGCATAAGGACGCAGATCAAAGATCGCGCCGCCCTGGTCCATATTCACTCCGGCCCGCATATAAGGATCCGTATACCAGAACACCTGCTTGTCTGAACCGTAAAGGATATCGCGCCAGAGGGCGCATTCCGGCTCGGTGTACGTCTTCTTCCGCCGGTAATAATCCGCAAATTCCGACATGGTCATGTCTATGAGCTTTCCCTCTTTCTTAAGATCTCCATAATATCTGCATCCGTCGGAATAGGATTTGAGCAGCAGCTCGTAAGGCGCCTCCCAGCGGCCCATCTTGTTCATCCAGCCGGGACCTACAAATATCATATTGTACGCGTAGCCGTTGTTGTACTTTTCCTGGGCGCGGTACTGGTCGATCAGGTTATACAGGTACGGATACTCCCAGGTCTTGGAATCATAGATCATGCCCCGCAGTACATTCTGCGGATGCGTCCCGAAGTTGGAGCCGTTTCCGTCATAGCAGGCCAGCAAATCCCTTGACAAATGCGGAATCGCAACGATCCCGCTGTCCTCTGCCTCATCTGCCGCAGGAGCATGGGTATTCTGTTTGGAAGGGATCCAGGGTGCCCATGGGCCGCCGTCAAACAGCGTATACCAGGAATTGTTGCAGGTGTGATATGCCTTCGGCCCTTCCTCCCAGCAGGTGGCAACGGCACACTTCACAGAAGGGTAGGCTTCCTTGATGTAATTGGTCAGGTCCGCATCCATATAGTAAGAGCCTGTAGATTCCGGATAAAAACCAAAGGTTTCATAGAATTTGCCGAACACATCATTGACGATCTTCTTTTTGTCTTCCATGGAAAACATCCAGATACAGAAATCCTTTGTATGGTATTTCTCACGGAATTGCTCGCAGGGCAGTCCAAGAAGAGACAGAGCGATCTCATCCCCGTATTTCTCATGATCGTCCTTTGCGATCTGCACCGCCTCCGCATTGAACAGGGAAGCATAGGTCATATGGATCGTGACCTTCAAACCATTTTCGTGGGCCAGCCTCTGCTGTGTCCGGAAAATGTCCAGAGATTCCGTCAGAAGCTTCTTATTTCCGATGTCCTCCTCCTTGCCATGCCCGGTCACCGTGGCGGAATACTCCGGCACCATTTCCGGACGATGGATCACATTTAAAATAAAGTCACTCATTTTTTACTCCTTTCTGCGTTGATAAAAAAGAGTTTCGCAAGCGAAACTCTTTTTTCCAAAATTTCTTCTAGCTGCGCGGCTGCGTTAGCAGACGTAAGAGTGCGTCAGCACGATTTTTGCGAATGGATACGTGGGTTGGAATTTCTTTTATTTCACCGCACCGGTAATACCTTCTGCAAACTGCTTCTGCAGGATGAAGAATACAAGCATAGTCGGAATCGAGCAGAACAATACGCCCATCATGATCATACCGTAATCAATCTTGTATCCGCCGATGGTATTGGCGATCAACATAACCATGTTCAGGGACTTTCCGTCTGTCATGATTACCTTCGGCCACAGATATGCATTCCATGCATTCATGAATGTGATAACAGCCGCTGCCGCATAGGTCGACCTCATAGTCGGAAAGAACATACGGAAGAAGATCTGTACCTCATTCAGTCCGTCGATCCGGGCCGCTTCAATGATGTCGATCGGGAATGCTCTTGCATTCTGGCGGAACATCATGATCATAAACGGCGTCGAGATCATCGGAAGGAAGAAACCAGCCATTGTATTCAGCAATTTTGCCGAACTGAACATCTGGAACAATGGGATCATGGTCGCTACCTGAGGAACCATCATTGCCAGAAGCAGGATCGAGAACAGTTTGTCTTTCCATTTGTCATGATAAATCTCAAAACCATAGCCGGCCAGTGAACAGATAAACAGACAGATCACTGTCACCGAGATCGCGTACAGGAAGGAATTGCCCATTGCCCGGGCCAGCGGCTGCTGCGCAACCAGGTTCCGGAAATTCTCCGCCGCAAAGCTGCCGGGAAGGAGACGTCCCTTTGAGATATCAATATAGTTATTCGTTGCCGCAGAGATCATCCATAAAAACGGAAATACAGAGATGATCGAAAAAATCGTCAAAAATATGTAAGTAGGAATCAGCCTGCGCTGGATCATTGATCTGTTCTTTTTTTCAGTCACGTGTATCACCTACTTTCAGATTGATAAATGCAAGGATTGCAACAATGATAAATACAAAGAATGCCATAGCGCTTCCGTAGCCAAAGTTCGGAGCACGCAGGAAACATGTATTGTAAATATAGTGTGACATTGTGATCGTAGCATTTGCCGGTCCGCCGTTGGTCAGGTTGACCGACTCATCGAACAACTGCAGCGTACCGTTAATCGACATGATAAATGTCATGATAATCGTCGGTTTCAGCAGCGGTACGGTAATGCCCCAGAATGTCTTCCAGCCGTTGGCGCCGTCAATCTTTGCGGCCTCGTATACGGAATATTCAATATTCTGCAGTCCTGCCAGATAGAATACCATGTTGTACCCTGTCCATCTCCAGATCAGGGCCAGAATGATAACCATCTTTGCCGTCCCGGCATTTCCTAGGAAATTGTACCCCTCTTTAAAAATCCCAAGTGCCACCAGTGCATTATTCACAAGACCATCCTGTGCAAACAGAAATCTGAAAATAATTGCATAGGAAACCAGTGATGTTGCACAAGGCAAAAATACACAGGTACGGAAAAGCCCTTTAAATTTCAAGTCGCGGTTATTCAAGAGCTGTGCCAGAAGGATCGCAAGCACCAGCATGATCGGCACCTGAATTGCCAGATAGAAAAATGTGTTGGTTACAGAGCGAAGGAATACTCTGTCTTCAAACATACGTGCATAATTGGATATTCCTGTAAACGTGTAGTTCGTGCCTCTTCCTGTCTGTAAGGAAAGGAGAAATGCCCTGACCATCGGATAGAAGCTCATAACTACGATCATCAGCGTTGCCGGAGTCAAAAACGCCCAGCCGGCAGCTTTCTGCTTTGCAAGTAAGCTCATACCTTTTTTCTTAGAATCCACTAAAAGACCCCCTTTACTTGTCAATTTACTGCATTTTGAGACGCAAAAAGGGGAACCGCCAGGGCGGTCCCCCCGCATAGTAGCTTGACTTATCTGTTCAGTTTCCTTACAGATACAGCCTGACTTATGATTTATTGATAGTAGAATTCAGCGTCTGCCTGTGCCTGCTCTAAGACTGCATCCTTCTCTCCTCCGCCGGACATAATATCCTGGATTGCGGTAGAGACAACTTCACGTACGTCATAGTAGTAAGCACTTGTATTGTTGGAAGGTGTCTTCTCTGCGAATTCTACAACCGTTGCGAAGATCGGCTGATCACTCCAGAATTCCTGCGGAGCCTGATAAGCTTCGGAATCGCCTGCCGGTCCCCATGTACTGATTGCGCCTGTTGTCGGAAGAATGTTCTCATACAGTGTTACGCTTCCTGCAAATGTCTTTGCCATGAAGTCAAATGCAAGGTCTGTATTCTGGCAGTTAGAGCTGATATACCAAGAAGATCCGCCGTTGTTGGAGTAGTTTGTAGCGCCTTCTGTTTTCATCAGCTTCGGCATATTTGTGATCGCCCAGTTACCGGACGTATCTTCCATACCCATGATGGTTGCCATGATCCAGTTACCATTGATGGTGCCTGCGCACTGCTCGTTTGTAATGGAGGATACGTACTCATCCCACTCATTTACTTCGTAAAAGATGCCTTCTTTTACCATTTCCTGGTAGATGTCGATACATTCATTCAGCGCATCGTTGCCAACCAGGTTCGGAGTTCCGTCTTCGTTGAACAGAGAAGCGCCTGCTGACTGAAGCATCATCATGATGATATCCTGGCTGTTCGCCTGTCCGGAGAGCATGTACTTACCGGTCTTTTCCTTTACAGCCTTGCCGATCTCGATAAACTTATCCCAGTCGATATCTGTCAGATCATCAATCGTATATCCGGCTTCGTCAAGAATGTCTGTACGGTAGCAGGAAATCACGGCGCCGTTATCAAACGGAACTCCGTAGTTCTTGCCTTCTACAGTTGAATATGCAAGCTTACCTTCTGCAAACCCGGAAAAGTCGATTCCGCTGTCTGTCAGATCTGTAAATGCTTCCGGATAGAAGGATACAAACTTCTGGTAAGAATTGTCCTGCATCAGGATAATATCTGCCATCGTGCCGAAGTCGCCGGACTCCGCGCATGTCTGAAGCTTGGTCTCGCAGTCATCGGACAGAGTCTCAATTACTTCAAGCTCAAAATCCGGATCAACTTCTGCCTTATAGATCTCTCCAGCTTCTTTGATCGCAGGGATGTTGAACGCAGGATCCCAGGTCCATACGGTCAGCTTATGTCCGCCCTCGGAACCGCCGCCTGAACTCTCATCTGACTCTGCCGTGCTCTCGGAGCCGCTGCCGCTGTCACTGCCGCTTCCGCTGTCGCCGCCTCCGCATGCTGCCAGAGATACTACCATCACACCTGCGAGCAATACTGAAAGTAACTTTTTCTTCATATACATTGTCCTCCTTTTTTCACCATCTAAAAAGCTCTCACTCTTTGTCCGGTTTGTTATGATAAGATTGTACCAAATGCATTTTTCTCATAGTATGCAAATTCGCCCTAAAACTGTGCATTTTCAACTGCATTTGTTATTTATGCACTACTGCGAATTTTGTCAAGAGTCTTTTTTGTGGAATATCACAATATAGAAGGTTAAAAAGTGGAATCAAGCGGACATAAACTGGTTATATTTCCCTGAAATTCTCCGTTTTCTTCTGATTTCCATATATAAAGAACTTTGAATATATGCACAGAAATGCTGAAATAATCGTAGTCGCCCCCACCCGTAAAGCGGGTGGCTCGGACGCAGGCTATAAGCCCGCACTACTTGGCTGCGCCTCAAGACGCTGGCTTCTATTTTACTTGTGGGAATGGTTCCTCACATCCCATTCCCACCGTTCCATAACAGGCCGAGAACTGACGGTATCTGTTTTTACTGAAGCGCCATTGCCGCATAAAAGCCTTCCCTGATCGCATTGCCGGCTTTTGCCACCTTCTGGCAGTCCCCGATCAGAGTCGTTTTCAGCGGATATCTGTCCGCGATTGCTTCTGCTACAGCAGAATTTGGCTTCTGTCCAAAAGCGGTAATGATTGCTTCCGCAGGAATCACCTCCGTCGTTTTATCCGCTTTTTCCACTTTTACGCCGTCTGCTTCAATCCCCACTGCCTTCGTATTGGTCAGGATCTTCACCTTATATTCTGCCAACATCCGGTCGAGACTGATCTTATTGATCATCATCACGTCTCTCGCGCAGGCATCCATCATTTCCAGGATCGTCACTTCTTTTCCGTCCATCGCAAGCTCCAGAGCCGCGTCACAGCCGGATAGTCCGCCGCCGCATACTACCACCTTCTGCGCCTCTACCCCTTTCCTGTGCGCATCTGTCACGTCAGCGACCCGCGGATCATCCATTCCGCTGATATTTGGGACAAACGGCACCGAACCTGCTGCCACAAAGATTTCATCTGCCGCAGCAAGCTCCGGACTTTCCGGCGTGATCTTCGTATTAAGCCTGATCTCCACACCAAGCTTGTCAAGCTGGACACCATACCATGTGATCAGTTCACGGATCCTCTTCTTAAAAGGCGCAGTGGCAATCGCGCCGAAGGTTCCTCCGATCCGGTCAGCTGCTTCATATACAGTAACCTTACAACCGCGGAGCGCCGCTACCCTTGCCGCCTCCAGACCGCCCGGGCCGGCTCCGATAACGGCAATATTCTTGCTCTCCGGCAGTTTTTCAATCTGTGTCGTGCCTTCCTGGCATACCTGGATATTCACGGTACAGGACAGCTGGGTCAGCCTTCCGAAAATACGTCCGATACATTCCTCATTGCAGATCAGGCAGGGACGGATGTCCTCGCGCCGTCCTTCTTTCAGCTTTTTCGGGAAAAACGGATCTGCGATCAGCTGACGTCCAAAGCTGATGATATCCGCATTTCCTGATTCCAGAAGAGCGGCTGCCGTCTCCATGGAATGATTCCCTGCATTGATGATCGGCACTTTCACATGCTTTCTGGCCTCTTCACAGACATATGCCATACAGCCCTCCCCCGTATATCTTGTCGGGAAAATATAGTCCATCGTCTCATAGCATCCGGAATCAATGTCAAATGCATCTACTCCTGCCTTTTCCAGCAGTTCCAGTATCGGCATGGAATCCTTCAGCGTGCGTCCGCCTTCGTACATATGGTCCAGGGAAATCCGGAACAGAATCGGGAAATCCTGCCCCACTACGCCGCGGATTGATTCTACGATTTCTTTTGCAAAACAGGTCCTGTTCTCCCAGGAGCCGCCGTATTCATCCGTTCTTGTGTTCCACTGCGGAGAGATAAACTGGTCGATCAGGTAACCCGCATGGCCGTGAATCTCCACTGCGTCAAAGCCCGCATTCAGCGCAAACTGAGCACCTGCCGCAAAATCCTTCATGATGTCCTTGATCTCCTCAGTTTCCAGGGGTCTGCAGATCATCTCCGGATTATAGAAGGATGGGTTCGCAGAGGAAGAAATCGGCACACGCTCTCCGATATCCGGCATTCCGTTCCGTCCGGTACCGCAGCTTAGCTGCAGGCCGATCTTCCCGCCCCATCTGTGGATTCTTTCCGTCATAACCGTAGCCTTCGGGATCGCTCTTGTATTGTGCAGAGCAAGTGTCGGGCCGCCCTGCGCTGTTTTTTCATTCAGGAACATGGCGCCGGTCATGATCAGGCCTGCGCCGCCCTTTGCGCGTTCTTCATAGTAGCGGATCCCTTCCTCGCTGTCTGTTCCGTCCTGCATGGGCGTAAAGGTCCCCATTGCCGAAAGCATGATCCTGTTTTTCAGCCGCATATTGTTGATCTTGATCGGCTGTAATAATTTCGTATAATCGCAGCTCATTTCTCGTTCTCCCCTCTGTTCTTAGATTGCTGTCCATCCGCCGTCGCATGTCAAAATGGTACCTGTCACATATGTAGATTCTTTCGCCGCAAGGAACACAATGGAGGAATCCAGCTCCCCTTCTTTTCCGGGCCGGCACATCGGAGTCCGAATACCGATAAACTCGTCCATCGCCTCCATTGCTTCCGGTCCGTTTGCTTCCGACGCAAAGAATCCCGGGCAAAGCGCATTGACCGTCACACCTTTCGTCGCCCATTCCGTAGCCGCCTGGCGGGTCATATTGATCACACCGCCCTTTGCCGATGCATACGCAATAACCGGAAGCTCCTTCAATCCGCCTTTTCCAAGAATGGACGCAATATTGATCACACGTCCATAGCCTTTTTCCAGCATGATTTTTCCGAAATACTTCATGCAGTAGAAAGTTCCGTCCAGATCAAGTGAAAGGACTTTCCTCCACTCTTCATCCGGAAGCTCCTCCAACGGGATGCAGCTGCCGCCGCCCGCATTGTTGACAAGGATATCTACCGTTCCATATTCCGCCACCACTTCCTTCACCGCATTTTCAATCTGCGCCGTATCCGTTACATCGCATGCTACGGAGAGGCATCTGACTCCTAATGCTTTTATCTCTTCCGCCACCGCATCCAGTTTTTCTTTTCTTCTTGCAAGGATTGCAAGGTCTGCCCCCTGGCGTGCCAGCGCCAAAGCAAACTGCCGTCCCAAACCAGCCGATGCTCCTGTTACTACAGCTACATTTCCACTCAGATCAAACATATTCTTATCCTCCTTCTATCCGTCCGCTCCCGTAGATCTACTGTTCAACCACGAAAGCGCTTTTTCTTTGTTAAATGCATTATATGACAATATCACCCGTTTTTCATCGGGTACTATTCCGAAAAAAGCGCCCTCATTTTGTGCGTCTGCACAATTTACTGCCTTTTCCATTTTTGTAGATTACGATATTTTTTTAATGTTTCAAATCTATTTTTTATTCAATATGCATCATCCATGAAGCTCAGACAAAATAATTCTAAAAAATTCCCATAAAATAGTAATGAATTATCATAAAGTTTATTATATAATAATTTTGCATTTATGTTATTTCTCACAACTTAGCTCATTGCTTCATGGGAATAAAAATCTGCAATTATGAAAACAGAGGGTTAAACGATGGAAAATACAGTTGATTTTTTACGGTTATATGAAGAAATGTTCAAGACGCTGCCATCCGGCGATATCCAGGAATTACTGGATATCTGCTGGGAGATCATAGGCGTTCCGATCCTGGCGGTGGATATTATGTATAATGTGCTGGGAATCTCCCCTCAGACAAAAACCGGGGATTATCAATGGGATTATCTTCTGGAAAACCGGGGGTATGAGACGGATATGATCGTACAGCTTTATGAGGAAGGGATCATGCAGTCCGTCAATGAAAATGAAGCCCCCTACATCGTAGACTGGGGCTCCTGCAAGGACGCCCCCAAGATCCAGGGTATCATCCGGGTCAATGATATCATTGAAGGCTATGTGACCATGAACTGCAAAGACGCGCCGATCACATCCGACAAAATGAAAGCCATGGAGATCATCCAGAACACCTGTGCTTTTTTCTTTAAGGACCGGGAGTCGGAAAGCAGCATGCGCTATACCTATCTGAAAACACTGACCGGGGAACTCTTTCATCATCGGATCCATTCCAAAAAGCAGCTGGAACTGTGGTTTAAAGACACCGGCATCCGTCTGGAGCCGCCCTATCAAGTCGTTGCGGTCAGCACGGATGAAACCAATGAAAAAAATGTGCTTTCCTACATCCGAAAGTCCATTCGGCAGTTTTTCCCCTGCCAGCTTGCTTTAATCCAGCACAATGTTCTGCTGATCCTGCAGTACAATATGAATATCGCAAAAAATACCGAAGCATCCGAAAAGCAGTTCCATACCATTTTGGAGAAATTCAACGCCCACTGCGGAGTGAGCAATACGTTTGATAATCTGCTGGAGCTGGCAAGCTTTCAGATGCAGGCCGAGGATGCGATGAGACTGGGAAGCCGGTTAAATCCACGATATCGGATTGCCTACTACGAAGATTATTATCTGCCCGCGATCCTGCTTCCCCGCACGGAGCAGATGCCCCGGAGCAATTACCTGTCTCCGGTCATCGCAAACGTACAGGCATATGACAAAGCCCATTCCACGGACTTTCTGCCTACCCTGCAGGTCTATATCAACAGCCTGCGCAGCACGGCGGAAACTGCGGAAAGCCTTCATATCCACCGCAATACGCTTCTGTACCGGCTCAATAAGATTGAAGAGCTGACCGGTGTCTCTCTCGAAGATCCTCATACATTTATGCATCTGATGATCAGTTTTTACATGAGCGAATTGGAGGGCCGATGATAAAAAGCGGTATCAGAAAAAACACAGATTTCCCAGGTAAGGAAACCTGTGTTTTTTTCTTTGATATCGTATATTCCGTCACACCAGAAACACCCGCTCCGGATACAGCCTTTTCAGCGTCTGGAGCATCTCCTCGTCCAGGTCCAGCAGAAGCTTGATTTTTGTTCGGTTTTCTATGGCGATCATCGTAAAATAAGGCGTATCCTCCTCATAGGACGTATAATCATACTTGGGAAGTTTCACCCCGCCTGCGTCCCTGCGGTACTTTGCCACAGCCTCGTGGCGGTTCGGCGCGGTCACCTCCATCTCCGACAGCTCCAGGATATGAGCGGTCTTGCGGTAGCGCTTCCCCAGAATGACATCAATGGTCAGCCTTCCGCTCTCCAGCCGGTATTCGTATTCCTTCTGGCTGTAGACATCATACCCGAAATACAGCGCCACCAGAAGAAATCCCGGAAGCATGAACCCCTGGGAGATCGTTACCCCCAGCAGCAGGATGACCACCGCAAAAATGATCATTACCTTCCGCAGGATTCCTGTCATCGCTTTTGGCTTTCTTTTTACCTGTTTCACAATCGCATAATCATACATCTCTTTTCATCCTCCCTGTCGTATCTTCCTATAACGCTCACACGGCGGAAGCCCCATCTGTCAGCCGCGCGCAGACAGACGTTTTTCCGCTGTCACAGTTTTTTCCCGCTCTCCGCCTTTCTGTACCGGCTCGGGGTCTGTCCCTTGCATTTCTTAAATGCCTTGGAAAAATACAGGTTGTCCTCGTATCCTACGGAATGCGCGATGGCCGTGATCGGCATATCCGTCTCCCGGAGAAGCCTGCACGCCTGCCGGATCCGGTATTCCTCCACATAATCCTTGGGCGATATCTTCAGGATCTTTTGGAACATCCGATACAAATAACTGCGGCAGACCCCGGTATATCCCGCAATATCCTCGATCGTAATGGGATAGGAATAGTGCTCTTCGATATAGCGGACCGCCTGCTCGACACGGCCTGTCTGCAGGTTCTTCTGTTTCGCCTCCGCCGAAGAATTTTCCATCAGCATGGCGATCATGGAATACAGCGCTCCGGTCATGGAAACCGCATCATAAAAGGTATTGCCCTTTGCCTCATACACCTGCCGGATCTTCCGCTCGATCTCACCGCTGATTTCCGCCTGCTCGAGCACAGGGGACTCCTCCGAAAAATCCGTATGGTTCAGAAGATAAAACGCGTCGGTCCCGGCAAAGCCCACCCAGGTATAGACCCAAGGTTCTTCCTCGTCGGCCCGGTAACATGCTTCCATATTTGGATAGATCAGAAATGTATCTCCTTTTTTCAGATCATAGGTCTTTCCCCTGATCTCAAAATGCCCTTTGCCGCTCAGCACATGGTGGAGCAGATAATGGTCGCGCACCCCCGGCCCCCACTGAAATCCGGGCGTACATTTCTGGCTTCCCACATTGTATACCGAAAGGGAGCTTAACAGTCTGTCCTCCGCATAATAAGAACGAACCTCATCTTCCGTTGGATTTGTCATCTGTCCTCTCCTCCTTTTGTCTGTTACAGTATAACTCTATCCGCTCTGTCAGGCAACATTTTTCCATGCATTTGCAATGATTTTATATTGTATTTCGGTTTACTTTCCAGCATAATGGAGAACATATCGTGTTACTATCATCGGCAGAGCAGCTGCAGGCCGGCAAAAGCTCGGAACCCCGCAGCGCGCAAAGAACGTAATCAGGAGGTATACATCATGTTTGACTACAGCAAAATCAAAGATCCCGAATTTTTTAAGGAAAACGTGGTCCCCGCTCATTCGGACCATGTCTGCTATCCGGACAGGGACCACCTGGACAGGGGTGAGAATCCTTTCCGCTTTTCCCTGAACGGCATCTGGAAGTTTTCTTACGGAAGAAATCTGGACGACACGGTCCAGGGCTTTGAGGCGGATGACTATAACTGCAGAAACTGGGGAGAGATCCGGGTGCCTGCCCATATCCAGATGGAGGGCTACGATGTCCCCGCTTATCTGAACGTGCAGTATCCATGGGACGGCCGGGAGGAGATCCTGCCCGGGGAGATTCCCACCCGGTTCAACCCGACGGCAAGCTATGTAAAGTATTTTACCCTTCCGGAATCCATGAAGGGCATGCCCGTATACATTTCCTTCCAGGGTGTGGAGAGCGGCATGGCGCTCTGGCTGAACGGACAGTATGTGGGCTACAGCGAGGACAGCTTCACCCCTTCGGAATTTGACCTGACCCCCTATGTCCGGGACGGCGAAAACAAGCTGGCCGCGCAGGTCTTCAAGTGGACAAGCAGCAGCTGGACCGAGGATCAGGATTTCTACCGGTTCTCCGGCATTTACCGGGATGTGTATCTCTTTACACGGCCAAAGACGCACATCTGGGATCTGAGCGTCCGTACCCTACTGGACGACAGCTATCAGGCAGGTCGGCTTGTGATCGACGCGCTCAGCTGCGGAAACGGCCGGATTGAGGCAGAGCTCCGGAAGCTTCCGGCCGCTGACGCGCCGGCTTCCCTCTATGCAGCCAACGCGCCAGAAGAGGCACCATTATTCGCCTCCGCCGCATTTGACATGAGGGAGGGGGAAGCGCACCTTTCACTTCCGGTATCCGGCTTCGACCTGTGGAGCGCGGAGGAGCCCAATCTCTATGAGTTGTTCCTGCAGGTCTATGATGAGAACGGACAGCTTGCGGAGGTTCTTTCCGAATATGTGGGCTTCCGCCGATTTGAGATGATCGATCATATCATGTGCCTCAACGGAAAACGGATCGTATTTAAGGGCGTCAACCGCCACGAGTTCAGCTCCAAAGCCGGCCGAGTTCCCCAGGAGGATGAGATCCTGCAGGACATCACCACCATGAAGCTGCACAACATCAACGCCATCCGTACCTGCCACTATCCCGACGATTCCCGGATCTACCGGCTGTGCGACCGCTACGGCCTGTATCTGATCGATGAAAACAATCTGGAGTCCCACGGTTCCTGGGACAGCTACGCACGAGGCAGGGACAGGGATATGAGCCGGATCGTGCCCTGCGACCGGGAGGAATGGAAGGCCATGATGCTGGACCGGGTAAATTCCACTTACCAGAGGGACAAAAACCACCCGTCCATCCTGATCTGGTCCTGCGGAAATGAATCCTTCGGCGGCACCGTGATCCGGGATATGGCAGACAGATTCCGGGAGCTTGACAATACCCGGCTTGTACATTATGAAGGGATTTTCTGCGACCGCCGCTACAATGAGACGAGCGATATGGAGAGCCAGATGTACACATCGGCAGCCAAAATCCAGGAATTTCTGTCCGAGCACCGTGACAAGCCCTTTATCTGCTGCGAATATACCCATGCCATGGGCAATTCCTGCGGCGGAATGCACAAATACACGGACCTGACCGATACGGAACCCCTGTACCAAGGCGGCTTTATCTGGGATTATGTAGACCAGTCCATCTATAAAAAAGACCGTTACGGAAAGGAATTTCAGGCATACGGCGGAGATTTCGGAGAACGTCCCACCGATTATAATTTCAGCGGAAACGGGATCGTATACGGCGGAGACCGCACTCCTTCCCCGAAGATGCAGGAGATCAAATACAATTACCAGAACATTTCCGCGGAAGTATCAGCAGATAAAGTAATGATCCGCAATAAGCACCTGTTCACAAATACCAGCGCCTTTGACTGCGTGGTCACGCTTGCGAAAGACGGGGTCCCGGTCTATGAAGCTCCGATGGACACTGCCGTTGCGCCGCTGTCCGAACAGGAATATGCCCTTCCGGTCCGCCGGGCGGACCAGCCGGGTGAGTATACCGCCACCGTTTCGTTCCGTTTGAAGGAGGATACCCTCTGGGCAAAGGCAGGCCATGAGGTTGCGTTTGGACAGACCTTCTATACCGCAGACGCTTCCGCTGCCCGCAGAGCATGTACCAAACCGATCACCGTCGTAAGGGGAACCCACAACGTGGGCGTCCGGGGCGAGAATTTTGAAGTGCTGTTCTCCGAGTTATTCGGCGGACTGTCCTCCTACCGCTGGGGCGGCGTGGAAATGCTGGAGACCATTCCGAAGCCGAATTTTTGGCGGGCGCCGGTAGACAATGACGAGGGCAGCCAGCTGATGGCGCAGTACGGGCAATGGAAGCTGGCAAGTCTCTATGTCACTCACAAGAACCTGGAGACCAATCAGTTCGAGGATGTGGTTGTGGAAGAACACGAAGGCTCCGTGACTGTGACCTTCCTCTATCATCTCCCCACCAAGCCGGTAACCTCCTGTACGGTTGCCTATACGGTATTCGGGGACGGCACGGTCGAGACCACACTGTCCTATGATCCGGTGAAGGAGCTGGGCGATATGCCGGAATTCGGCATGATTCTGAAAATGAATGCCGACTATGACCATGTGGAATGGTATGGAATGGGTCCTGCCGAGACCTACACGGACCGCTGCGAAGGCGCGAAGCTGGGGATCTACAGGAATCAAGTGATGGACAATGTAGCCCGCTACATGGTTCCCCAGGAATGTGGAAACAAGGTCGGCGTCCGCTGGGCGAAGGTGACCGACAGGCGGGGCCGCGGACTCATGTTCGAGGGAGATTCCATGAGCTTCTCCGCACTTCCCTGGACGCCCCATGAGATGGAAAACGCGCGGCATCCCTACGAGCTGCCGGAGGCGCACTACACCGTCGTCCGGGCAGCCATGCAGCAGATCGGTATTGCCGGGGACGACAGCTGGGGAGCGCGTCCGCTTCCGGAATATCTGCTGGATATCAGCAAAAAGATGACCTTTACCTTCCGGTTCCGGGGAATCTGACCGATAGGAAGTGGTCCTTTCTTCCGGAAAACGCTGCTTTAAGACAACTATAAATCAGGAGTCCTGAAAAAGGGGCTGCCGGGAACTAACCCGACGGCCCCTTTTCTATTTTTTTCATATTCCGCAATCTCCTCCGATACAGACTGATCTGTCAGCTTTACCAGCCAGCCTCCGAATGAATCTGGAACTTCAAAAGCTGCTGCTCGAAATTTTCCGGGCGCTTCCGCCATTCATAGGGCGCGTAGCCCATGATCTGCTTAAAATTCCGGTTAAACGTGGACAGGGTGTTAAAACCGCATTTATGCGCGATATCGGATACCGGAACGTCTGTTTTTTTCAAATACTCGCAGGCCGTCCGCACACGTACCAGATTGATATATTCCAGAGGACTCATTTTCATATACGCAGAAAAAATCCTCCGGAAATGCGTCTCGCTCATATGGCTCCAGTCCGCCAGCTCTCCTATCTTAAGCGGCTCCATATAGTGGAGGGTGATGTAATCCAGGGCACGCGAGATGGGAATTGTCACATTCCCCTCCAATTCCTCATTTTCCTCATATTCCGGTTCTTCGATATGGTTTTCCCGGGCAATGTTGATCAGAAGCGCAGTCAGGATCCCTTTTGCCTCTTCCAGATAGTACTCCTTTGTCTCCCGCATAATCTCCAGGAGCTGTCGAATCAGCTTTGCAATCCCAGGAAATTCTTTTACGTTTACAAGAAAGGCACGGGAATTGATCTTCTGGATCATACGTTCTGTTCTCATGGGGGTGCCCCCCCCATTGTGTTCCCGCAGGAAACCTTCCACATCCACAAACAGATACTCCCACTGGCTGAACGTGCCCGGGTCACTGTTGGTCGTATGGGGATAATTCTTCGGTATCACGGTAAACTGGCTGGCCTTAAATCTCAGGTTCTGCTCCCCAAGCACCATATCTCCCTGCCCGCCGTAGCAGTACCCAATCTCCAGAAAATTATGAAAATGTAGAAAATCTACATCCCGGCCATAGGACTGCAGCCACTTCTCGCCCAGCAAGGCCAGAATCGGGCTCCCTTCCGGCATCTTATAGTACCGAAACTCCATTTTGGGTTTTTTCCTTTTGCTCATAGGATATCCCTTTCCTTTTTTCATCCGCAGCAGAACTTCATCTGCTTTTTCTGGTATCTGCCATCCCGTATGCCCGAAGCTCCTGGTGAAATGCGGTCCGTCTGGAATATTGGCTCCGATATTCTTCCATGACCTTTGCCTTTGCCCACAGCTCGCCCCTGGACTCCCGGACTTCCCCCAATGCGGCCGCAAAAGCCGCGCATTCGCCGTAATAGTTCCTGTGACTCTTCTCCATGATCCCTTCCACCCGCATCTGGGTCCATTTTTCCAGCCGCTCCAGGATGGCTTCAATCTCCTCCTCCGAAGCATGGATATTCGTCCGCCATTTCCGGAAGCGCTCCCAGAAAAATGTCTGATCGTCCTCTTTTGTGCCGCGTCCTGTGCCATTCAGATATGCTTCCGCCCTGAATTCCACGGATGAAACATATTTGCGGAGCATTTCCCTGCAGCCCTCCGGCAGCTCCTCTCCGTCATAGAGGTACAGGAAGAACAGCGCCATGCCTTCCTTCATGAATGTCCCCGTCCATCCCAGCGCATATTTATCATCCATACATGTTTCGATCACCTGCCGGAATTTCCCGTCAAAAAACAGCAGGGAACCGCAGGTCCTTCGTTCCGGCCGGTTCTCCTTTCTCTCCCCGGACTGGTACTGCCCGTCCTTTATTTTTGCCGGGTTGGAAAGCAGCTTTGTATAGATCTGTTCCGCCTCGTTCCTGTAACGATCGGCCTCCTCGCATTCCAGGACCAGCCGCAGATAATTTTCGATGCTGCTGTCCGAACGAAATGCCTCAAGCCAGCATTGCTCCGCACTCTCCCGGTCATTTTGCGTCAGGGCGGCTTCTGCTGTCAAAAGCGCCGCTCTGCTCCGGATCTGATAGCAGGGCCGGATCCGCTCCAAAGCCTCTTTTCCGATCGTCAGCCCTTCCTCCGGCTGTCCGGCCGCTTTATATTTTTCCAGAGCCTGCACGTATAAGCCCGGATGCAGATCCGTATATTTTCTGGCTGCGCACAGCAGCGCTCCCGGATCATCCGCCAGGGAAACCGCTTCCTCCAGGAACCGCTCTGCCACCCGGTCCCCCCTCTGTCCCAGATAGTCAATCCATAATTTCAAAAATTCCTGGAACTGGTCCAGCTCCTTTTTGCTCTGCTGCATCAGCTTTTCCAGAGTCACTTCCCTCGAAGCGGCATTGACCAGCATCCAATAGAGCTCGTTGGGCCTCTCCTCCGGCGCGTTTCCCCAGTAGGCGGCCAGCAGCGCTTCTAAGACAAATTTTTCATAATCCAGCGTAATGATGCTGTGATATTCCAGATCCCGCAGCTTGAAGTCTTCCCCGCCGAACTCTCCGTTCACTTCTACATGCATCAGCAGCAGAAGGTCCGCCAACCCATACCCCTCCTCATACAGCTCGCTGTCCACACAGGCATGCAAAAGGCCGCAGGCTTTCTGGATCGCCTCCCCAATATAGTCCGGATCCTTATAAAAATATTCTTCGTCGGAGCTGTCATACCATTCATTGTACTGTTCATTCAGCACTTCGATCAGCATCAGCTCACCGCTGTCGATCATCTCCAGCTGCTTCCGGATCTTTTTCACTTCCTGCTTTAATTGCTCTTTGTTCAGGTTATCCTGCTTCTCTGCATAATCCGGATTCACATTCTCCCCTTTGAAAAAGGACAGCCGTTCGAGAAATTCATCCCTTTTGTACTCCGGGATACCGCGCGCATAATCGTGCAGGAATGCGGAAATATTCTCTGCCGGCATACTCCCGGATATCTGATCCACTTTCTTCATAAATTCCGTAAGGTTCATCTCTTTAGCTCCTTTTGTATCACATGGCGCAGTACCAATGTCATGTGATTTTTATCTGCCATGTATTCTCATAGAATCCATTTTATCATATGATCTGCGGGCTTTCAATTATAAGATCGCCGTAACAGCGTAATAGAAAACAATTTGTTACAGGTCACACCTTGACCAGGCGTGCCCTGTAACTCAGGCCGTCATTTAAAATTGCCTACGGCAATGGACGGCCTGAATAGCAGCTTTTATGTGCATCCTCCCGACCAATCAGCGTGGTGATTGGTCGGGGTGTGACATGTAACAACAATTTCCACATGTAAAAAAGAGCTGTCGAAACACGCTGTTTGCCCGCCGCCTATTGCTGCGAGATTTTGTAAATCCCGGCAATAGACAGCAGGTATACAGTCATTTTCCGACAGCTCTTATCTATATCTGTATCTGCAGAACTGACTCCCGGCCGATTTTATGCATGGCTTCTTTTTTCAGTTCCTTACTTCTCAATCTGCTCTTCGATCCGCAGCAGCCGGTTATACTTGGCCACCCGCTCTGTCCGGCAGGGCGCCCCGGTCTTGATCTGTCCGGTATTGAATGCCACCGCGATATCTGCAATGGTGGTATCCTCGGTCTCACCGGAGCGGTGGGACACGATCGCGTTATAGCCGGATTTTTGCGCAAGCTGGATGGCCTCGATCGCTTCGGTCAGCGTCCCGATCTGGTTCACCTTTACCAGGATGGCATTTGCGGCCTTTTTTTCAATCCCTTTTTTCAGCCGTTCCACATTGGTCACAAACAGGTCGTCACCCACTAGCTGGATTTCCTTTCCCAGGCGTGCTGTCAGCTTTTCCCAGCCTTCCCAGTCCTCTTCATCCAGCGGGTCTTCAATGGAACAGATGGGAAATTCTCTCGTCAGCTCCGCATAATAGTCTATCAGCTCCTCCGCCGAGCGCACCACCTTCTGCCCGCGCATCCGGCTTTCTCCTGGGAATTCGTATTTTTTATAATCCCGGTTATATAATTCGGAGGATGCCACATCCATCGCAATCGCAATGTCCTGATCTCTTCCCATCCGGTATCCGGCTTTTTCCACCGCTTCCCTCAGACAGTTCAGTGCGGCTCTGGTATCCGGCAGATCCGGCGCGAAGCCGCCCTCGTCGCCGACCGCGGTGCTCAATCCTTTATCCTTCAGAAGGGATTTCAGAGACTGGTAGATCTCCGCGCACATCCGCAGGCCCTCCTTAAAATTTTCCGCGCCCACGGGCATGATCATAAATTCCTGGATATCCAGTGTATTGTCCGCATGAGCGCCTCCGTTTAAAATATTCATCATAGGTACAGGAAGTTTTTTCGCATTGACACCGCCCAGGTATTTGTATAAAGGAATGCGCAGCGCTCTTGCTGCCGCGTGGGCTGCTGCCAGAGATACGCCGAGAAGAGCATTTGCCCCCAGATTCGATTTGTTTGTGCTGCCGTCTGTCTTGATCAACGTCCGGTCGATCTCCGTCTGGTCAAATACATTGATCCCGATCACCGCGCCCGCAAGCTGGTCGTTGACATGCTCCACGGCACGCTGGACACCCTTGCCGCCGTAGCGCACTTCTTTGTCCCGCAGCTCCACTGCTTCGTATTTTCCCGTGGAAGCACCGGACGGGACCGACGCGCGTCCTACCACGCTTTCTCCCGCAAGTACTTCCACCTCAATCGTCGGATTCCCCCGCGAATCCAGAATTTCTCTGGCGTAAACATCACGTATTGGTAAATATTGATACATATTCTGATTCCTCCTCACCTTCATGAGAAGTATTATGTGCCAAATGTGAGAAGAAAATGCAAAGAAATTAATTATGCGTTTTCTATTTCTCTTCAAATTGCATATGTATCTGTAAATCTGCGAAGCAAACAAATTCCCAGCTGTGCGGTTGGACAAATTTCACTTCCGGAATTCCTTCGCCGCCAGAAAGCCGCCGAATAAAATCCCATTCACCACAAGCAGCGGTATCAGATCCGCCCAGTTCATGGTCTGTCCCTGGATGATGTCTGCGCTGTACGTCCCGGTTATGATCGGCACCAGGTTATTATTCAGGAAATGCAGAACCACCGTCACCCAGATATTTTCCGTTTTCATATAGGCGTAGGCGAAAAAAATCCCCAGCGTAATACAGGTGATCTGCTGTCCCACCGCACTGATCAGACCGGTTCCCGGGCTGTAGTAGAAGAAGTTCACCGGCAGATGCCAAAGCCCCCAAACCACGCCCAGAAGGAGCACGCCCCATCGCTTTCCAAAGCGGGACTGCAGCAGCGGCTGCAGATAATACCGCCATCCATATTCCTCCCCGAAAAACGCGATAAATACCAGGAAGAAATTGATGATCAGAGATCCTGCCATAATCCAGGTCATGGGATTCCCCGCGATCTCTCCCACCGCGGATATCTGCCCGGATACCGCATAGGAAAGAATCGCCCGAAGCAAGTACAGACCTATGAACAACAGTACACAGAATACAGATGCTTTTATGTCCTTCCCCTTCAAGCCATAAGCGATCCGCTTTTCCTTCTTTTCCGTAAGCAGCATGATCCACGCCAGTACACTTCCGCCGATCATGATCAGATTGCAGACTCCCAGCCAGGCGATATCCGGCAGGAACACACTACCAACAGCACTGGCCAGTATCAGTACCGCAACTGCGAGATATGTAATAAAAAACCGTTTCGGCAGCTCCGCTTTTCCTTTTTCCGTTATCAGATAGGCCAGCATGACCCCTGCTGCCGGATACATCATCTGCGCATTGGGAAATACACTGACATCCACACCATGATTGTAACCAAGTCCCATCGGCAGTCCCATCAAAAATGTGATACCATACGCTATGATCACGTAAATCCCCAATTGCTTCTTTTGAATCTGTGATAATTTCATTCTCATTTTCCTCCTCTTCTATTGGACTAAAAATTCCATCAATTCCATATTTTCATTGATCGTAATATGAAAGCAGATCCTTCCATCCTCATAATCCGCAACCAGTATAAGCCCTCCATATTCCACTTCCCCCTCCTCGTTTTTACAGCCCATAGATACGGTCTTGATGATCTCCCGGAACTTTCCCCGCTTATCCAGGATCGGATCGCATTGCTCCGCAAATTCCTCTGCCGTCAGAAACTCCTGAAATTCCGTACAGCCCATATCCAGAACGCTCTGGTAATCCTTCTCGTTAAAGCAGTCAATGGCGCGCAGCGCTTCCTCCTCCATCCGTTCTTCGTCAAAGGATTCCGGCAGCTCTGTGCCTAAAGACTGGCAGCCTGTCAGCAGACATACCACCATAGACAGACCTGTCAGCATTCCTGCGATCCGTTCCAGCAGTCCTGTCAGATCCATTATTCTTTCTATGATACCGCTCATTGAGTTTTGACCTCCCCGTTTAAACTAAAATACAGCTATCCATGCATCGCCGCATTCCGAAGCAGTTGGCGATGTCTGCCCGGTTATAAGCAGCAATGCACTACTCTTTCTGCACCGCAAACAGCAGTGTCACCGAAAAAATCCCTTCTTCCTTCCGTATCTCCATATCCCCCTGGTATTTTTCCAATGCCTGCCGGACATTCTGCAGTCCCAGCCCTTCATGCCCCGGCTTGGTGGATTTCCCGTTTGACGGACATTCCACATAAGGATTTTCTATTTTAATGAGGATAAAATCCTGAATCTGCTCCCCACGGATCCGGATCCAGAAATCCGCTTTCCCTTTCCCCTCCTCCACCGCATTATCCAGCAGATTCGCAAAGATCGTGGTGATGTCCAGATCAGTAATAAAATCCAGACCCACGCCGCCCAGATTACACTGCACCTGATCCTGGGCAAAGGCCTTCAGCTTATCATTCAATACGATATTGAGCATCCTGTTTTCCGTGTAAAATTTCATTCCCATAGAATTCAGCATTGCATGGACATCCTCAATATAAGCTCTGTCCTCTATCCTGCTGCTCTGCTCAATCACATGCAGATGGTTCCGGATGTCATGGATGATCTTCCTGGAACGGTTATAATTCTCCTCCAGTTCTTCATAATACTGCAGTGTCAGTTCCCTCTGCTGCTGCATCATCAAAAGCCGATGCTTCAATTCCCCGCTCTTTGCCACGTCATACCAGAAATAGATGCAGTACAGGTTAATGACCAGCAAAAGCACGGTATAGATCACGATCCAGTAATATCCGTACCTGACAAGAAAAATATCGCTTGCCACCAGATACAGGAACAAAAGCGCCATACTGGCCACAGGGACGATGACCATCCCGCGGATCTTGATATACTGTACATCCGCCAGTCTTCTGCGTATGATCTCTCGCAATATGAAAGTTCCCACAAAAAGCAGAAATACCCGGGACACGATCAGGACGCTGTATACTACGATCCCCTCCAGGCGCATCACCAACCAAAGATAGCGTGCCGCAAAGCTGGCTGTAAGCTCAGTAGCCAGTAAGATCACGCAGAAGATGATCTGATAGACGATCCCCTGCCTGCTCCGAAAATACAGCAGCCTTGCCATCACAACATAGTAAATGCACAGCACTCCGATGGTCAGCTTATCATCCTGCCAGAGCGCAGGAAGCAAGATCGTGGCAGAGGCATAACCGATCCAGCCGATGGCCTTTTTCCAGCGGCTTTCCTCCCGGTCAGAGGGTATGGAACGAACCAGCAACCAGGCGCAGACAACCAATGATACCAGATCAAGTAAAACGAAAATTATTTGAATCACACTTGTCATGGCGTTCCTCCCATTCTTTCCGAAAGATATGCGATCAGCTCCTGCTTCCATGCTTTCTGCCGCTTCTGCGCCAGCGGGATCTCCATGCCGTTGTCCAGAAGGATCCTGCCTGACAGAACATTCCGTACATGCTGCATATTCACCGCAAAGCTCTGATGAGGCATGGAAAATCCATAGCTCTCCATCCGTTTTGCCACCTTTCCTATTTTTTCCGTCATGGCGTACACACCATCCGATGTCACAATCTCTACCCTGCGGTTCACGTATTCAAAATAATAGATCTCCTCTGTCGGGAGGCACAAAAGGCCGTTCACAGTCTGGAAATCCAGCATCGGCTTCTCTCCCGGCGTATGCATATAAGAAAAGATTTCCTCCAGTACCTTGCGGATCTCAGTCTCCTTCACCGGCTTCAAAAGATACTGGAAGGCATGGACACCGAATGCCCCGGACACATAATCCTGATATGCGGTGAGATACACGATCTTCGTCTCCTTATCCCGCCCGCGGATCCATTTTCCTGTCTCGATGCCGTTCATCCCTTCCATATCAATATCCAGAAAGACAGCATGGTAATGTGCATATTCCTCTGTCAGGCTTTCGCCGGACTCAAAGCAGTCCACCCAGACCTCCGGTTTCCATTCCTTTATAATACGGCTGACTTCCTCCCTCACGCATGGATCGTCGTCGCAGACCGCGGCTCTGAACATCCTCTTCCCCTCCTTCTTCCGGACGCTTTCCTTAAAATTACAATCATAATTTTAGCACATAAAGAAAAAATGTAAATGCAGTTTACCTGATCGCCGAAAATGATGTATTAAATGACTTTCTTTTTTTCTGGTGGAGATTTTCTTCAAATAATGATACAATCATTGTACATTATCAAATCTTGGAGGAATGATTATGCAAAAAAGAAATGGAAAGGCACTGCTGCCAATCGGAGTGTTTCTCGTACTGTATCTGGGATTGGGGATTTTATTTGAGTATGTTTTAAAAATCCCCATGGGATTCTACAATATCCCGATCGTGGTATCGTTTCTGACTGCGCTTCTGGTGGCCTGTATCCAGAATCCGGAGTTAAAATTTGACGACAAGCTGGAGGTCATGGCAAAGGGCGTGGGGGACAAGAACATCATGACCATGATCCTGATCTTTCTGACTGCCGGTATCTTTGTAGGAGTAGTGGGTCGGAGCAGCGCGGAAAGTGTGGCTTATTTCCTGCTCTCCATCATCCCGGCACGGTTCTCCGTTCTGGTGCTTTTCGTGGTAAGCTGCTTTGTATCCCTCGCGATGGGAACCTCTGTGGGCACGATCACGCTGATCACCCCCATTGCGGTATCCGTGGCAAGCGGCTCCGGATTCGGGACCGCGCTCTGTATCGGCGTTGTCATGAGCGGAGCCATGTTCGGAGACAACCTTTCGTTTATTTCCGATACCACCATTGCCGCATGCAACGGACAGGGCTGCCAGATGAAGGACAAGTTCCGGCAGAACTTCGGGATCGCGCTGCCGGCGGCGCTTGTGACACTGGTCATCTTTTTCTTAAAGACATTGAATGCGGAAGTGGGGGATGCCATCGTAAAAGAATACAACCTGATCCAGATCATCCCCTATGTGCTTGTTCTGTTCGGCGGGATCCTTGGGATCAATGTATTTGTCGTCCTGCTGATCGGCATCGTCTCTGGTTCCTTTATCATGCTTGTGACCGGGGCGACACAGGCGACGGAACTGCTCGGCAATATGGGCTCCGGCGCGTCCGGCATGTTTGAGACGACCATGGTGGCCATCCTGGTATCCGCCATCTGCGCACTGATCCACGAATACGGCGGCTTTGCCGCGCTGCTGGCATTTATCAAGCAGATCTTCAAGGGAAAAAAAGGAGGACAGCTTGGGATCGGCCTTCTGGTCGGCGCCATGGATATTGCTACTGCCAACAATACGGTTGCCATCGTCATGGCCAATCCGATCGCAAAGGAAATGGCGGAAGAATATGAAATTTCCCCGCAGAAGACCGCTTCGATCCTGGATACCTTTTCCTGCGTCTTTCAGGGGGTGATCCCCTACGGCGCGCAGATGCTGGTAGCGATCTCGGCGGCAACGGAGCTTGGTTTTGAGGTGTCGGCCTTTGATATCATCCCGAACCTGCTCTATCCCTACATGCTCCTCATCAGCTCCCTGCTGTTTATTTTTGTGATACCGTCCAGGGAAGCACAGTAGCCGCTTAAAATCTCAGGCAGTACATGGCAAAAGAAAGCCAGGTCAGCTTTTCAGGCAGCCCCGGCTTTCTTTCTATTTTTTATCATCCCAGCTTTCGCACTTAGGATATTCCCATATTCAGCATTGCCTGACCGGCGCAAACGAGAGGCCGCATCCGATGGCCGCTTTTCTATCACATGAAATTACCGCGCTATCCACGCCTTGCCGCAAGCTCCGCACAGTTCTCTTCCACTCGCTTTTTGTTCAGCGGATAGATGAACAGCAGGAGCAGGATTGCCGCCGCGATAATACCGAGCAGCGTGCGGTTTGTTACAAGGCTCTTGATCAGTTTCCCCACTTCCAGCTTTTGGTTATTTGCCTCTACCGGGATACGTTCACGGACCAAATTGAAGCTTCCCCTTTTTTGCCGCCAGGATCAGACTTTATCGAATCTGGTCAGCTTGCCGTTCAGACTTTCCACAAACCCCTCCGGCATCATGGAGCCCGCCATTTCTCCAACCTTTTCCAGGCTCAAGGATTTGAACATGTCCCACATTCCCTCACCGGGAGTCACCTTCATATTCATAGCCAGCTTTACGGCCTCCTCCACAATTGCAAAGGCCTCCGGACATTTGGCTATCTCTTCCATCGTATCCTTGATGCTGTACTTTCCTTCCGGAAATTCCATAGGCGCTTTCAAATCCAGATCGCCGGCCAGCTTAAACCAGTTCGCCACGCCTTCCGCTCTCTCATTGACTTCCGGAAGCACATAGATTGCCGGCTCCTTCTCTACCTTTTCCAGCGTCATACTGTCCTTTAAGTCTCCGGAGACCGCTGTCACGGTATTCTGCCCCTCTTCCAGGGCTGCCCGGAATACAAATACCTTGTCCGCAGATTTCTCTTCCAAAAGCTTCCCGTTCAGATACAAGGCCACTGAGGGCTGGTTGGAGTACACCCGGATCTCCGTCGTGTCTCCGGCCCTCTGCGCGTAACGCCTGCCGCAGAGATGAAGCACAGGCTCCTTGCTCCAATATGCCTGGTAGATATAATAGCTGTCCTTTTTCGTCTTCCGGTCCATGGTCATCAGGCCTTTGTTGTTCCGTCCTGCCACACCGCCCTCGTCACGCGCCGCGCAGCCGAAGTCGAACATATTCCACACATGGCTGGACCAGATCCAGGGACGCTCGTCCAGCATCTTCGCCATATGCTCATGGTACAATGCCTGGTATTCCTCACTGTAATCCTTGCAGGCCGGATTCGGGCCGTGGTAGGTAATGATCCCTTCACAGCCGTATTCGGACAGGCCAAGACAGATCTTCGGATGTACTTCATGGAAATGATCCATCCAGGGGCCGTTATCCTCCATCCTTCCGCCGTACCAGCCGAAGTAGTGGTTATAGCTCTCTACATCGGTAATATCATGTATCGGGCTGTCCACAGGGGTCATAGTCACATGCGCGATCGTAGTCAGGCGGGTGGGATCCAGTTCCTTGCATAATGCATGCAATTCTTTATGGTTCTCTACCAGCTGATCCGAGATCCCGCCGATCAGGATCTCATTGGAAATTCCCCAGAAGCAGATCGACGGATGGTTGTAATTCTGGATGATCAGCTCCTTCATCTGGCTGATGCAGTTCTGATGCGCGTCCGGGTCCGGATTCATCACACTGATAAACGGGATCTCCGCCCATACGACAAATCCCATCTCATCACAGGCATCGTAAAAGTCCTGAGAATGCTGATAATGCGCAAGCCGGATGGTATTCGCGCCCAGCTCTTTGATAAGCCTGGCATCCTCATAATGGTCTTCCCTGGTCAGCGCGTTTCCTTTATAAAGCTGGTCCTGATGGCGGCTCACACCGCGTAATGGTATCTCTTTTCCGTTGATGATAAATCCCTTCTCCGGATCACAGGAAAAGCTTCTCACGCCCACTCTTGCAGAGATCTCGTCATATGCTTCATTGCGCCGCTGCAAAGTAGCTGTCACCGTATACAGGTAGGGATCGTCGATCTCCCACAGATGAGCTTCGGGAACATACAGCGTAAGCTTCGTATCATCCGCCGGCCGGACTCCCGCAGCCACTTCCTTTCCCCGGGCGTCCAGGACGGAATACATCACGGTAAAATTTTCATCCCCGCCTGCTATCCAGGACTCCATCTCAAACACTGCTCCGCCGTCCTCACACGGCTTTGGCGTGATCTGGATACCCGGCCCTCCGTAGTATTCCAGCTCAAAGTGTGTCTTCGGCACACTGATCAGGTTCACGCCCCTGTAAAGCCCGCCGTAAAATGTAAAGTCTGCTGACTGGGGATATACACTGCTTTTATTTTCATTGCTGCATGCGATCACCAGAAGATTGTCCTCATCCTCTCTGCACAGATCCGTAATATCCGCGCGGAATGTGGAATATCCGCCTTCATGATAGATCACGCTGGTTCCGTTTACAAAGACCTCGGCCTGCTGCCCCGCCGCCGGGATCTCTACATAGACCCTTCCTCCCTCCAGCGGCTGGACAGGCTTCCGGAAGCTCTTTGCATACCAGAATCTGCCGCGGGCATAACTCCCGTTCCCGTCATGGCCGTCCACCGCATTCCATGTGTGCGGCAGATCAATCTGCTTCCAGCGCGACGGAAACTCCTCCGGCAGTCCCGCGTCCTCCTGTATAAATCTCCAGTCCCTGTTCAAATTGACAATATTCCGCATATTGTTCCTCCTTATTTCCGCAATGTATATATCCAGTTATATTTGGGCATTTCAGATAAAAACCCTTCTGTTTTTCTACATTGCTTTGTATTATTTTTCATTATATTTTTCTACATTATTCATTTATAGAGAGAATTTTTTGGATTCTTTGTATTATTTTTGGATATTGTTATGCACGAATCTGCCCATTAAATCCATTGTCCAGAAGTGCGGTATTCCAGATGTCTATTATTTTGCGCGACTGTTTAAGCGCATTATGGGTACAACGCCAAAGATATTCCGCCAGAATGTGCCCCATGAAGTACATTCTGACCTTCCGGCCCGCAAAAAGCAATAAGGTGCTGTAACCTCCCCAACAATGCGGACAGGCGCCTGAAAATCAGGCGCCTGTCCGCATATTTCATTTCATCCGGATCCCCTGATCCAGAATCTCTATTTTTCTTTCCTTCAAAAGTTTTCCGACCCCGCGCTTGAAGGCTGCCTTGCTCATGCCGAATTCCTGGCGGATCCTTTCCGGATCTGCCTTATCGTTAAAGGGCAGCTCCCCGCCGTATCCCAAGATCACTTCCAGGATCATTTCCGCATCCTTGTCCATCTGCTCCGGGATCTTGTCCCGCAGATTTAAGTCCAGCTTGCCGTCCTCCTTTACTGCAGTGACCCTGGCTTCCACACGTTCGCCCACACGAAGAGCGCCCACCGCGTCCTTCCTGGGGATCAGGGCGGAATACCTGTCATCCACTGCCACAAAGATTCCAAAATTATCACTGGTATCGTAAATGATGCCTGTGACCTTATCATCCTTTTGATAAGGGGAATCTGTCTGGAGAAGGTGGTATACCTTCATCGTGGCGCACAGTCTTTCGCTCTTATCAATATACAGAGACACCAGGCACTGATCCCCTTTCTGCACCTTCGCGGTCTGCTGCTTAAAGGGCAGAAACAAGTCCTTATCCAGTCCCCAGTCCAGAAATGCCCCCATCCTGTTGGTATCCGCCACCCGAAGCACTGCCAGCTTCCCCAACGTCAACTTGGGTTCCCGGGTGGTGGCGATCAGCCTGTCATCTGAATCCTTATACAAAAATACTTCCACCGGGTCTCCCGGCTCGATCCCCGCCGGCACCTGCTTTTTCGGCAGAAGTACCCTCTGCTCATCATTTCCCAGATATACGCCGAAGGAGACTTTCTTTACCACGGTCAGTACCTGCTTTTCTCCTAATTTCATCTCTCGTTCCTTTCTATATTTATAACCGAACCGCACCTGCAAACGGCTGCTCTTCCTGTTTCCACTCGCAGTACGGCCCGGCTCTCTCCAATCCGGATGCCCACGGCATCAATCCGCAGAACACGCACCACTCAGGATATGCCGTGCTACATGCACACCGCTGGCCGACGCATGGGACAGGGAATGGGTCACGCCGCTGCCGTCTCCGATCACATACAGCCCCTTATACGGTGTTTCCAGGTTCTCGTCTATATTAACTTCCATATTATAAAATTTGACCTCTACGCCGTACAGAAGCGTATCATCATTGGCTGTCCCCTGCGCGATCTTATCCAGGGCATAGATCATCTCGACCAGGCCGTCCAAGATCCGCTTGGGCAGGACAAGGCTTAAGTCTCCCGGTGTCGCTGCCAGCGTCGGGCGCACCAGCCCTTCCTCAATTCGCTTCCAGTTGCTTCTGCGCCCCCGGATCAGATCTCCGAAGCGCTGCACGATCACTCCGCCGCCCAGCATATTGGACAATCTTGCAATACTTTCCCCATATCCGTTGCTGTCCTTGAACGGCTCCGAAAAATGCTTCGCAACCAGAAGGGCGAAGTTGGTATTCTCCGTCTGCTTTTTGGGATCCTCGTAACTGTGTCCGTTTACAGTCACGATTCCCTTCGTATTTTCATTGACTACGATCCCATACGGATTCATGCAGAAGGTCCGCACATTGTCCTCAAATTTTTCCGTCCGGTATACGATCTTGCTTTCATACAGCTCATCCGTCAGGTGGGAGAAGATCTCCGCCGGAAGCTCCACACGCACGCCGATATCTACCCGGTTGGAGCTGGTCGGGATATTCAGTTCCTGACAGACCTCTTCCATCCATTTGCTGCCGCTCCTGCCCACAGAAACGATACACTTGTCACAGTCGTCCGACTGTTCTCCGCAGAACACACGATAGCCCTGTTCCAACAGTTCAATATGGTCCACCTGATGGTGGAAACGGAACTCTACCTTGTCCTTGAGTTCCGCATACAGGTTTTCAAGGACCACATAATTGATGTCCGTTCCCAGATGACGCACGGACGCGTTCAGAAGATTCAGCTTATTCTGCAGACAGAGCTTGCGGAATTTGGAGCCTGCGGTGGTATACATCTTTGTGCCCTCGCCGCCGTGGGACATATTGATCTCATCCACATATTCCATGAGGGAGATCGCCTCATTTTTCCCAATATGCTCATGCAGGGTCCCGCCGAAATCGTTGGTGATATTATATTTCCCGTCGGAAAATGCGCCTGCGCCGCCAAAGCCGCTCATGATCGCGCAGGTCTTGCAGTTCACGCAGCTTTTAATCTTCTTCCCGTCGATCGGGCAGTTCCGCTTTTCCAGCGGACTGCCGGCTTCAAACACAGCAATCCTCAGATCCTTGTTTCCTTTCACCAGCTCATACGCAGAAAAGATCCCTCCCGGGCCTGCGCCGATAATGATCACATCATACTTCATCTTTTTTTGCTCCTTTATTTTTTTATCCTGTCATCCTATTCTCTTTACCTATTGTCACATCTGATTTCCCGGCAGCAGGCCGGCTTTTCATTTCAGTTCCGCCACCACATAGGCGCGGCCCGTGTCATCACACAGCTCTGCGACTGTCCTTCCCTCTTCCCGGGAAAGCTTCGGGAAAATGCTGTCCCCCATAACGGCAGATTTTTTATAATCCACCCGCAGCCTGTGAACAGGAAAGTCCCCCGGAAGCAAGTCCATGACCATCTGGATATACTGGCTGTTATTCACGTGTTCGTTAGTATCGATATGCGCCCTTCTCACCGGGAACGGCTCCAGCGCCTGCGCAGCCTCCGGAAGCCGGATCTTCCTGCCTTCGTAATCCATTTCCAGCGGCTCTTCCAGACCGTAGGGCGCAATCTCCTCTTCCCCGGGCTTTACGGGTCTGCCTGCCTCCGCGTCCATGAATACCCATATGGAATTGGCGCAGGCCAGGCGGTTTCCATTTTCGTCATCTATGTAAAAATTCCGGTTTCCGAAAAAGCCTTTAAATCCGGTAGCCAGCGTACCCACCGTGATTCTTTCTCCCAGCTTCGGGTATCGTCTGACTTCCACCTGCCAGTAGGAGAGAAGCCACGCCCGTTTTCTCTCCCGCAGGACGGACAGTCCTACCCCGATGTCCTCTGACTGGAAGGTGCTGCAGTCCTGCAGGTAGTTCATCAGCGCCGGCAGAGTCAGTGTCCCCTGATGATCCACCTCGCTGTATCTTACTCTGCTGTCAAATGTATATCTCATTTTTCTTATCCTTTCCACCGCTCCCAAAAATACCACTTGATCTGAAAATCGGCCTCTGTGGTCATATGGGCATATTCTTCCTCTGTCAGCACATTCTTAAGCTGCTGCTTTCCCTCCTCAGGGACTACTGCATTCGACGCATCCTGGAAGCAGAGGCTGGGGTACAGCACGCACCACCAGTTATGCCCGTCCGCGTCTCCGAGCTCGACCCGAAGCGCCTCATAATTTCCCGACGGAAATGTCATATCCCCGTAGGTCCGGTCCGGGAACCAGCATGTCGTGACCGCGGCATTGACCGGATAATCATACCCCTGTTCCTCCATGGTCCTGCGTCCCACCTCTTCCAGCTCGTCCACATGTCTGCGGATCCAGCGGGCAGTCTCCTGGGCGTTCTTTGTCTCCGGCATCTCTTCTTTCAGATAATCCAGGATCCGGTCCCTCACTGTGATTTTCAGTGTCTGATCTTCTTCGCTGTCGCTGTTGGCAAGGATATGGAACCGCAGGACCTCTCCGGCCAGACGTTCCTGCATCCTCTCTCTGGCCTCCATGCCGGTCCTCCACATCAGAAACCATGTGACCATTGCCGCGAGAAGCAATGAGAGTATCAGAATCATACGATTTTGTTTCATATGTATACTTCCTCCATCCTCTTGTCCCCAAATGCTTCACTGCATAAGCATTCCGAAAACATTTTTGATATCGAAAGTATTGCCTGTTTACCCGCAAATATACCGTATGCCGAAAAATTCCAAGGACGCCACGCCCTGTCATTATTCCTGTCCGCGCAGGATATCACTGACCCATTCTACCTGGTTGTCAATATGCTGACAGGTGATCTGCGTCGCTGTCTCCACTTCGCCGTTTTCAATAGCGCGGATGATCCCCTGATGCTCCTCCAAAAGCTTTGGATGACATTCCTTCCGCTTCAGATACTCTACCCGATAACGGTACATCTGCTCCCGGAAATTGCTCAGGAGCTGAATCAGCCTCTGGTTGTCCGTTGCCATATAGATGATGTCATGGAATGCGACATCTGCTTCGGCTACAACCGTAATATCGTCGTTTCCCAGGACCTTCTCAAAATCCTCTTCCGCATTTTTCAGATCCTGCAGCCCCTGTGCCTGCATCCGCTCGCATGCAAGCCGAACTGCCAGCGCTTCCAGTGAGCGCCGCACCTCCAGCACGTCCCGGAGACTTTTTTCCGTGATCTGCGCAACCTCTGCGCCCCGCCGGGGAATGATAAGTACCAGGCCTTCCAGCTCCAGCTTCCGGATGGCCTCGCGGATCGGAGTCCGGCTGACGCCCAGCTTATTGGCAAGCTTGATTTCCATAAGCCGTTCTCCGGGCTTTAATTCGCCCCGCAGGATTGCCTGCCGCAGCGTATTGAACACCACGTCTCGGAGAGGCAGAAAATCATTCATATTTACTTCAAATCCAGGCTCCATCCCTCATTCCCTCCTTGCATTATGTACGTTGGTCACATAGACCTGTTTTGCCAGAGCTTTTCTTCTGATCCTTTCCTGGGCATTTCTTGCCTTTATTTTATTTTCAAACAGTCCGAATACGGTCGGCCCGCTTCCGCTCATCATCGCATTCAGGGCTCCAGCCTCCATCATTTCCTGCTTAATTTCCCGGATTACAGGATATTTGGGGATCGTCACATCCTCAAGCACATTTCCCATGCATGCCGCCGCATGTTTCAGACTCCCCTCCTCCAGCGCCCGGATCAGTCCGTCAATATCCGGATGCTTCACGATCTCTTTCGAATCCAGCGCTTCATAGACCACCCGCGTAGACACGCTGACTGGCGGTTTGGCGATCAGCACCGCGCACTTGGGAATGGAAGGCAGAACCGTCAGCTTTTCGCCGATGCCCTCTGCCAGCACGGTTCCCCGCAGAATGCAGTAGGGTACGTCCGCTCCCAGCTGAACCCCACGCTCCATCAGCTCCTGACGGGTAAGCTCCAGCCCGAACAGACGGTTCATTCCGAACAGCACCGCCGCCGCATTGGAGCTTCCTCCCGCCATGCCTGCTGCCACAGGGATGTGCTTATCCAATGTAATGCGCACCCCTCCTTCCAGATGAAATTCCTCTATCATCATCTGTGCTGCCTTATATGCGATATTCCCCGAATCATCCGGGAGATAGTACAGGTTGGACGAAAGCTCAATCCCCGGTTCTTCCCTGGCTTCCAGCCTTACATTATCATACAGATAAACAGACTGCATGACCATACGTACATCGTGATATCCATTTTCCCTTCTCCCAAGTACGTCCAGTCCCAAGTTTATTTTGGCAAGCGCCTTTAAATCCATCTGTCTCATCCTTCTGTCCTCTCTGTTTTGCAGCCGGCTTTACGCAAATATCCAAAGGGCATCCCCATTATGGTCATTCGGCCGTTTCATAAGGTAAATGATAAAAAAACTCCTCATTAGCAAGGTCCGCCATGAAACCGCATTCTAATGAGGAGGTCATCAGTTCCATATCACACCCTGGCCAATCACCGCGCTGATTGGTCAGGAGGTTGATCAATTAAAATCTTTTTCCGTCAATATGATCCGATCTGAATCATCCCTGTTTTTCCCCAGCACACGCTTCACCAGCTTTTTCGCAGATGCTTTCTGTGAATGCTCCATTGCCTCGTCCATCACTTCCTTGACCTCCGCAATGGTCACGGCATGGTCTTCCCTCTGCAGCATATCAATCCGGCTGTACAGGGCAAGGATCCCCATCTCATCAATCTGGTATCCATTTTCCTGCGCATAGGTCTGGCCGAATGTAACAAGCTCATCATTGATCAGGATCGGAACCTCCAGGCGGCTTGTAAACTTTCTCCGGAACTCCCTGTTGGACGTCAGCAGACGGTCAAGGGGTTTTCGCTGATCCTCCAGTACGATCAAAAGCTCTCCGGTGTCCCTTTCCATGGCCTTGTTCACACGTGCTACTGTTTTTTCATTCATCTTGCCGGCTTTTTCAATGATCAGCGCGCCGCCGTACAGCTTGCTGAAAATGTCGCTGATCTTCTTTTTATTCAGCGAATCTCCGGTCACGATCGCAACCCTTCCCTGTCGGATATTCCGCTGTTTCTGAATTGCTTTTACCACGTCCACGGCAAGTACGGTTTTTCCATTTCCTTTGTTTCCAATGATCAGAAGGTTGCCGGTATTGGAAGTTCCTCTCCGGTTGGTACAGTTTTTATCCTGCTCCAGCACATCCACGAGCTGTTCGCTCATGCCCCGGACCGGTACAAAGTAGGAAAACAGCTTCTTTTGTTCTTCCGTCAGTCCTGCCCTTGTGCCGATTCCGCTCTGCGTTTTCAGGTCATATCTTCCATGTACGACAAATCCCGTGTCTGACAGGGAAAGGGCATCAGAGATCTCATCCATCGGCAAAGGCGAAGTCTTTCCGGTGGCGATCAGCTTCGCAGTTTCCTTTCGGCTGAGCGGAGTAGACTTGGAAAGGATATCAATCTCCTCTTCTTCATCCGGAACCTCACGCTCGTCATACCGTCTCCCGGAAGACCTCTGGGGCCGGAACTCATGTTCCAGATCTACTTCCGCGGAAGCAGCATCATACTCTGCGTCCTCTTCCTCATAATACGCATCCTCTTCGTAATACTCCTCTTCCTCATAGTTCCCTTCGTAGTCATCCTCTTCGGCATACCCTTCGTCGTAATCTAACTCATAGTCATCCTCGTATTCCGCTTCCTCGTCATACTGTCCACCCTCGTATTCCGCTTCCTCGTCATACTGTCCATCCTCGTATTCTCCCTCATATACAGCTTCCTCATCCTCATATTCCGCTGTATATTCCGGATCATACTCCTCATATTCCTCTTCGTATTCCGGCTCTTCGTCTTCGTAGATTTCAGCATACTCGGGTTCCCCGGTCTCATATCCGCCGTCCTCATATTCTTCTCCGGCGTCTTCATACTCCGGCTCCGCAGCCTCATATCCGGGTTCCAGTTCTTCATATTCCGGTTCATCCTCGTATCCGGACTCGATCTCCCCGTATTCCGGCTCGGCGCCGTCATATTCCGCTTCTATACCTTCATATCCCGCTTCGGCTTCCTCATACTCCGGCTCGAAAGTTTCATATCCGGTCTCTTCCTCCGCATATTCAGGTTCAGCTTCTTCATACCCCGTTTCTATCCCTTCGTATTCCGCTTCGGCTTCCTCATACTCCGGCCCGGCAGCTTCATATTCGGTCTCCACCTCCCCATATTCAGGTTCGGTTTCTTCATATCCCGGTTCTATACTTTCATACTCCGGCTCGGAGGCCTCATATCCGGTCTCTTCCTCCGCATATCCAGGTTCGGAGACTTCATATTCCTGCCCTGCTTCATCATAAGCAGGTTCTATTTCTTCCAGTTCCGGCTCTTCATACTCCGGTTCCTCATTCGGATATTCATCCTCATATTCGAACTCCCCGTCTTCCTGGTACTCTATCGTAAACCGTTCTCCGGCTCCGTCGCTGATCTCTCCGTACTCAGCTTCTTCCTCATATCCTTCTGCCTCTTCCTCATCCTCTCCGCCAAAGCTGATCTCTATATCCTCCGGATATGCCTCGTTCTCCGGTCCTTCTTCATCCGCAGGCAGCTCATCCGGATATTCTTCCTCGTCCAGAACATCGTCATAATCCTCAAACCACTCAGAGGACTCATCCACACGGAGATTTTCCGCCACCGCTCCCATATTCTCCGCAGGCTCCTGATCCGGCTGTACGGCAGGCTTTTCCTCCTGCTCTTCCCTTTCCGCCGGCTCTTCCATCGGAATGACGCCCTCAATCTCGTCGATCATTCTCTGAATATCCAGCGGCAGAATAGGTTCTCCCGGCTTTCTCTCCGCCGATTTAGCCTGGCTGTCCGCCGCTTCCTCCGATTCCTCCCCCAGATCAGACATCATATCCAGAAGGTTCATCTGCCCTTCCACCTGATCTCTGCCTTCAGCAGAAGAAGCCTTTGCCGTCAACGCATTCATGTTCTCAAAAGGCTGCTCTTCTTCCTCTTCCAGCTCTTCTATGGTTCTTCTGGCTTCCTCATCCAGCTCTTCAAAGATCTTTCTGGCTTCCTCATCCAGTTCCGCAATCACTTCTCCGGCCTTTTCATCCGTCCCGGCGGTCACCTGGTCTGTTTCCGGCTCCGCAGAGACTGCTGCGGCTTCTTCGGATTCCGCAGAAGCGCCGCCGGCCTCCACGCCAAGTCCTGTGATCATATCCAGAGTACCTTTATCTAATATCCTGGTATCACCGGACAAGACAGTTCCAAATTCCCTGGTATCTCCGCTGAGTCCCGTCTTCGTCTCAACGATATGAATCCCCAGAGTATCCGGAGACTCTCCCGCTTCCGCATACAGCTCTTCCAGAGTCTTCTCTTCGCTGACAGCCGGTTCAGGCTTCTCAGCCGGCTCCGCCGTCTCGGAATGTATAGGCTGCATAATGGTCGTAACAGGTTCAATATGGCCGCTTCCGCCTGCTTCCGGCGCGTCATCCGGAAATGCATCCGGAATCAGTTCCTCCAGGTCCGGATCCACCTTCAGCTCCCGCAGCCCCTTCTGGCCGGAGATCTCATCCACCAGCTTCAGATCCGCAACAGATTCAATTTCTTCAATGGCCCCCATGAACTTATCTTCTTCAAATACCACGTCTGTACTGACCGGATCGCTGGAAGAGTCCCTGACTTTGTCCTCTTCTCCCATGCCCAGATTCAGCAGGCTTTTCAGTGCTTCATCAAGCTTCATGGTACTGCCGATCTTTCTTCCTGTTATCTCCCGCTTCTTCGTCTCCTGCGCAGGCTGCTCATCCTTCTCTGCCTGTACACCATCTGCCTCTGCGAGCATCTCCTCTACGGACTCTTCCTTTGCGGCTTCACCCTTTTGGCTGCTATATTCCACCACGTTCGGCATCTCCATCGTCTCATTGGACATCCTGGCATACCGATTGTCATACTTTTCCTGCTGTGACGGCGTCAGCGGCTTATACTGCATCTTCAGCTCCATAGCCTGATAGACATACTTTCCTTCATTGAACCAAAGGATCAGGTCATCGCATTCTTCCAGACATTCCGCTGTCATTCCCGCTTCCTGATAACGCTTTGCCAGTTCATATGCCCACTCTTCGATATACTCCGCTTTCTTAAACGACTCCAGAGCTTCGATCTGCTGCTCAATGGGCGCTCTCTGAGCACGCAGGATCTGATACCTGAGTATGAACTTGTTGGGATCCTTCGGCGCGATCTGCTGAAAATCATCATAATAGTCAATCGCTTCATCTACATTCTTCGTTTTCAGCGCAAGCGTACAGAGACGATATACGATCTTCCTGCTCCCCTCCGCACGGTGATAAGCAATGTTCAAAACTTCGTAGCTTTTCTGATAGTCCCCGTTCTTTTCATAGATATCACTGACGTCTGTCAGCATCTTCGTATTGCGCACTCTTTTCCAGTCAATACTGTCTGCGATCTCCGCAGCCTTATTAAATGCACCGTCCTCCATAAGTTCAAGCATCTGTCCTGTCTTCAGCTTATACTCATATTTGTCCACTGCCGATCACCTCGTTATTATTGTGTGTATTTTTCGTTACTATGAGCACCCTGTAACCATTCTTCCCCATAGTGTACCATAACTATCGAATAATGTCAAAAAAATGCATCCTCAAATCTTGTTGAAGATGCATTTTTTATGATTTATTTAGTTTTTTCATTCTTTTTATTTTAAAAATCGGAGGAACCTCTCGACTCCCACTCCTGTAAGACCTTTACTTTTTATATAAATACTTTAGCAGGTATATGTACGTTCGCTTTCTCCGCTCCTCTCCATATATTCATCTCTTTAAAGTATCACCTTTAGTTATTCCATCTATAATCGTTTGCCTGCTGCAGTATTGTTCATCAATATTCCAACAATCTACTAAATTATTCTTCCTATAACCTGGAATACTTTTATAAAAAATGGAATCTCTCCGATGTTTCTTTACACATCCCGGAAATCCTGCTATCTGTGGCACCTGTATTCAATATGTCTGCAAATGCTGAGTCTCTTGATTATCATCCGGCATCCTCATACTCTCCGATTGTTCATCCTTTTCATACTATTTTACCGGATTCCTTTATCTCAAATAAGTAAAGGTCTCTTCTTCACAGGAATGTACATCTGCCGTACCACTGACATATTGAATTGTAATGAGTTCTATACTGTCCACTGGACCTTTACCTCCTTTTCTTAATATTCCAACCACCCTCCGGACCAGAATCTGATGATTATATAAGTTATGTCTCCCCCGGAAAATGGCTCCTATGTGAGATATCCTGTCGATTGCTTCGATGGTTGTATCTCTTTTGGATTGAATTTATAATACCACAGGGCTTCTTATTTGTCAACACATTTTTTGAATATTTTTCCAATAAATTTATAATTGTTTGTTTTGAATGTAATTTTCTGAAATTTAATTAGATTCTGACAAATAGATCACTTATTTATATATCCGTAACAAAAGCAAAAGCCCCGCACTCAAGCAGGGCTTTCAAAATATATCTATACTGTCTTCGAAGCATACGGACTGCATGACGCCGCGCAATCCGCATCCGTTATTTTTCTACGGCTCCTAACAGATCTCCGCTCCCGCAGGCATCTCCTTTTCCGGAACCATGAGGGACAGAACACCGTCCGCGTCCTCCGCGCAGAGCAGCATTCCTTCCGAGAGAACTCCTGCCAGCTTGGCTGGCTTTAAGTTCACCAGCACCATGACCTTTTTGCCGACCATCTCTTCCGGGGTGTAATGGGCCTTGATCCCGGATACGATCTGTTTCACCTGGCTTCCGATCTTCACCTTGGAGCAGAGGAGCTTCCGGGACTTCGGCACCTCCTCGCAGGCAATGATCTCGCCCACCTGGAACTGCAGGGCGCCGAACTGTTCAAACGTAATCTCCGGCTTTGCCTCCATGTCGATCACGCTCTCTTCCTTCTCCGCGGAACCCTGATCCGCCTCTTCCTCCACCGGAGGATGCTGCTCTTCCACCTTTTTCATCACTTCCTCCAGATCCAGACGCTGGAACAGAATCTCCGGCTTGTCTGTCACATGGCCTTCATTGAGCTGCGCCAGAATCTTCTGGCTGGTGGAAGGCATAAATGCCTCCAGAAGCCTTCCGCCTGCGGAGATCCCCTGGATCAGGTTCCACAGCACGGTCTCCAGACGATCCTTTTTCGCCTCATCCTTTGCAAGCACCCAGGGCATTGTCTCATCAATATATTTGTTGCAGCGCTTGAACAGATTGAAGATCTCTGTCATCGCGTCCGCCACACGGAGCTCGTTCATCTTTGCGTCTACCGCTTTCGCCGCATGCTCCATTACCGCCTTCAGGTCGGCATCCACCTCTTCCGCCGCGCCTTTGTCCGTCACCGCGCCGCCGAAATACTTGTTGGTCATGGATACGGTACGGTTGACCAGGTTACCCAGCGTGTTGGCCAGATCGGAGTTAAGCCGTTCCACCATCAGCTCCCAGGAAATGACGCCGTCATTTTCAAACGGCATCTCGTGGAGTACGAAGTAGCGGACTGCGTCTACGCCGAAGAAATCCACCAGTTCGTCCGCATACAGTACATTTCCCCGTGATTTGCTCATCTTGCCGTCCCCCTGGAGCAGCCACGGATGGCCGAAGATCTGCTTCGGGAGTGGGAGATCCAGCGCCATCAGGAAAATGGGCCAGTAAATGGTATGGAAACGGATGATGTCCTTTCCGATCAGATGCAGGTCAGCCGGCCAGTCATGCTCAAACTGTTCCGTGCTTTCCCCGTCGCACTCGTATCCGATCCCGGTGATGTAGTTGGTCAGTGCGTCCAGCCATACATAGACTACATGCTTCGGATCAAAATCTACCGGAATCCCCCATTTGAAGGAGGTTCTGGACACGCACAGATCCTGCAGGCCCGGAAGCAGGAAATTGTTCATCATCTCGTTTTTCCGGGATACGGGCTGGATAAATTCCGGATGGGTGTTGATATGTTTGATCAGCCTGTCGGCATATTTGCTCATTTTGAAGAAATATGCCTCCTCCCTGGCCGGCTGCACCTCGCGCCCGCAGTCCGGACATTTTCCGTCCACCAGCTGGGACTCGGTAAAGAAGGATTCGCAGGGCGTACAGTACATTCCTTCATAATATCCCTTGTAAATGTCCCCCTTGTCGTACAGCTTCTTGAATATCTTCTGCACCTGCTTCTCATGGTATCCGTCCGTTGTGCGGATGAACTTGTCATAAGAGGTGTCCATCAGATCCCAGATCCGTTTGATCTCGGTAGATACACCGTCTACAAACTCCTTCGGCGATACCCCTGCCTCTGCTGCTTTCAGCTCGATCTTCTGCCCGTGCTCATCCGTCCCGGTCTGGAAAAATACGTCGTATCCCTGAATCCTCTTGTACCGAGCGATCGCGTCCGCAAGAACAATCTCATAGGTGTTGCCGATATGCGGTTTGCCAGATGTATAGGCAATCGCAGTTGTGATGTAATACTTTGGTCTCTCTGACATTTTTATCTCTCCTTCTTTCTTAAAAGTAAAAACCGCCTTCTCAAAAATCATATTCTGATGATTCATAAGAAGACGGCTGTATGCCGTGTTACCACTTCTAATTCGCCCTGCCCTCACAGACAGAACCTCCGCAAGTGCCTGCTTTGAAATGTTAGCATACGGTCCCAAAAATGTCAAGGGATTATCTTCCGTATTTCCCGGTCATAGGTGAAAATCCCGTTCATCTCTTCTTCCACATCGCTCAGCTGTGTATAAACACTGGCACACAATCCTTTTGGGATCTGCTCCTTTACCTTTGCCATCTGCGCCTGAAACGCGGCATTCAGGCTGTCCAGTGTTTTATGCGTTCCATAGCCATAGAGCTTGCTGCAGGCACTGTGTCCCGCAACCCGCAGGGAATATCCTCCAAATTCCGACAATACGGTAGCGCGCTCCTTTTCTGCCGCAAATTCCAGCTTAAAGAAATAATTGTGCATGCTCTGCAGGTCCCCGCCCTTCTGGTCAAACCATCCGCTTGCCTGGTCGATCAGACGTGTGCTGTCGCAGAGCCTTACGATCCTCGTCATGTCCTCTGTCTGGAACTGCCCCCAGCCTTCATTGAAGATCACCCATACCGCAATGGACGGATGTCCTTTCAGGATCCGGATCGTCTCCTTCATCTCCCGGACAAATTCCAGCCGGCCCTCCTTATGGGCGCGCGACAGCAGATGGGGATAGATATCTGCCATCTTCCATTTTTTCCAGGAGATCAACGTCGCGGCGTAGGTCACAAACCAATGCCTGTAGTAGGTTCCCCCGTTCACCATGTCCTGCCACACCACCATTCCCAGGCGGTCGCAGTGATAATACCATCTCTGGGGTTCAATCTTGATATGCTTTCGGATCATGTTGAAGCCCAGCTTCTTCATCTCCAGAATATCAAAGATCAGCGCATCGTCCGAGGGCGCGGTATACAGCCCGTCCGGCCAGTAGCCCTGGTCAAGAACGCCGTTCTGGAACTGAACCCTTCCATTCAGGCAGATGCGGGGAATCCCTTCCGCATCCGGTTCCACAGTAAATGTACGGAGAGCAAAGTAGCTTCGTACCTGATCCTCCCCCATGGTTACAGTAAAATCGTAGAGCCAGGGTTCCTCGCAGGTCCACGGACAGACCTCCGGAATCGGAATTTCAAGATACGCATTGGACATGCCGGAAATTTCCGCTGTCATCGAAGGCCGCTCCGGACCGTCCGAAGCCGTGAGCTGTCCGGATGCCTGCGTCTGCATTGGTTCCGGATGACGGATACGCGCTGCTTCCGTGTGCGGCTCTTCCGTCCGTTTGGATGGCTCCCATGCCTTCTCATCGGCCGATGCATGGATGCGCGGCGCCTGGATCCGGATCGTGACAGGCGCCGTATTCTGTGACCTGACAAAAATCCGGACCCGTTTTTGATCCAGCTCCGGCTCTGTGATCAGCTCCTCTATATAGTTCTCCGGCACGTACTCCATCCAGACGGTCTGCCAGATGCCGCTCTGGGCAGTATAGAACATGCCGCCCTTTTTCAGCTTCTGTTTCCCCTTTGCGTGGTAAGAAGTATCGCTCAGATCCTTGACCGCAACCACGATCTCATTCTGCATTTCAGATCTGTCAGTCTCCTCTGCTCCAGGGCAGACGTCGGACGGTCCTGCTCCTGTCCTTGGAGCGGTTTCCTCCGGCATTGACGGAAGCCTTCCGCAGCGTAGGTACTTCGTGATGTCTGCGGAAAAGGGGAGATATCCTCCCGCATGCCTGGCGGCCTCTTTTCCATTTACATATACCCTGCATGCCTGGTCCACGGCGCCGAAGTGAAGGATAAGGCGCATACCCGCATTCTGCATTGCGCAGTCAAACTGCCGGCGGTACCACAGATACTCATCCGGCTTAAGCTGCCGTTCCACCCCGGAAAGTACGGTTTCGGGCGAAAACGGCACCAGGATCCTGCCGTCATATATTTCCGGTTTTTTGAATTCCTTCGTAAATGCATAATCCCAATACCCGTTCAGATTGACATAACTGTCCCGTCTCAGCAGAGGGCGCGGGTATTCCTGTAAAATGTCATTTGCGTCAAGCACCTTTCCCCACCGTGTATATAACCGCTCCATAGACTTTCCTCCTCTCCATAAATGCGCCAATACAGAAAGCCTGCCGCCGGCAGCCCGCATACATTCGTATACTGAACCCCTGCCACCGGCAGTCTTTCCGCATACATTGATATGAAAATGGGCAGATCATCCGTCTGCCCGTTTTGTTTTCGCAATAAGTACGGAGTGGCGCCCCATATTCACTACGATTTCTCCTTTATGAATAATGTATTCATCCTTTTTTGTTGTAAAACCATCTTCATAGGAATAAATCAGCCGTTTCATCCTTCCGGTAACAGGCACTTCCGCCATCCATACCGGGACAGTGACCTCCCGAAGGCTCTCACTGTTGTTCAGGATCACAACTACCTGCTCATCACCCTGAAACCTTCCGTACGCCAGCACATCCTTCTCCCAGTACAGCATCCGTAAGGATCCTGTACGAAGCGGCCGCTCATTCTTATGTATCTTGATCATTTCCCGATGGAACTCTATCATCCGCCGGTTCTCTTTTCCCCATGGGTACGGCCTCCTGCTGTCCGGATCCGTAAATCCGCACAGACCTGCCTCATCTCCATAATATACCGTAGGCGCTCCGATCCAGGTCATCTGCACCGCAACCGCTTCCGACATGACCGCAAGGCTGACACCCTCCTCGGCGGCTCTGTGATCCATGCTGCCCAGACGGCCTGCCACCTGGTTGGTCCGTGTCAGAAAACGGGAGTGGTCATGATTGGAAAGCTCGTTCATCGCCGTCTGCAGGGACGACGTCTGCATACAGGACATAAAATGATTCATCGTATTGACAAAATAATCCGCGTTTCCTAATAAATCCGGCCTGTATTCGTCGCTGTGCTTTTCCATCCCGGTCAGGAACCAGGTCAGCGGTTCCATAAAGGCATCATAATTCATGATGCTGTCCCACTCATCCCCCTGCAGCCATTCCGCAGGATCGCCGTAATGCTCCGCCAGGATGAGCGCATCCGGCCGAACCCCTTTGATCTCTTTGCGGAACCGTTTCCAGAAGGCATGGTTATACTCATTGGTATGGCCTAAGTCCGCCGCCACATCCAGCCGCCATCCGTCTACGTTATAAGGCGGAGACACCCATTTCCTGCCGATCGCCATAATATAATCTTCCAGCTTCCGGGAATCCTCATAGTTCATCTTCGGCAGGGTATCATTCCCCCACCATCCGTCGTAGCTGGCATTGTACGGCCACGCGTCATCTGCATTATCATGAAAATGGAAAAAGCTCCGGTATGGGCTGTCCTTGCTGATAAACGCGCCCTTCTCATAGCCTTCCTGATTCTCATAGATCCTCTCCCGGTCCATCCATTTATTGAAGGAACCGCAGTGGTTAAATACTCCGTCAAGGATCACCCGCATACCCCGGCGGTGGATCTCTTCTACCAGCCGGATAAACAGTTCGTTGCTTGCTTTCAGATTTTCCAGGTCTCCGACACGCTTTTTATACAATTCCGCGTTCGTATTATCCTCGGCTCCGTCCGGCAGCGCCTGGCCTCCGTCCTGAATGATGAGTCCAAGATGCGGGTCAATATAATCGTAATCCTGGATATCATATTTATGGTTGGAAGGCGATACAAACAGCGGGTTGAAGTAGATCACCTCCACACCCAGCTCCTGCAGATAATCCAGCTTTTCCATCACGCCCTGGAGGTCGCCTCCGTAAAATCTGCGCACATCCATGGCGTGGGGCAGTTCGTTCCAGTCGTCCACCTTTCTGACAGGCTCGCCGATATAGATATATTCCCGGTCCCTGACGTCATTTTCCGGATTTCCATTATAAAAGCGGTCCACAAAAATCTGATACATGACGGCGCCTTTTGCCCAGTTCGGTGTGGAAAATCCCGGTACGATCCGGAACGAATAATGCGGCTTGATCTCGTCCGATACACCGGTACGGTCATAATAACAGACCTCATCTCCGCAGTGGATCTCAAAATAGTAAGAAAAAGTTTCACTGCCAAGCTTCCAGCTGATCTCGTAATAATCAAATACGCCGCGTGTGAGTACCCGTTCCATCTGATAGATTCCGGAGTCCGCCACCAAAAGGACCGTACTGACATTATTCCGGGCCGTGCGGAAACGCAGCCTGATCCTCTGCCCTTCCGCAGGCTCGGGCGGTATCACATAGGAAGAAGTCCCATCACAGAACAATGCGTCTCTGCACATCCTGAAATCTCCTTTTTGTTTGATCGATTCACAGACCTCTTCCGTATTTTCCTCTGTTTTGATAACGGCCTCTGGCTTTTCTTCTTTTCGTTCTATGTCTGCTTCCTGATTCTGATGCTCCTCTCCAATTTCATGCTTTTCCTGTCTGAAGTCACCCTTTGGCCATCGCATACTTTTTTTCCAAGATTTAAAAAACTGTGATTGCATTTTCTACCCCCTTAAATAACACTGTGCCTGCCTTCTCCAATTGTTGCCTATGCACTCACATCCGGTATGTCTGTCATTCCCTCCCCAAATTTAGGAACTACATCCAAATAGCCTGATCTGTTACTTTTTTCAGATTCCCGCGGGATATACGTCAGAATGGATCCCGTCCATATCCAGGACGTTCATATTCTCCGCGGAAGGTTTGTCAAAAAGCGCTTCAAATTCTTTCCGTGATATCTTTTCCTTCTCAAGAAGCAGCTTCGCGCATGCGTCCAATACGGAATGGTACTCCTGCAAAAGCCCCCTTGCCCGGTTATAGCACTCATCAATGATCCTCTTCACCTCTTCATCAATGGTGCCCGCAATCTTCTCTCCATACCCTCTGGAGGTATGGCCGAAGTCCCTTCCGATGAATACCTCGTCACTGTCATTGTCGTAGTTGATCAGGCCGAGGCGCTCGGACATGCCGAACTTGGTGATCATGGACTTTGCGATCGCTGTCGCCTGGCGGATATCCTGAGAGGCCCCGGTGGTAATGTCGTCGAAGATCTCTTCCTCTGCCACGCGTCCGCCCAGTGATACGGTGATCTGCTGCAGCATATGCCCTTTTGTATTGAACATGTCGTCCCGCTCCGGAAGGGGCATCGTATAGCCTCCTGCCGCCCCGGTGGGTACGATTGACACACTGTAGACCGGCCCTACATCCGGCAGTACATGAAACAAGATCGCATGTCCCGCCTCATGATAGGCTGTGATCCTTCTCTCCTTCTCCGATACGATACGGCTCTTCTTCTCCGGTCCGATCCCGACCTTTACAAATGCATGGCGGATATCCTTCTGCTGCAGAAAGATCCGGTTGTCCCTGGCCGCAAGTATCGCAGCTTCATTCAGCAGGTTTTCCAGGTCCGCCCCGGTAAATCCCGCGGTGGTCTGCGCAATCTGCTTGAGGTCCACATCATCGCCCAGAGGCTTGTTTTTCGCATGGACCTTCAGGATCTCTTCCCGACCGCCCACATCCGGACGGCCTACGATCACGTTCCGGTCGAAACGTCCCGGCCGAAGGATCGCGGGATCCAGGATATCCTTGCGGTTGGTCGCCGCCATCACGATGATCCCTTCATTGACCCCGAATCCGTCCATCTCCACCAGGAGCTGGTTCAATGTCTGCTCTCTCTCGTCATGTCCGCCGCCTAGCCCGCTCCCGCGGCGCCTTGCCACGGCGTCGATCTCATCGATAAAGATAATGCAGGGAGCGTTTTTCTTAGCATCCTGGAACAGGTCGCGTACACGGGACGCGCCTACGCCCACGAACATTTCCACAAAATCGGAACCGGAAATACTGAAAAACGGCACTCCGGCCTCTCCGGCGATGGCCTTGGCGAGCAGCGTCTTGCCGGTTCCCGGAGGTCCCTCCAAAAGGACTCCCTTCGGGATCCTGGCCCCTACCTGGATATATTTCTTCGGAGCCTTCAGAAAGTCTACGATCTCTTCCAGTTCTTCCTTTTCTTCCTTCAGTCCTGCCACCTCGGCAAATGTCACCTGCTTGTCCGCCGGGCTGTTCAGACGCGCGCGGCTTTTGCCGAAGTTCATCGCCTTGGCGTTGGCGCCCCCGCCTCCCTGCCGGTTCATCAGCATAAAGATCAAAAGTACGCCTGCCATGGTGATCAGAACCGGCACCACGACCGTGGTGAACATGGTGTCCTCCTGCACCTTCAGAATCTGATAATCCTTCACATTATACTTTTTCAGAAGTTCTTGGACTTCATTCACGTCCGACACGTATACGATCCTGGATGACCGGGGATTGTTCAGCGTCACGGTCACGGTTCCGGTGGGCACGGACCTGCTCTGGTTGATAATGGCTCCCGCCACGTTGCCGTCTTTCAATTCCTGTTCAAAACGCGCATACGTCATCTCCTGGTCGCGCTGCTGCATCTGTCCTGTAAACCAAAGCGCAAAAAACACGATGGCAATAAACATGACGACACTGGCACCGCTCATTGTCCTGTACTTGTTATTGTTATTCAATGGTTTCTGCTCCTTCCCAACTTTATACTCCCTCTACCACACCGATGTACGGCAGCGTACGGTATTTCTGCGCATAATCGAGACCGTAGCCTACAACAAATTCGTCCGGGATCTGAAAACCGACATAATCGGTCCTGACTTCCACGACCCTGCGGTCCGGCTTATCCAGCAGCGTGCACAGACGGATGCTCTTCGCTCCCCGCTTTTCCAGTTCTCTCGTCAGGAAAAACAGGGTCCGCCCCGAATCAATGATGTCTTCTACGATCAGCACATCCTTGCCTTCCACGGATTCATCCAGATCCTTTTTGATCTTAATATTGCCGCTGGAGGAAGTTGCGTCTCCATAGCTGCTCACGTACATAAAATCAATCGACACCGGAAGCGTGATCCGCTTCGCCAGCTCGCACATGAAAAACGCGCCGCCCTTTAATATGCAGATCAGATGAATACTCTTGCCCGCATAATCCCTGCTGATCTCCTGGCCTAATTCTTCGATCCTCTTGTCTACGTCCTGCTCTGATATCAGTTCCCGAATTGTCTCCGCCATCTTTTTTCCTCCGTAATGCATGTTCTCTTTTGAGTACTTATTTTTTACTCCTTAAGCTTCATTTACTCTCATACTTCTTTTTAATCCTCTTTCACAACCTCGATCTGCAGGATCCGCTCTGTCCGGCCCGTGACCTGGTACGCGCTGCTCATGCGGTGCCCCAGGATCCACAGGATCTGACTGCCGGACGCGATGCAGGGAATGGTGTCCCTCTCTCCCGCAGGTATCTTCTCATTGATGAACCAGGATTTTAATTTCTGGCGGTGTCCCGCCCGATCAATGGTAATCTGATCGCCGCCCTGTCTCGTCCTGATACAGAGCGCTGTTTCTATTATATCATAATCAAACCATTTCGTGTACTCTTTTTGTGGGATTTCTTCCATAGAAAAGCACATTGTTTTCGGGAAAATCCTGCATCGGATGGTCAGCCCCATATTCCGAAGGCAGGTCTCCCCCGGAATCCGCAGCGGATATCCAGGGTTTTGCCCCTTTGGCAGCCTGCGTGGATCCGGACTTCCGTCTCCGTCGGCACGCCAAGCTTCCTCAGCCCTTCCGGAAGACTCAGACAAAGCATCTGCTTTGTTTTCCTGCTTCCGGTACAATTCCACCCCTTCGTAAGTACGGACCGCACGTATGAAAAGTGGAAGGTCCAGGCTCCTGCCGGACTGCTTCTGAAACAGGTCCAGAACCCCGCGGATATGGATTCTGCCTACATCCCGCATCTGCCCCGCCGCCAGCTCCATAGCCTTTTGGATCACCATCGTACAGAGGATATCCGGTTCTTTTTCCCGAAGCTCCTTTGTGATCAGGAAATGTCCCGGCGCAGCCTGGATCTTGACATATTCCCGAAATGCTTCCTCCGCGCGCAGCTCCATATAATCCCGGACTTCCCGGAGCTGTTCCATTACTTCATTCATATGCCGGACAGCCTGAAAATTGACCTCCTTTTCCAGAACAGGGATCACCAGATGCCGCAGCTTATTGCGTGTATACTCTGTATCGCCGTTGGTATCGTCCGTGCAGTACCCCTGCCCCCTTTGTCTCAGGAGATCCTCGATCTCATTTCGGTCCAGGCAGAGCAGCGGACGGATGTACCTCCCGTTGACAGGCCGGATCCCGCCCAGTCCTGTCAGTCCGGTCCCTCTTGCCAGGTTCCACAGGAGTGTCTCCGCATTGTCATTCTGATGATGCGCCAGGGCGATCTTCGTTCCCCCGCACCTTTCCCGGATCTGCTCAAAGGCTTCCCGGCGGATGTTTCTGCCACACTCCTCAAGAGATTGTTTCCTTTTTTTGGAAATTGATTCCAAATCCACCCGAAAAACTTCCAGAGGAATGCCATATTGTCCGCACAGCTCCCGCACAAACTCCTCATCCCGGTCCGCCGCTTCCCCCCGCAGGCCATGATTGACGTGGACTGCCGTAAAGGGGATCCCCATCCGGTCCCGAAGATCCAGAAGCACGAAAAACAGGCATACCGAGTCTGCTCCTCCCGATATACCTGCTATAATATGATCTTCTGCCGAGATCATATGCTGTTTTTCTATATATGCCCTTACTTTTTCCATAATATCCCTCAGCCTTTCGGGTATACTATACTCAATACGGCTAAAAAAAGCAAGAACAAATATTGCTGCGGTTCACTATTCCATTTCTCTGACATTTTTTCTGACCTTGAGGATCATGGAGGGCGCAACGGAAAGCTCATCCAGCCCCATCCGTACAAATTCCTGAGTCAGCTCCAGGTCCGCTCCCAGCTCGCCGCAGATGCCTGCCCATTTTCCATGCTTATGGGCATTGTCCACAACCATCTGGATCATCCGAAGGATCGCCTTGTGGTGAGGATTGTAAAAATCATCCAGCTTTTCATTCTGACGGTCAATGGCCAGCGTATACTGGGTCAGATCGTTGGTTCCGATACTGAAGAAATCTACCATCTCCGCCAGCTCGTCGCTGATCATGACAGAGGCCGGTGTCTCAATCATGATCCCCTGCTCCGGTATCTTGTAGGGGATTCCCGCGTCGTTGAGCTCGCATTCCACTTCATCCACGATGCTGTAGATCTGCCGCACTTCCTCTGTGGAAATGATCATCGGATACATGATGGAAAGGTTGCCGTATGCTGCCGCCCGCAAAAGGGCGCGGAGCTGTGTCTTGAAAATGTCCGGCTGCTTTAAGCAGATGCGGATCGCCCGGTAGCCAAGGGCCGGATTGTCTTCGTTTCCCAGGTTCAGATAATCCGCCTGCTTATCCGCGCCGATATCCAGCGTCCGGATGATGACCTTCTTGCCTGCCATGGTCTGTACCACCTGCCGGTATGCCTGGAACTGCTCCTCCTCCGTCGGAAAATCATTCCGCCCCAGATACAGGAACTCGCTTCGGAAGAGGCCGATGCCTCCCGCGTCATTTTCCAATACATATCCCACATCGCCGACGCTTCCGATATTTGCATAGATATTGATCTTTTTACCGGAAAGGGTCACATTTTCCTTTCCTTTCAAAGTCTGCAGAAGCTCTGCCTTCTCCTGCTCCTCTTTCATCCGGCTTTGTGTCTCCCGGCACAGCTCTTCTGTCGGGTCGAATACCACTTCCGCTTTGAAGCCGTCCACGATTGCGGTCTGGCCGGTATGGATCTCATCCAGGTTCATCGGCACACCGATCAGTGCCGGAATGTTCATCATACGCGCAAGGATTGCCGTATGGGAATTGGTGGAGCCATGGACCGTGACAAATGCCAGGATCTTGCTCTTATCCATCTGCACCGTCTCGCTGGGACTTAAGTCGTCCGCAATGATGATGGACGGCTCCATGGAGCTGAAATCCACATCCTCCTGTCCGGACAGGTTGCGTACCAGGCGGTTGGAAATGTCTTTGATATCCGCAGCCCTAGCCTTCATATAATCATCATCCATGTTGGCGAACATCTCGGAGAAGTTGTCTCCGGTCACTGCTACGGCATATTCCGCATTGATCTGCTCCGTGCGGATCATGCTGCTGATTGCGTCCCGATAATCGTCGTCCTCCAGCATCATCTGATGGACCTCAAAAATAGCGGCGCTTGCTTCGCCCACCTCGATCACGGCTTTATCGTACAACTTCTGGAGCTGCTCCTGTGCTTTTCCCGCCGCCGCCTCTACTCTGGCGATCTCTGCCTCCGGATCCTCGGACCTTTCCCGCTTCACCTGGAAATCATTGTTCTTTAATACGGCCGCCGGGCCGAGGACGATTCCCTTGTATACGGATTTTCCTGAAAATTTTAACATAACAATATACTCCTATGAAATGAGCCGGCTGGAACATCCTTGGATGATCCAACCGTACAACTGTAATCGTTTTTACAGGTTTGCCTCGAAGAATGCCTTGATGTCTTCGTATGCCTTTTCTTCGTCCGCGCCCTCAATCTCTACGTCTACAACGTTGCCGCATTTTACGCCCATTCCCATGATCGCCATCAGCTTGGTCGCCTCTGCGGATTTCCCTTCTTTTTTGATCACGATCTTGCTCTCATACTTCTTCGCTTCCTTTGCCAGAAGTCCTGCCGGTCTTGCGTGGATTCCAATCGCGTCTTTAATCTCATAGCTAAATGTCTTCATGATAAATCCTCCTAATATGTATGTTTAGGGAAACAGCGGGGCAGAGCATACGGTTTTCAGATGATGCCTGCCGCCTTTTAGCCGCTTATCCTTCTCTGGTTATCATCATAACACTCTGTGGCGGATTGGAAAAGAATAATTGTTTGCAAGATTTTTGAAATGGATTCAACCAAGTCGTTGTCCATACCTTTGGTATTCCCGGCCTATTCGGCAGTCTCATATTCATATTTTTCGATGATCCCCGCCGCCTCTTCCGGCGTCCTGCATTGGTGAAGACTCTGCTTAAAGTTCTCGTCTCTGAGCAGATTGACCAGATTGAAAAACGCCCGCAGATGGGTCTTGTGGTCAACCGCGCTCAGGCAGCAGACAAATTCCACCGGATCCAGCTCCTCCACGCCGAAGGGCACCGGATCTTTCAGGCGGATCAGGCTCATGCCGACTCGGATGCTGCCCTGCTCCACCCCTTCGTGGGGGACCGCGAATCCGGGAGACAGGACGATGTAGGGACCGTTTTCATCAATGTTGGCGATCATGGCATCAATGTAGCGCGCCTCAATGTATCCCATATCCAGCAGGATTTCTCCGGATCTGCGCACTGCCTCCTTCCAGTCTCCGCATTCCACATCAAGCATGATTCGGGTGTGCGGCAGCAGTTCATGGAGATACGGCGGCTCGGCTTCCGATTCCGTGTCCATGGTCTGATTAAAATATTCTCCCACGATCTTCCGGATTTTCCGGATCAGCTCCGGAGCGGCATCGGGAACCGATTCCCGGATGACCGGATCCAACTTTTCCAGAAGGCCCTTAGCCGTGATCTCATGCTCCTCTCCGCGGACAGGGAGATTCCGGCTGTCCCGCAGGCTGTCGATCTTATTGCCCACCCGGATATAATCTTCGTCGTTTAACAGCGGAGAGACAATCACATGATCCAGGCCGCAGCCTTCCAGCGGAACCGTGGAAATAATAAAATCCGCCTTTCCGGGATCCATGTTTTTCGCTTCATGGACGGAAATGATATCCACGATCTGGAAATTAAAATGCTTTTTCAGCCTTTCCAGCAGAAGCTGAGACGTCCCGATACCCGCATGGCAGGCCACGATCACATGGAACGCGATCTCCTTGTTCTTTTTTCGTTCCAGAGCGGCGCATACGTGGACCGTAATGTACCCCAGTTCAATCTCTTCAATGGGCTCGCCGGTATACTGCTGGAGGATCGGCAGTTTTTTCCGGACCGCGGCAGCCACCTCCGCGTTTTCCTCTAAGATCTCCTCGATAATCGGATTGTCCGGATAGACCGGAGACGCGGCGGAATATACGGATTCCAGATGTGCGGACAGATTTTCGAAAAAGTCATAATCTCCGTTCAGATTGACCCGCAGCTCCTCTGAAATCTGCCAGATAAACTGCCGGGTGATAAACTGCAGCTTTACTGCATCCCCCTCGCCGGTTCTCTGCCGGGTGTACCTGGCCATGGAAAGCAGCTCGCTGAAAAACTGTATCTCATCCTCTGTTGTACGGAAATGACAGTATTGTGAGATCAGCTCCAGGATATCCTGTGCCATCTGGTGTTTGCCGCTGACATTTTTTCTGCGTACCTCTATATATTCTCCCATCAGGTTCCGGTTGATCATAATTTCCAGATAAAGCAGTACCTTTTTGAAAGAATCGTCCGTCAGGTAGCATTTGTGAATGTGCTCCTGCTCCGTGATGATCTTCTGGAGCATGGTTCGGGTTTCCTCGGGTACATGGATCTGCCCGGTCATAAGCTCCTGCTCAGCCATACTCTGACCGGAATCCGCAACTTTCAGCAAAAAGACTCTTTTGTCACTCTCCGTCCCCTGTATGCGTAAGCCCCGGCTCGGATGGGACACTACCTCCAGGCCGCCTTCTTTTACGCATGTCTTGATCTCTTCCAGGTCATTGATCACGGTCGCCCGGCTCACGAACAGGGTATCGGCGATTGCAGACAATGTGGTATATTCCGACGAAGTGACCAGCAAAGCAGACGCAATCCGGATCCGTTCCCCTTTGGACAGCTTGTAGGCGTAAAAATCCCCATCTGAAACGAAGGAAAGGATCTGGTCAAATGAAGGATCTCGTATGATCTGGCCTCCGCTTTTCAGCTTCAGTTTCAAAAGTTCGTTTTCATTTAAAATATCATTGATCGTATTCAGATCATTGCGTATTGTCCTCTGGGATACGCCGAACTGCCCTGCAAGCCCGGAAATGCTGATGGGCTTTTCCGGGGCGCAGAGCTCATGTATGATGGAAATGGTTCGTTTGTTCATTGGTGAATTCCTTTATCATGTGGGAATCCCAACATCCATACTGCCGGAGCGGAAACCTTCCAGATCCAGAGTGATATATGGATATCCCAAATGCCTGATGTAATTGATAATATGCGAACGGTATTGGAGTAAAACAGGAAATTCTCCGGTATCCACCTCAATTCTCGCAATCTCGCCGTGGATCCGAAGTCTGACGTTATATAGTCCAAAGCCTTTCAAATAGGCCTCTCCCTGTTCCACCTTCTGTATCTCTTCGTAAGAAAGGGCCGCTCCATATGGAAATCTGGTCGCCAGGCAGGGCGCGGCAGGCCGGTCCGAAACGGACAGGCCATATTCTTCTGCCAGACGGCGTACATCTTCTTTCGTAAAACCGGCCTCAGCCAAAGGGCTGATCACTCCCAGCTCCCGGATTGCTTTTAATCCCGGACGATAGACATGGAGGTCGTCCTCATTGGTCCCTTCCTGGATATTTTGGATCCCCAGTTCTTCGGCTTTTTGCAGTATCTTTGTAAACAGATTCTTCTTGCAGAGGTAACATCTGTCCGGCGGGTTCTGGCGGATTCCTGCTTCCTCCAGTTCATCCACCGGGATGACCAGATGGGAGGCCCCAATCTCTTCCGCCACTTTTTTTGCATGTTCAATCTCACAGACCGGATGAAGGCGGGTCTGCATTGTCACCGCATAGATTCTGTCGGACTTTCCTGCCGCCTCACATACAAGCTTTAACAGCAGGCTGCTATCCACGCCGCCGGAAAATGCCACGATACAGCCTTCTTCTGCATAAGCCTGTATCTGGTCTTTGAGCCTGATCTTTTTCTCTTCGTATTCTGTCATTGATATTGTTCCTGCGCTTCTCTTTTTATGATTTCAAATGCATCCCGAAAACTGATACCGTTCTTTTTTGCCAGACGTTCTACCGAAGCATATTCCGGGTAGCCGCGTCTCGCTCCGTCCGGCAGGATGCAGACCTTGACCTCTGCCTCTCCCAATGATGTAGTGATCTTTCCCGCAGACCGTTCCAGCACGGTCCGCTCCATCTCCATTTTCCGAATGCCGATGGTCGTGGTTTCCCGGAAAATGATCGTCTCCATCTCCGGCACAGTTTCCCGGTCACAGATTACATTGAGCTGATATGCCGGGCGGTTTTTCTTCATATAAACAGGCGTGTAATGTACATCCCTCGCCCCTGCGTCAAAGAGGCGTTCCATGACATATCCGAGAGCTTCGCCGGTGCAGTCGTCAATGTTCGTTTCCAGACGGTAAACCACATCTTTTGGTATGCAGGCTTCCTTCTGGCTTTTTTGACCATCCGTTCCCGCGTCCGCGGATTTTTCCGCGCTTTCGATCAGCATCGCGCGGAGCAGGCTGGGTCTGTCATAGGTACGTTTTCCCGCGCCGATCCCGGTCTTTTTTATTACAAATGACTCCGGCAGCTGCTGTGCTGTCCGGATCGCCGCCGCAATGGCCGCCCCGGTAGGCGTTACCAGTTCGCCCTCCGTCTCGGTCAGGCGCAGAGGAAGCTGACTGGCCTGTGCGATATGGACCACCGCCGGAACCGGCACCGGAATCACGCCGTGCTGGCAGCGTACAAAGCCCCGCCCTTCGTAAATCCTGGGGATGAACGCCTCCGTGATGTCCAGATTGTCCAGACACACAGCGGCCGCAACAATATCCACAATGGAATCCACCGCGCCCACTTCATGGAAATGCACCTGATCCAAAGGAACACCGTGGGCTTTCGCCTCTGCCTCCGCAAGGATGGTAAAGATACGGACTGCCAGAGCTCTTGCCCTGCTGCTGAGATCCGCCTGGCTGATGATTTCCAGTATATCATTTAAGCCGCGGTGGATATGTGGGTGGCTGTGATGGCCGGCTGCATCGCCGTGAGCATGTGTCTCCGCCGGATCATGAAAATGTGAATGGCTGTGTATGCCTTCTTGAGAATGTTCATGGTTTTCCGCATCGTTATGGTGATGTAAGTGGCTGTGCACATGTCCTCCCTCCCCATGCAGATATTCCATATCATGGTCATGGTTCTCATGCTCTTCGTCCAGCCGTACCAGGAAATCGCAGGCGTCCAGCCCGGATTTTTTTACCCGGCTGACTTCGATTGAAAATCCTTCTACAGGAAGGCTCGCAATCGCTTTTTTCATAACCTCCTGATCCGCGCCAAGGTCCAGCAGCGCGGCAACCGTCATGTCCCCGCTGATGCCGGACGAACATTCCAGATATAATGTACTTCCCATTTTTTTCATTCTCCTTTCACTGCCAGCCGATTGATCTGGGTGGCAATATAGCCTGCGCCGTAACCATTGTCAATGTTGACCACTGCAATTCCATTTGCACAGGAATTGATCATGGTAAGCAGCGCGGACAGTCCGTTCATACTTGCTCCGTAGCCGACAGAGGTTGGGACCGCTATAACCGGATGGCTGACCAGACCGCCGAGAACACTTGCCAGCGCCCCTTCCATGCCTGCAACGGCCACCACACAGTTGGCCCGCTGGATCACATCCAGGTGGGAGAGCATCCTGTGGATGCCGCTGACACCCACATCATAAATGCGGTTTACATTTGCCCCGAAGTATTCCGCCGTCTGTGCTGCTTCCTCAGCCACCGGGATATCCGCCGTGCCTGCCGTACAGACCGCGATCTCTCCGATCCGCGGCTTATCCTGCTTTTCAATTTTCAAGATATGAGAGACCTCATCGTAAGCCACCTGCGGCAGCACCTCCCGCACTACCTCGTACTGACGCTGCGAAGCACGGGTTCCGAATACTTCTCCATTCTCCTCATATAACCTTTTATAAATATTTTTCAGATGAACATCCGCTTTTCTGCTGCAAAATACGACCTCCGGGAACCCGGAACGGATCTCCCGGTATGTATCCAGCTTGGCATACCCCATCTCTTCATAGGACTGCTTCTGAAAATACCGCTCCGCGTCTTCCACCGACATCCCGCCGGATCTCACCTGCTCTAAAACCTCTCTCGCATCCATTCTCGTTTAAGATCCTCCAACAATCTTCTCACAACTCTACTTGAATATAAAAATTTCCTCAATCGGGGCCTCCACCACCCTGGAAATGTCAATCGCCAGCTTTAAAGACGGATTGTACCGCGCCTTTTCCAGACGCATGATGGTCTCCCGCCATAGCCCATCTGCAGTCTGGCCATCAATTCATTCTCAGCCACTTTCCATCATTTCCTTTATCGAAGCGGGATTGATCCGTCCCTCCATGGGACCGAATGCCGCCGCATTGAGCGCCCCTGCTGCCGCTCCCATCTGCGCGGCTTCCTTCACACTCTTTCCCTGGACAAGCCCCGCCAGAAATGCCCCGTCAAAGCAGTCCCCCGCTCCGGTCGCGTCTGCCTGTTCCACCTGATAAACGCCCACCTCTTCCACACTGCTTCGCTGATAGATCCGGCTTCCCTTTGATCCATTTTTCAGTACCAAAATCTCCATCCGCGGGTATGTAAAGCAGGTCTTTACCGCCTCCTCCACATTCTCCTTTCCGGTGATCAGCAGCAGTTCCTCGACTCCCGGCAGAAAGATGCTGGTATGCTCCATCACCTCCCGGATCACCTCATGGATTGACGCATCCGTAAAAAGCTCCTTCCGAATATTCGGGTCAAAGGAGATTTTCGATCCCTCTCCGGCAAGCATACGCATGGCCTTCAGGATTTCCCGGGCAAATACCGTGCTTGACATCAGGGAGCATCCCATGATATGCATATACCTCACGCCTTCAAATTCTCCCTGCCCCGGAGCCTTCGCCTCTACAGCCGGTGTATTTCCCATATGGAAAATGAATTTTCGGGAACCGTCACTAAAATAAGTGACAAAAGCGCAGCCCGTAGCCCGCTCTTTACTTTCGATCACATGGCTGACATCCACACCGTCTTTTCTCAGTCGCTCCAAAATGCATTTTCCAAAATCATCCTTTCCCACACCGCCGACGATCGCCGTCCTGCAGCCGAGCCGTGCAGCAGCGTCAATGCAGATGGCCGGCGCGCCGCTGGGATAGGGTCCCCGAAATGTTCCGGCCTGATCAAGCGGTACGTCCTCCTGCTCCCGCATAATCTCAACGAGCATCTCTCCCATGGTTAAAATTTCTGTCATATGCTTCCCTTCTTTCCTCTAAGCGCAACCTTGATTACATGGTCTTTCCGATTTTCAAATAACTCATATGCTTCTTCTATCCGATCCAGCGAATATGTATGAGTGATCAGCGGCGTGGTGTCTATCTTCCCTTCCGCGATCAGCCGTAGAATCTCCTCACAGTCGCAGCCGTCCACCCCTCCGGTCTTAAAGGTCAGGTTTTTCCCGTACATTTCCGGCAGCGGAAGAACCTGGTCCTCCTCATATAGGGCCACTACCGTAACCACCGCATTGGGTCTTGCGTAATGCCATGCCATCCGGAATGTATCTTTTGCCCCGGCCACTTCCAGCACCACATCCGCGCCGCCATTTGGACAATTTTCCTGGATTGCTTTCTCCAGGCGATTCGGATCCACTGTGATCACATCCGGATAGTGCTTTCGGATAAAATCCAGTCTGTCCGGGTCCTTTTCACATACAATGATCTGTTTCGGACGTTTCAGCATAACACAGAGCAGCGTACAGATTCCGGTAGGTCCTGCGCCAAGGATCAATACCGTATCCTCTTCTTTAATCTCAGATATCCTCGCTGCCCAAAACCCGGTTGCCAGAATATCTCCCGCAAAGAGGGCCTGCTCAAAGGATACATCTTCCGGAATGACCGTCAGGCCCTGATCTGCATAAGGGACACGGACATATTCCGCTTGTCCGCCGTCGATCCGGCATCCCAGCGCCCAGCCGCCGTTTTCATCCGTACAATTATTGACGTGTCCATGTCTGCAGAAGAAGCATTCTCCGCAAAAGGTCTCCACATTGACCACAACCCGGTCCCCCGGCTTTACAGACTTAACCTCCGCCCCTGTCGATTCCACAATCCCAACCATCTCATGGCCCACCGTAATGCCCGGCACAGCTTTCGGAACCGCGCCATGCTTGATATGAAGATCGCTGGTACAGATGCTGGATAAAGTGACTCTGACAATGGCATCCTTTGAATCTGTTAATTCTGGTTTTGGTTTCTTCTTTAATTGAAAATTGCCCTGAGAAACATATGTGTATGCTAGCATGGTAATCCCTTCCTCGCCTTCTTACGCTTTTTTGCTGTCAGGTCGTAACTGTTTCCGATCATGATCCGAATCTCTTTATCCGGAATGCTTCCGTCCAGAATGATCGAATTCCAGTAAGTCTTGTTCAGGTGGTATGCCGGAATGACCGACTCAAACGCGTTCCGCCAAAATGAGGTCCATTCCGGGTCACATTTTACATTGACCCATATGTACCCGTCCTTTTCGAAGATCCAGGCAAATACTTTATTATTTTCCTTATGCCGCATCACACACCAGTTGGGATCATGAAACGGATAATCCTCATATGCTCCCGGATATTTTAAACACAGCTCTATGATCTCCTGCCTCTCTGTCAGCATCCTTCCCGACCTCCCTCCGAAACTGTCTTTACGCGATCACATCATCCTCATCAATATTAAAGTTTTCAAAGAACTCCCTTCTTTTCGTCCTGATCAGGTTCACTTCCTGACACATAAACTCACAGCAAAAATCGTAAAAAGGCTTATTCGTTCCTACATCCTGTTTTTTCTGAAATTTCAAAGAGACATCGTAATAATTCACAAGCGAACCGTCCTCTGACAAATCTGCCGCAAATAAGAACGCATATTCGCAACCTGCGATCTCCTGAACTTCAAAAAATTTAGGCGCAATGAATTTCCAGTACAAAACCTCTCCCATGGGATGCCCCATATGATAATCTTTCCATTTTTCTTTCATATTATCATTTGTGCAAAAATGAACCAATTCTATCCCTGGATGTGTACTTTGTACTCTAAAGATTTTTTCATTTTCTTCCGTCTCTTTCTCATGGAATAAATGTTCTAAGAATTCTTTTTTGCTGCGTGCTTTCTTTAGGATCAGCTTATTAAAATCCTCTGCCGAAATCCGGTCTCCCACCTGATATTTTAATAAAATTGCATTTGCCTCGTCAGCCGCTTCCCCTTCTCCGTTTACATTTTCAATCGCCTGCAGTAATGTCAGGAGACGCTGAAAATCCTGCTTAATCTCGGCTTCATCCTGCAGTGGTTCAAACAAAGCCCCGCATTTCAGAGAAAAGAACATTAAAATCTCGTTTTCTTTTGTTTTGATAACGTAATATGTAGTTTTTCCGTCTTTATCTTCGGACGGCCCGTATTTCTCAAAATAAGATACGAGAGATGATCCCCTCTTACTTGCGAATGAATTAATAAGGCTTTCATTCTCTTCATTGGCTGATAATCTCTCGCATACAAAGCTGTCCAATATCCGTTCCTGTTCAACTGATATTTTCATTTGTCACACTTTCCTGGTATAACCCGTGTCAGCTCAGTCCTAACCTGGCACGCATCTCTCTTCGTTCCCGAATCCGATCGGCATCCTTTCTCATGTCCTCCAGACACATCGGATTATCACTGTTGTCGCTCTCTGAAATCCCCTCCCGGGAATGCTTCCATGCATATTCTCCATGTGTCAGTCGGCTCAAGCTCCATGAATCCTTCCATGCATATCCCTCAAATACTTTATTCATGATACATGCTGTACGCTCAATCACATCCTGCGGAATCGTACTGTAAAAGGTATCATCCCGATATGCAGAACGGATTTCCTTAATTACGGGTCCATATTTCCACCCCCAGAAAACAGCATCGAAAAGAGGTTCTCTGTTCTGTATCAAAGATTCTCTCTGTGCAAAGTACAGGAGCTTATGAAGCTTCATCTCATCAATCTTTGTGCCATATTCACTTTCATATCTGCTGCAGATATAGGAAGCAATATTCATTAAATTTTCCATAGCAACCTCCTTCTCATAATCTTATATAGTTGTAACAGTATACCACATTCCCCCAAAAATATCAGTACTTTTTTCATAATTTTTGAGGTCATTTCTTTTTGGCCATAAACTCACGATCCTTCCCGGCCTCCCTCCGCAAACACCTTCATGGACGCCTCTTCCTCAAACTGCCTGGAATACAGTTCATAATAATACCCTCTTTCCTCCAGCAGCTCCCGGTGCGTCCCCTGTTCAATGATCTTCCCATCCTTCACCACAAGGATCAGGTCCGCCTGCCGGATCGTAGACAATCTGTGCGCAATGATAAACGACGTGTGCCCTTTCAGAAGCTTTCCGGTGGCCTGCTGGATGAGCTGCTCGGTCTGGGTGTCAATGGAGGATGTCGCCTCGTCAAGCACGAAGATGGCCGGATCCGCAAGGATCGCCCTTGCGAAAGATATGAGCTGCTTTTCCCCGGTGGAAAGCTTCCCGCCGCTCTCTCCCACATCGCTTTCATAGCCTTTTTCCAGCTTCATCACAACCTGGTCCGCCGACACGCTTCTGGCTGCCTCCTCAATCTCCGCGTCCGTAGCCGAAAGCCTGCCGTACCGGATATTTTCCCGGACGGTTCCGGAGAACAGATGGGGATTCTGCAGCACATATCCGATCTGGCTGTGGAGCCAGAGCTGAGAACGCTCCCGATAATCTACCCCGTCGATTAGGATCCGCCCTGATGTCGGCTCAAAAAAACGCCCCATCAGATTGACCAGCGTGGATTTCCCCGCGCCCGTCTCTCCTACAATCGCCACATTCATCCCGGCGGGCACATGAAGGTTGAAGCGCTCCAGCACATATTCCTTTCCATCCGGATACATAAAGGAGACATCCTCGAACACAATATCGCCTTTGATCCGTTCCCAGTTCTTCTGCTTCGGTGAAAATGCGTCTCCATATTTTTGGATCACATCCGCCCGGTCTACTACATTCGGCTTCTGCTCCAGCAGATCCGTCACCCGCTCAATATTCGCCTGACAGGAGATCAGATCCGCCAAAAGCCTTGCCAGCTGCTGGATCGGCTCAAAAATAATGACTGCATAGGAAATAAATACGGACAGCGTTCCCAGCCGCATGATCTCTTCCTGTACCATTACGCCGCCCCGCGCCAAGACCACTGCCGCCGCCACGGAGCTGAACAGCAGGATTGCCGGAATATAAACTGCGTTCAGCTTCGCGGATCGCCCCGCTGCCCGCTGCATTTCCAGCGTATGCTGAAAAAACGCGTTCTCATTTTCCTTTTCAATGCCCATGCTTTTTGATGTCTTGACTCCGGTGATCCCTTCATTGTACGCACTGGTGATCTGGGCGTTGATCTTCCTCACCTTCCGGTTCCAATGCAGGATCTTATTCTGGAAATATACCGTCAAAACCGCAATACACGGCACAATCAGCAGAATCACTACAGCCAGCCTGGCGTTCAGCAGGAACATGATCGTAAACACGCTGACCACATAGAGCAGCGCCCAGAACATATCCACCAGCCCCCATGCAACAATGGAGGCGATCCGCAGTGTATCGCTCATGACGCGCGCATGGATATAGCCTACCGGCGTCGTATTGTAATAGGAAAAGGACAGGGTCTGCAGGTGCTTAAACTGGGCCCACTTCAGATCCCTTCCCAGATTCATCTCAATGATGATCGCCGCATGGACTGAAATATAGACCGCGATTGTCTGCAGAACGATCACCAGACCGTAAAGCAGCGCAAAATGCCGCAGTCCGTCCAGGCTTCCGGGCGTAATGAAGCGGTCGATGGCATAGCTCTGGAAGAGCGGCACGACCACATCTACGCCGGCCAGGAAAATATTCAGTATAAAGGAGATTGCAAAATACTTTTTATATGGGCGGAAAAATGGAAGCATCTTCATCCATGTCCGAAAGCTGAATGGTTTATGATATTCCTGCTCTTCATATGCCGCCATCTTCCGCACCTCCTCCCAGCCATTGCGGATGGTTCTTTTCCTCTGACCCATGCCGCCTGCGCAAAGCTGTATCTGCATCCGTCTCCGCTCTCATCTGCTCCCGGTCATCCTGGCTCATCTGGATCTCGTAGATCCTGCGGTAGATCCCCTGCTTTCTGATCAGCTCATAATGCGTTCCCATTTCTTCCGCCTGTCCCTGGTTCAGCACCAGGATCTGATCCGCCCCCATGAGAGTTGTGATCCGGTGGGAGATCAGGATGACCGTTGCCTGTTCCATCTCGTCGCTGAGAGCTTTTCGGATCAGAGAATCCGTCTCCGAATCCACTGCCGAGAGCGAATCGTCAAACACCAGGATCGGCGCCTTCTCAAGCAGCATCCTGGCAATCGCCACACGCTGCCGCTGACCTCCGGAAAGCGTCACTCCCCGCTCCCCGACCAGGGTATCATAGCCGTCCGGAAAGCTCATGATCGACTCGTCCACACAGGCGATCTTTGCCGCGCGGCGGATTTCCTCTATGGAAGCATCCGGCGCGCAGGCCGCAATATTTTCCCGGATTGTCCTGGAATACAGGAAAGGCTCCTGCAATACCATCCCCACATACTTCCGAAGCTGTTCCAGCGGGATCTCCCTGATGTCCTTTCCGCCGATGCAGATCCTGCCCTGCCCGTCCTCCAGCTCATAAAGACGGGTTAAAAGCTGCACGATGGTAGACTTTCCGCTTCCGGTCCCTCCAAGGATCCCGAAGGTATGCCCCTGCGGAATGGAAAAATGTACATCCGACAAGACTTCCTTCCCGGATTCATAAGCAAAATTCACATGCTCAAACCGAATATCGAAGGCATTTTCTGATTCCTGTGCCTGCACACTGGCATTACTATATTCTTCCTTTCTGCCTGAACATGTATACGCCTCTTCTTCCGCCCGTATGATATAATCCACACGCTCAAATGATACGCCGGCCTTGCTCATATCTGAAAGGATCCTCCCAAGCCCCCGGATCGGCCACACCAGCGTCGTATTATAGGATGCAAAGGCGATGAACTCTCCTACGGAAATCGTTCCGTGTACCGCCTCGATGGTCCCAAGGACGATCACCGCAACCACCTGGAATCCCGTGATCAGATCTCCCACGCCCCAGTACAGGCCGGATAATGTGCCCAGACGGATCCAGAGCTTCGCGAAAATATCATTCTTTTCTCGGAAACGGTCCATCTCGAACTTTTCCCGGCCAAAGGCACGGACCACCCGCACACCGGTCGCGTTTTCCTGGACCACCGTTGACAATTCCCCCTCCGCCTCATCCGCATCCACAAATCGTCTGGCGATCAGACGGTAAAACACAGTGGAGTACAATACCACCACAGGCACAAAAGCCAGCACCACCAGCGACAATTTCACATTCATGTACAGCATCATCACAAAAGAGGTCACCACCAGAAACACGGTACGGAACACCTCCAAAAGCTGAGTGACCACAAAGTTGCGGATGACCTCTACATCCGAAGTACACCGCTGGATGATGTCCCCTGTCTGGTTCTGGTCATGCCACTCCATCGGCAGCTTCTGCACATGGACAAACAGGGCGTCTCTTATATTTTTTGCAAAATTCTCCCCTGCCATGGCTGTATTGGACCGGCAAATGTACTGCGAGATCCCGGACAGCACCGCCACCGCAATGAGCAAAAGCGACAGGATCCAGAGATGATCGGCCAGGTATCCATATTGATCGCTGCCCAGAACAGAATCTATGCTGAACCGGAAGATCTGGGGCGTCAGCGCGTTTAAAACCGTAGTCGCCAGAGACGCGGCAGCCGCGGCAGCAAAGTACCCCTTCGATCCGTCAAAAAAACGGCGGACCAGATTTCGTTTTCTGTATTTTGAGTCTATGTATTCCACGAGATTGCCCCTCTTCTGATTTGTTAAAAACATTTATGTTGAAAAAGAAAGGCATATCAGATAAAGCTCCTGACATGCCCTATTTTTAATTACAATATTTTCTCAGTAATTCCAGCGCTTCACTTTACTTCAAATTTGAGACTTCTTTTTTAGTGTATATCTTCTTCCCCTGTTTTATTAATCATAGTATACCACTCCCGTCAATCAAAATCAATAACCAGCAGGGGGTTAAATTGTAACATATTATTCCATCAGGTCGATCACTGACACCGGGCAGCTGTCCCTTGCCTCTTCCGCCGCTTCTTTTGTCTCTTCCGTAACATCCGCGTAAGCTTCCGCCACGTCTTCCTCATTAAACCGAAATACCTCCGGGCAAGTGGAAACGCATGCTCCGCAGGAAATACACCCTTCATTTACCTTTGCTTTCATAAATCTTCCTCCTAAGAGTTTTTTTCATAGTCTGTTTTGCGCGACCTTTTCTTAGTATTCCCGGAAAATTTATGCTTATGCACGCTCTTTTTTCATGCAGCAGTGCTTATATTTTTTCCCACTCCCGCAGGGACAGGGATCATTTCTCCCAATCTTTTTCCCGCTTCTCACAAATGGCTTCTCGTCGTCATTCTGATGCACCACAGTTCCCATCACTTTCTTTTTTTCATCCGGATATTTTTCAAAATATTTCCCCCCGCTCATATATTTTGCGTGACGGATATATTGTTTCATCATGCTGCTTTTCAGATATCCCAGGTTCTTTCCATTTTGAAGCTGTTCCGCGAATTCCCGGATCTTTTCATAATACGCGGGGTATTCCGCTTTCAAGATCTCCAGCTGCGGCAGCACCTCCTGCCGTTCCTCAATCATACATAATTTCAGATCCAGCATCGCGTATGAGCGGATATCCATCGGCTCATCATCCATCTGAAAGAATACCTGCATTCCATGCTGCACGGTTTCTGTCAGACGCTGATCTGCCCAGATACGGTGATCCATATATTGCTCCTGTACTATAGCAAACATAGCCTGATCCTTTTCTGACACGCATACCTTTTCTACTGCCGAAAAAAAATCCCGGATCAACTCATGTGAGGATCCGCACAGCTCCAGATTCATGCTTATGGCCGTGCAGAATCCCAACAGAGTCTTCAGATGATCCGCTATATAAATGGAATATTGACGGATAAACTGGCTGCATTCTGCCAGCATGCCGCTGAAATCCGCTCCCTTTCTGCAGGACATCATCAATATTCCGCAATATGCGCTCAACACATCCTCTATCTCTTCCCTTTTCCAACGCCTGTCCTTTCTGACCAGCTCTGTCAGCACCTGGATCCCGCGGCTATATTGCTCATAATTATCACAGGATGTGGAAAAATCCAGTAAGAACCCATTGTCCCGACAGCCCAGCTCATAAGCCTTTTCATAAGCCATATAGGCCTTCCGGGTATAGCTCCGCTCATCATAGGAAATGGCAAGCTCTCTCCAAAACCATTTGTTTTCCGGTTCCCGTTTTACAAGCTCTTCGCAGCTTTTCACAGACTTTCCGGAATTGCCCGCACAGCGCTGGGCAAGCGCCAGATGATATAAAAACTGGATCTCCTCCGGGAATCGCTTCCATGCTTCTTCGCAGACATCCCGCGCTCTGTGCAGATCCCGCGCATTCCGGTATTTCCAATACAAGTCCAGAAATTTTCCCGCAAGAGGATCCGAGGGCCTGGGAAACATGGGTTCCTGGCCTTCCGTCTGTCCCTTTAAGCGCTCATACGCTTCCCGGATCTCCCGGAATTTTTCCGGCGATTCCTCCGGAGAATATTTTCTGACCAGGGAAAAATATGCTTTTTTTATTTCCTTCTGGGATGCTCCCTGTTCCAATCCCAGTGTCCTGTAATCGTCCATTCCCTGTCATGTCCCTTTCTTTCACAGCCAACCGATTCGTTTCTCGAAATTCCCTTCGTCGTAGGTTCTCTCACTCCAGCTCTTCCAGCATATCCAGAATATCCTCTTCCAGCTCTGCCGCCCGTTCCTCATCCTCCTCGATCAATGCCAGCTTCAGGTCATACAGGAAGCCCTCCAGATCTTCTCTGTACATCGGCATGCTCTGGACTGTCTCGCTTTTCAGCCTGCGCTCGGCCCTGCGGATCACCGTCCGGAATTCCTTTGCAAGAGAGGATTCCTTCCATTTGCTGACATCTGTCGCCGCTTCCGTAAAGAACTCCTCCTCATATGCCATCATGTTAATCTCAACCGACGCCTTCTCGCCCGAGCTCGGGATCCGCGCGCTGACCTCCAGCATTCCGTTCAGGTTGTAGGAAAATTCCACTTCGATCTGCTCCTCCCCCGCCCGCCGCATGGGGATGCCTGAGACAATGAACTCTCCCAGGAAATGATTCAGCCGCACGTCATCGTGTTCCCCCTGGTAAACCTCTATTTTCGCAGAGGTCTGATCGTCGTAGCTTGTATAGTAGATCCCCTTTCTGACAACAGGGATGGTCACATTCCTCGGGATCACAATGCTCATATAATGGGAAGCATCCTCGTACAGCGTCCGGATTCCCAGCGTATACGGGTTCACGTCCGTCATGATGATGCCCTCTTCCCGGCTCAATGTTCCCTGGATGATGCCGGCCTGGATCGCCGCCCCTTCCGCCACCGCGTAATCCGGGTTCACTGCTTTTGACGGCTCCTTCTGCAGATAAGCTTCAATATCTTTGTGGACCATCGGCATCCGGGTGGAACCGCCTACCAGCAGGATCCGGTCAATGTCCGAAGCCAGCACTCCACTGTCCGCCAGAACCACGTCAATAGGAGCGTGAGTCCGCTCCACCAGCTCCCGGGTCATTTCCTCAAACTGCTCCTGTGTCACGTTCTCCTCCAGAGCCAGCGGTTTTCCGTCCTTTTCCGCAATGAATGGAATCACGATCTGGCAGGAATCCCGGGTGCTCAGTTCCTTTTTGCACCATTCGGCCTGTTCCTTCAGCTTGACCATGGCCGCCGCGTCTTTGCTCAGGTCTTTTCCGTATTTTTTCCGGAACTGAGACACAAGCCACCGGATCAGACATTCATCAAAATCCTTTCCTCCCAGCCGGTTGTCTCCGCTGCTTGCCTTTACTTCCACTACGCCGCCGAACATTTCCAGAAGGGTCACATCAAAGGTTCCGCCGCCCAGGTCGTAGACCAGGATGTGGCTTTCCTCCTCCATATGTCCGATCCCGTAGCTCAAGGCAGCCGCCGTGGGTTCGTTGATGATCCGCTCCACCTCAAAGCCGGCCCGCTTCCCCGCTTCTACCGTCTCCTGCCTCTGCAGGTCGTCAAAGTAGGCCGGCACCGAGATCACGGCCCGGGAAATGTCTTCGCCCAGGGATTCCGATACATAGTCCTTTACATATTGGAGCAGCATAGAGGAGATTTCCACCGGCGTGTAATCCTTACTCCCCATACGTAGCTTTTCTTTTGTACCAATCTTCCGTTTCGCCTCGATCACCGTATCCTCCGGCGCAAGAAGATATTGCGCCTTCGCCTTTTCCCCAAATACAAGCTGTCCGTCTTTATCAACGCCTGCCGCGGAAGGTGTGATGACCTGTCCGTCAAAATTGACGATCATCACAGGTTTGCCATCCCGGATTACCGCCGCTTCGGTTGTCGAAGTCCCCAGGTCAATTCCTATAATCGTGTCTGCTCCCATCCTTTTTTCTCCTCCGTACTCTTTCTCTCAAAACTGCTTCCTGCCCTTTGCCGCGGTTCACGGCCAGTCCTGCCGTGAGTATCGCGCCGGCCGCAGCCGCAAAGCGGCATAATTCCTCATGCGGCTGTGTACTCAGTATAACCTGTTTTTATCTTTCCAGACGGTATGCCGCCACCCGGGCTTTCTTTATGACCTCTCCGTGCCGGATCATACCCGGGCTGTAAACCTGCGCAACGCGCATATCCTTCTCCTCCCCGGAGACCGCCCTGGCCTCGATCACCTCATGAAGCGCGTAGTCCACCTGCACTCCGGCCTCCTCAATCCAGGTGATCCCGCTGGATAATCTGGCGCCTTCCGCCGCTTTTTCCATCAATTCAAGCTGTGAGAGCCATTCCGGGGCATTCTGTTGGGCATACTGCTTCATTCCCCAGAGCTGTTCCCGGTACACCGACAGCAGCTTTAATAGCTTCTCCTGCTCTGCTTCCAGCTTCCTGATCTGTTTCCGGCTCTCTTTTTGCTCCTCCCGCTGTTCTTCCAGAGCATCCAGACAGTCCTCCAGAGCCATATCGTGCCGGCGGACATCCGAACCGACCTGCCGGACATCCTGGGAAAGGGTTTCCGAAAGCTCCTGCCCTTTCTTCATTTCCTCAGTAAGCTTCGTAAGCATCTCCTCTGTCTTCTGCCGGAACGCGCGCTCCTCCGCCTCTTTTTCCTCATTTTTAAAAAAAGAAAATATTCCCATGATCCACTCCATTTATTTCTATATATCCACAGGGCCTTCTTGATTCCAGCCGCCCTTGGAACTGAAAAAAATAACTTATGTATCCCGGCTTCTCTATTTTCTACAATTCCTTCACCGTGTGGTACAGGTATGCCACTGGCAGTCCCACTACATTATAATAGTCGCCTTCGATCCGGTCAATGTATGCCGCAAACCGTCCCTGGACTCCGTAAGCGCCTGCTTTATCCATGGATTCTCCGGCCGCGATATACCGGCGAATCTCCTCGTCTGTCATTTCATGCACATAGACCTTCGTTTCCTCGGCATGGCTGATCGTACGCAGACTCCCGCTTCCGTCAAAATTCAACACCGCAACCCCTGTGTAAACCTGATGCATCCTTCCCTGCAGACTTTTCAGCATGGAAAACGCCTCCTCCTCGTCAGACGGTTTTCCAAGGATCTGCCCGTCCCGCACAACAATCGTGTCCGCGCCCAGGATCACCACATTGCAAAGATGCACTTCTCCTGTTTCCAGCCTGGGAATAGAAGCCTGCTCCGCGCGTTCCTTTTCGCGCCGCTCCACTTCCTTTGCCACATGCTCTGCCTTCATCAGCGCCAGCTCTCTGACGATCTCCTCCGGGCGTGTGCTCTTGTAATGCTCCCGCGCGTCACTGACTACAATCTCAAACTCAATCCCGATCTGCTCCAGCAGTTCTCTTCTCCTTGGCGAAGCCGAGCCAAGAATGATCCTTTTTTTCATACTCTCAGACATTCCTTTTCTCCCATTATGCGGCTCCCAGCAGATAGCACCATGCCGGAAGCGTCACCAGCGACAGCACCGTGGTCACAAAGATCATCGCCGTAGCGTATTTCTCGTCACCGTCATACTTTGCGGACAGCAAAGCTGTCGTCACCGGGGCCGGCATTCCCGCGATAATCACCGTAATTCCCCGAAGAAGCGGGCTGACAGGCAGAAACCGTGTGATCCCGAAGATCACCGCCGGGATCAGAAGCAGGCGCGCCGCCGTATAAAATGCCATCGTCCCGTCCAGCATTCCCTTCGGTTCCATCTCCGCCAGCATCATTCCGATCAGCATCATGCTCAGGGGCGTATTGCAGCTGCTGATGGCGCTGACTGTATTTTCCAGGAACACTGGAAATCCAATCCCGGAAATCATGGCCGCAAGTCCTAGATAGATCGCCGCGACACAGGGATGCGTCAGCACCTTTTTCACCAGATTTTCCCGGCTGCCTTTCAAAAAGCAGGAAGTCCCGATGCTCCACATGACAATACGCACCGGAAGCATAAATACCGATGCGTAAAACAAGCCTTCCATACCATAGATTCCTTCAATCACCGGATTGCCCAAAAATCCGCCGTTGGACACGATCGTTCCGTACCTCAGCGGCTTCTGCCGCCGGGATTCGCTCCGGTGATAGAAAAGAAAGCTTATAAAAATGGAGATCACATTATAGCCAATGGACAACAGCAATACTTCCAGAAAAGCCGTAAGCATACCGGAGTCCCAATCCATCCGGAAGGAATGGAAAATATTGAACGGCAATGTAATATACAGGCAGAAGTTCACCAGCTCTTTCCGTGCAGTACCGCCGATGATCCCCTTTTTTCTCACGAAAAAGCCGATTCCGACAAGCAGGAACATCATCAGCTGCATATTTACCATATTCTGAAATGCCATAAAAACCCCCGCCCTCAATCCACATATATCCGCTCAGTACCCTCACGGATACGGCCGCTGTTTAGTATGCTTTCCCCCAGTAAACCATATGCTTCGCAGGCTTGCCGCAGCAGACGCATACGTCTGACAGGTGTTCCTCCTCATCCGGAATGCACCGGGAAGACGCGCCGCCTGTCTGCGCTTTGATCTCATCCTCGCAGGCTTCCTCGCCGCACCACATTGCCTTGATAAAGCCGCGGCTCTCATTGAACTTCGAATTCATTTCCTCCATGGTCACCGCGGAGTCAATGTGAGAATCCAAAAATGCTTTTGCCCGTTCGAACATGTCCTTCTGCATGGTCTCCAGGATTTCTCCCAATTTTTCAGTGATCTCGCTGATGGCAACGACCGTCTTCTCTCTCGTGTCGCGCCGCACCACGACTACCTGTCCCTGTTCGATATCCTTGGGGCCGATCTCGATCCGGGTCGGGATCCCCTGGATCTCCTGCTCGCTGAACTTCCAGCCCGGAGCCTTGTCGGAATCATCAATCTTCGCCGCGTAGCCTGCTGCCCTCAGGGTATCCAGCAGATCTCTCGCCTTGTCCAGCACCCCTTCCTTGTGCTGCGCGATGGGGATAACCTTCGTCTGTACCGGAGCGATCCTCGGCGGCAGCACCAGTCCGCTGTCATCGCCGTGTACCATGATGATGGCGCCGATGATCCGGGTGGACAGCCCCCAGGAAGTCTCATATACACTGTGCAGCTCATTATTTTTATCCGAATACTTGATGTCAAACGCATCCGGGAAGGAGCTGCCGAAGAAATGGCTGGTGGCGGACTGCAGCGCCTGCCCGTCATGCATCAGCGCTTCCACCGTATAGGTGTCCTGAGCCCCCGCAAACTTCTCACTCTCCGTCTTGCGGCCGCATACCAGCGGGATCGCCAGATCATCCTGGATGAAATCCCGGTACACGTCGCGCATGGTCAGCGTCCTCTGCTCCGCCTCTTCAAATGTGGCATGGATCGTATGTCCCTCCTGCCATAAAAATTCACGGGAACGCAGAAACGGTCTGGTCGTCTTTTCCCATCGCAGTACGGAACACCACTGATTCCACACCTTGGGCAGATCCCGGTAGGACTGTACGGTCTTGCTCCACACATCACAGAACAGTGTCTCCGAAGTGGGACGGATGCAGAACTTATCCTGCAAAGGCTCCAGTCCCCCCTGTGTGACCCACGCAACCTCCGGCGCAAAGCCCTCAATATGGTCTGCTTCTTTCTGAAGCAGCGCCTCCGGTATCAAAACCGGCAGATAGACATTTTCTACCCCTGTATCCTTAAAGCGTTTGTCCAGATCCGCCTGGATCTTCTCCCAGATCGCATATCCGTTGGGAAGATAATTCAGACATCCCTTGACCCCTGAATAATCACACAGTTTTGCCTCCCGCACAACATCCGTATACCACTGCGCAAAGTCCTTCTCCCTGGAAGTAATGGACTCTACCAGTTTCTTTTCCTTTGCCATAACGATTCTCCTCTTATCCTCTATTTTTTTTATCTTGCTGCAGATCAGGCGCGCATCTGCAGGAGCTTCTGCTTGAGCTCGCCTTCCAGACGGTGCATCTCCGTCTCCGCCTCCCGACGCTTCTGCCGGCCTTCCTGCTGGATCCGCATCACCTCATCCAGCGTGGAGATCAGCGATTCGTTGGTCATCTTCAATGTCTCCATATCCACGATTCCCCGCTCCGACTCTTTTGCGGCATCAATGGTAGCCATCTTAAGCTTGGCCGCATTCTTTTTCAGGAGTTCGTTGGTCATATCCGTCACTTCCCGCTGAGCCGCCGCTGCCTGGGCCGAATGCTCCACGCCCAGAGCCAGCACCATTTGACTCTTCCACAGCGGGATCGTATTGACAATGGTGGACTGGATCTTTTCCACCATCAGCGTATCATTGCTCTGGACCATCCGGATCTGAGGCGCTGTCTGCAAGGACACCTGCCGGGTCAGCTCCAGATCATGCAGCTTCTTCTCAAACCGGTTGCACATGGAATCCAGGTCCCTGGCCGCCTGTGCGTCCTCTGCCAGTCCGCTGGCCTGGGCCCTCTGGAACAGAGCCGGAAGCTGACCGGTCTGGATCTCATGGAGCTTCTTCTTTCCTGCCATGATGTACATGGTCAGCTCCTTAAAATAAGTCAGGTTCAGCTCATACATCTTATCCAGCAGGGCAACATCTTTCAAAAGCTGGACTTGGTGGGACTCCAGCACCTTGCAGATATGGTTAATATTGGTCTCCGCCTTGCTGTACTTCGCCTTCATGGCGCTGATCTTATTGGCCGGCTTTTTGAAGATTCCCAGAAAGCCCTTCTCTTCCTCTTCATCAAAACTTCTCAGTTCCTTTACGACGCCTGTGAGCAGGTCTCCCACCTCTCCCAGATCCTTTGTCTTGACATTTTCCAGGGCACTCTCCGAAAAATCCGCCATCTTTTTCTGCGTTCCCGCGCCGTACTGCAGGATCATCTGTGAATTGGTCAGATCAATCTTCTCCGCAAACTGCTCTACGGCATGACGCTCCTCCGCTGTCAGGACATTCTCGTCAAAAATCGGCTTTTCCGGTTCCGCCGCGATCACCGGCGCCGCCGGCGCCTTCTCCTCCGCAAAAGGATCCAGCGTCAGCGTCGGTGTCGTCGTAAATGCGTCTAATTCATTGCTCATAACAGCCTCCCACTTTTTCGTATTTTCTATTCTTTAATGGACTTCCTTAAAGTCCCCTTCTGTCAGCCCTTCCTGCGCCAGCATCGTATGCAGTACAGAGATATCGGAGGACACATCCCACGCCGTATCCTGGAACAGGCTGTCCAGCAGCTTTTCAAATGCCGCGTTCAGCGTATCCAGCGTCTTTTCGATCTCCCTCTTCGAGGAAATGATGTTCTCCCCCTGTACCGGCTGGGCATCCAGATCCTGATACGCCTCCAGAAGCTTGACCGTCGTCGGAAGGTAATAATCCATCATCCGGTGGATATCCGACACGGAATCCGGATTCTGTTCCACCCGGTCAAAGATCCGGTCAACCAGGATTTCCATCCGGGAAATCTTCGCGGAGATTTCCGCCCCCGGAATGGCATCGTTGCAGGCATGGATATTCTGAATATATTTTTCCCCCGTCTTAATGATCCTGCGAACCTCGGGGGAAAGCTTCGAATCCGGCGCTTCCGCTTCCTTCTGCACTTCCTTTGCCCGCTTTCTGGCAGCTGCCTCCTGCTGCTCTTTTGTCTCTGTGTTGATCCGCTCCCTCTGCTGCTGCAGATCCGTATATTGCTTATAAGCATCGTCGCTGACCATAAGGCAGGTCTTCTGTCTGTCCAGATGGCCCTGGCGGAACCAACCCTTCTGGATCATTTTTTCCAGATCCTTCACCACGTACCGCCGAGATTTTCCCAGATGCTCTGCCAGTTCTTTTATATTGCAGTATTCCCGGCTGCCCAGGCTGCTGATGTAACCGCGGAACCGCTTGACTCTCCCGCGGATACTGCTGCCTGCCGCCGCCATGCCGCCGAATCCTGCCGCGAAAACTGCCGTGCCCCCGCAGGCTGCCCAAAAGCCGGCACTCATATCTCCGGTTCCGATCCCGGCCAGTACGATCATTGCCAGCCCGATCAGTGAAATGCTCCCCGCGGCACATCCGATCCCATAGAGCACCGTTCCTCCGACCTTTGCAGGAGTTGTTCCTGCATACAGCGCCGGAAGCTGCTTCTTCGTCTCCGGATGGTATGGGCCATGATCCATCTCACGCTCCTCTACAGGCTTATCCCGGTTGCCGAACCTGGAATAGTATGCCTTATTCCAGTTATATCTCCGGTCGGTCTGCCCGTATGTACCGCTGGCAGCTCCCTGCCCCGGCTGGTCATACGAAGCGCCGTCGGCCTGTCCCGCTCCCTGACCAGGCTGGCCGTTCATTCCTCCGAACGTCCCGGTCTCCCGGCCGTTCCAGTTCATAGTAGAGCCCTGCTGCCATCCGGTATCCTGCTGTCCGAAATGTCCCTGGTACTGATATCTGTCGTTATAGGAGCCCTGCTGCTTTTTCCTGCTGCCGTTCCAATGGTTCCTGTTCTGACGCACGCCTCTGGTGATCTCTCCCGCGGCATCCTTCATGCCCCTGGTGATTCCGTCCGCCGCACCGTTGATCGCGTCTGTAATTGTCTGATTTAATCTGCTGAAGTCTCTGGAATCCACCGCATCCTGTACATTCCTGCGGATCTCTTCTCCGAATCTTTCCCACTCCCGGTTATCCATCCTATCCTCCCGCTTTCTTACAAAAACTTAGTGCTTGACCTCACAAAAGTTTTATATCATAATCAGTTTAGACAGATTGCGGCAAAAAGTCAAGAAATATACACAAATATCTATCACTTTATCGCAATGCAAAACCATTATTTTCTATTGATTTTGTCATAGATTTTAATGATTTTCAACCCATTTATCCCATTTGTTTCTATTTTGAGTATCATTCAAGTATCAATTTACCTCTAATTTTTACGCCATCTCAAACGGATTCCGGCCGCTTACCGTTTGCCGCAGCTTTGCTTCCTCAATGATTTCATCGAAGATTACTCTGCGGTTCAGGTTCGCTGTAAAACGATAGTTTCCACCGCCTGACTGATCCCCTCTTGCTTCCTCCCGTACAATCTTTCTCAGGAGAGACTCCGGCGCTTCAATGTTGTTTCCGTGCTTCTGGTCGCCTAACACAGCCATAAATTCACGGTTTGGTGGGATAACGGCGCCTGTGGCAAGGTATGGTATCTGGCCGGGTGTCCATGTTGGAATATTGAAGCCTAATTTTTTGCCACCAACTTTAGGAACCCAGTCCGGAATATCTATGCGAAGACTATTCAGTTTTTCTGCAATAATATTTTCTTTTTCTGCTTATCCGTCAGACGTGCCGCCATCGTTGCCACCTCCCCATACTTCAACTGCCGCACTGCTCAATGCATCTAGTAAAGAATTATCCAGATCAGCTTCTTGCTCCTGCTCATTCAGCTTGCTTTCAAACTTCTGCAATTCAAATTCCAGCCTTCTCACTTCCATCGGCTCGCATTGGTCAAGATACTGCTTCCCCAGCCAGATCGCCATAGATGCGTTTTTCTCCGCAAGCTGAAACTGAGCCCTTCGAAGACTTATTTTGCCGCCATTCCGCTTTTTAGAGAAAATGTCCGCAAAACCCTCCTGATATGTACGCTTGCACCAGCGTTAAATCGTATCAACAGATACATTAAAAAAGAATGCGATTTCGCTTTCTGTACACTGCAGAGCACACAGCTTTTCAAATTCTTCCTGGTCAATTTCTTTTCTTGGCCTTGCCACGAATACACCCCAATTCCCGCTCTATATTCTGCGAAATACGCACAACAAAGTCTATATTGCTCCTTCCACAGAACTCAATTAATTCATCAACTTTCTTATCGTCTATGTAATCATAGGAAGCCCCTGGGATTTCCAGATATTCTTCCGTTGTCCTAAAGAATACCGTTACGCTTCCGCAACCTTGAATCCTACCCAGAAGTTCAAGCAACTCTTTTTCCCGTTCTGTATATTCATCAAATTTCAGAAACCATATATGTGCTTCAATCCTCCACTTCGGCTCATTCATACTATGCCTCCATAATCTTCCATTCTTTCGTCTTTTTCTTTTATCGTACTATAAACCAAGACTTGATTTGTACCATCTTTAACGGCTTTTTCAGCGCCATCCACCCGGCAGATAGAGGCGAAAAGTCTGATAACTCCCCGCCTCCGTCCACATTACTTTTTCTTCATATGTACCACTGCCGCAATGACCAGCGCAACGATCTCTACAATGAGAACCGCAAGCGCTCCGCACACAAACTCTGGTATAAACATTTGGCTCACCCCCTTTCACCGAAACCGTACCGGTTATTTTCCGCTTATTCATTGCTCGCCTATACATTTTGAATCTGCTGCTGGTAACAGCTTCATCAAAGAGTGTAAGTTATCCTCATTTCATTTTCCGATCCATCTGGTCATATTCATTATGCCGCCGGGTTCCGGTGTGGGGCACCGTTCCCCGGAAGGCATAAAGATCAAAATAAGTCATATCTGGCTTACCCAATGGCCCCGGCCATGCAAAGCACAACTATAAGAGCCAGGATAAACCCGAGAACCTCCGCAACCATGCCAGCCACAAACCAGCATAGAAATTTGAGTCTTTCAAAATCCATGGGTTCCTTGTTTCTGCGGCTTCTCAGGATGATTTCATTGATATCTGGATTCATGCCATTGCACCTGCCTTCCTCCTTGCTCTGTCCATCCGTTTCCCATCCATCACACCATAAAAGTACGCCTGAGAAATTGCAATACAAGTTGGAAGATGTTTCTTTTCCAACGCAATTAATACCCATTTAGCAAATGAATCATCAGGCATTGCGGAATCTAAACTTTGATGCTCAATCTTAAACATATCTTCCTGAACCCGCATCTGTATTTTAAATGCATCCATAATGCGCAGGTTTGTTTTGAACTTCTCCCCGAATCGCTCCCTGTATTCTTCCCGTTCCCTTCCGCTTGCCGGCAGATAAGCCTTTGCCAATTTCAAATTAAGCTCATACCGATCATGGTCCCTATTCAAAACAAGATATCCTTTTTCTGAATCAATAAACAATGTCAGGTTTCCAAGCGTCAATCCATCCTCCCATTCTGAGAGAAAAGAGGATGCCTGTTCAAGCGTTAAATCGTTAATGCCGCAACTTGCAAGTTTCAAAGATTCGTCAATAATTTCATACATAATGTCACTCTCCTTTTCTTTTCAATTCACTCAGCAATGCAACCGCAAGTTGTATTTTCTCTTCTGTATAGGCTAAAGCCTTTTTCATAAATTCCAGAAGATACGGCTTCTCTATAAGTGTCCGCTCAATTTCTGATTGCTCAGAAAGCATTATGTTATTTTTCACAGTTCACTCTACCTTTCCGCCGGATTCCGTGATATTATGTAATTGTGGTTGTACAGTTCCGGCTGTATTTGTCCTCACTGGTGTTACTGCGCCGGTGAGGGCGTTTTCATTCCTTCGTCATATAATAGCTGCATTCTCTCCGTCTCTGGGCTTCAAAGATTTCCATCAAAACTTCCTTTGCTCTCTCAACTGTTGGATATTCTCCCAGCGTAGGATTCTGGTGTGAATTGCACAGGATATAACCAACGAAACGATCCGGATCATCCCTGAATGCTTGCACCGCCCACATTTGCTTTGGATAATCTATAATTCCATCACGGGCTTGCGTCATAATCTTCATTTTCCCGGCTTTTTCATTCCTGCTCTGCACCGGCATCCCTCTGACACACAGCATACTGTCACCAACGAACGGTTCCGGCTCATAAACACAGTCGGACAGCTTCTCTAAAAGTTCCACTGAATTTCCGATCTTGTCCAGCTTTTGGGTGATGTCTGCCAGGCTGAGGTTGATCCCTTCCAGGGATTCTGCCAGACGGGTTAATAGTTGTTTGTTCATATGTTCTCCTTTCTGATTCTCTCTATGTATCAATAAACTATTCATATCATTCATATGGATTCATACAAAGTTCTGCCATCCTCAATTGCACCTTATCTTGACTGACTTTTAAGTTAGTCATTGTTTCCATCTTGTTCACCTCACTTACAATATTCAGCGCAATACCACGCTGTTTTTATATCATAACAGCTTGTTACTGCGCTGTCAATATGCAAAAAAGATTTTTTTTGCGCTGTTATTTTTCTTATAACTGTGCTATACTAATTTTAAGGTAGGTGAAAAGATGTCAGAAACAAGTAACGATATCAAACGTATCAGGAAAGAAAGAAAACTAACTCAAAAAAAATTAGGCGAGTTATGCGGAATTGCTGAATCGAATATTAGAAAATATGAAAACGGAAAACAAAACCCCAAGGCGGAGACACTAGATAAAATAGCAGAAGCATTGGATGCTATGATATATTATGACCACGATTCTCGCCAACACCGTCTTATCAAATTCGAGGAAGGTCAAGTTACTCGCACTATTCGTACTTATGCCGATCCCGACCCAGAATATACTCAAAAACAAGTTGAAGAACTCCTAAAAAATGAATCGAGAAACATAGATTATGATCACTCCTATTCATATGCCAGCTCAGAAGAAGATTTTAATAAAAATCAAATAGAACTTACGAACAAAAAAGACGGCAATGCTCATAAATATGATGCAAGTATTCGTACAGAAATTACACCAGAACAAATAGAACGAAACAAAATACAAAACAAATTACTAGTTGGAGAAAATGTAACACCAGAGGAACTTGAAATACTAAACGATTACTACAGTTCAGAACAATTTAGAAACTCGTATAAAAAATTAAAAGAAGTCGCTCAGGAAGGCCTTGCAACTATAAAACGACTCCAAACCGCTTATAGCAAGCTAAATGATATCGGACAAGAAAAGGTTGCTGAACATGCCGAAATGATTGCAAAAATACCGGAATACCAGAAGGATCCAGACGAACCCCAGGAGGATTAATCTTGGGTACCCCATTGGAGCCAAGGCCAATTTTGGTTTTGTTGCTCTGTACATGGTGATTTATTTTGCGGGGAGGTGAAACATGAGTGTAGAAGAAAGGCTGAGACAGCAAGGCGTAAAAGTAAACGGCACGCTCGATATTCGAGCTGGGTTTGAATTTATGAGGAAGGCATTTGTTGATGAGTACGGGTTGATAATCAATTTTAAGTTTCCGGAAGATGAACAGGAGGGGGGGGAGGATTCACTGCGTATAAAAAGGAATCGTACCGAAAGAGAAAAAGAGAGGTTGCAGTGATAAAACTCAGGATTCTCTGCATAGCAATCGTTTTTTTGCTCGGGAACATCACTTGCTTTATTTTCAGTCTGGTATGCAGATAAAAAGAGCGCACAGGCTGGTAGCCAGATTTTGCGTTCAGAAAGATAACCAATTTCCTTTTATTAGGGAAGTAAGGGATTTGTAAATGGAAGGAGAGACACTCTTAAAATTATTCAGTCTGGCCAGATAGCATTTGATGTTACTCTTGCAAAAATCTGCATGGCCCATTTAAAATGGTACCTGTTTTCCCGATTTCAAATCGGGAAATTGACGCAGGGATTTTTCTGTGGCGAGGTGGCACTCATAGGACGCCCCTCATAATTTCCGGATGGGGCCCCTGATTCAGGGCCGTGGTTCCCTCCATTTAGGAGGTGGGGTCTAATCAGATCCTCCCTGTCCCTTCAACACTGAAATATCGGATCATATTTGTTCCCGGATCCGCACATTGAAAATAGTATATCTGCCAAGGGAGCCGAATGGGCGATTACGTCAGCCACCGGACGAAAGAAAGGGGGCTGGTGCTTATGGTTACATATGGAGACTTATTCACATTTGTAATTATGCTTTGCGCTGTTATAACTCTTGTTATTTACATCAAACGCAAAAAGTAGCGCCCTCGTCCTGGTAAGATAAGGCGCTACTTCATGTAACAAATTATTTTCCCGGCGGCTAGGTGTACTCTAGCTTTCGGCTCTCTTGTCAAATATATTATATCTAATAATATGCGCATTGTCAAACCAAAATCCATTCATTTCAAAAGGCACCGCCACGTGCAGGAATGAAAGGAAGATGATAAAATGCCAGCTTATAAAGATGAAAAGACCGGTACCTGGTACTGCAAATTCTATTACGTGTACTGGACAGGAACCCGCCGCCAGAAGATGAAGCGGGGCTTCAAGCTGCAGCGTGAAGCGAAGGACTGGGAGCGTTCTTTTCTTGAGAAACAGTCCGGCAGCCCGGATATGACTTTTCAGGCGCTCTATGACCTGTACCTGGAAGATATCCGCTCACGGCTAAAAGACTCCACCGTTGAAGTAAAAAGGCGTTATATAAGCCACAGAATACTTCCATATTTCAAAAATAAGCCTATCAATGAGATTTCCCCGGCTGATATCCGGAAATGGCAAAACAGGCTTATTCAGGACGGTTTGAAGCCTACTACACAGCGCAATGTAAACAGCCAGTTAAATGCAATCCTGAATTTTGCGGTAAAATACTACGATAGTAATAAGATATTTATAATTTTTTAAGGAGACTATGTCCATGAAACCGGAAATCCTATTTGAAGATCGGCATATCCTTGTCTGTATCAAGCCCGCAGGCGTCCCCACCCAGAGCCGGCAGATCAGTACGCCCGATATGGTAAGCATCCTGAAAAATCATCTGCACAGCCGTCAGGCCAAAAGCGGAGAACCCTATCTTGCCCTGATCCACCGTCTGGATCAGCCCGTGGAGGGGCTTCTTGTATTTGCCAAAACTCCCGCGGCCGCAAAATCGCTCAGCCGCCAGCTCCAGGCCTCCGGCTTCGGAAAGCACTATCTCGCTGTTTTAAGTGCTGTTCCTGAGCAAACGGAAGCGGACCTGGAAGACTATCTGGTAAAAGACGGGCGGACCAACACCTCCCGCGTCTGTACCTCCGATACGCCGGGCGCCAAACCCGCGCGGCTTCATTATCATGTTCTCCGAACCCGGGATTCCCTGGCCCTGGCCGAGATCATTCTGGACACCGGGCGCCACCATCAGATCCGTGTCCAGATGGCGCACATCGGCTGCCCCATTGCCGGGGATACAAAATATACGCCGACGTCCCCCGGACAGACCCGTTCCATATCCGGACCGCTCCGGCTTTATGCGGTAAAATTATCCTTCTGCCATCCCGCGACCGGAGAACCGCTGTCCTTTTCCCATACGCCGCTGCTGCCGTTCTAAACGGCAGCAGTTCTGCAGCCGGCAGCATATAAAAACAGCACCTGGCTGTTTCTTTCACCAGCCAGGTGCTGCTGTCATTTACAATAGTTCCTCATAAACCATTACGATACTTCTTCCTCTCCCCCTGCAGTCTCCTGATATTTTTCTAAAATCATTTCCTGTATCCGCTCTCTCGTATCAGAGTTAATCGGGTGTGCAATATCCCTGTATTCCCCATCCATCGCTTTTTTGCTCGGCATTGCAATAAACAATCCCTTCTCTCCTTCAATCACTTTAATATCATGAACTACAAATTCATCATCAATCGTAATTGAAACAACCGCTTTTAATTTTCCTTCCTTCGCCACTTTTCGTACACGCACATCTGTGATCTGCATATCCAGTCTCCTTTCTCTGTCTGCATTCCCCGGTACAGCCCTTCGCAAGCCTGTCCATTCATCCCATCATCCGTACCGAAAAGACTTTTTTAACACACCTTCATCTCTTTTTATTTTTATATCTGCAGGCCGGCAAAAATCAAGATCCACATCCGGCGGAACCTGTGGTTCATCCGCCAGATCTCCCAAAAGCCGCCAGCCAGACTGCACTTTTTATACTCCCCCCGTCCGGGAGGTCCCCGGCGTCTCATTCTGATTTTATATCAGATACCTCTCGTTCCGTTCCACAACTACTTTGATCTCACCCTCTCCTACATGCCTTGTATTCGCGCGGATCGTTCCCCGGCTTTCCACGACACAGTTCTCAATATATGTATGATCTCCCAGATAAACATCATTGAGGATGATCGAATTTTTGATCACACAGTTATTCCCCACAAATACCTTCTTAAACAGCACGGAATTTTCAACCGTACCGTTGATGATGCTCCCGCTCCCGATCAGGCAGTTCTTCACCGCCGCGCCCGGGTTGTATTTTACAGGCGGCAGGTCGCTCACCTTGGAATACACCGCCGGAAGCTCCCGGAAAAAATACTTTCGAACCTCCGGTCTCAGGAAATCCATATTCGTCTGATAATACGCGTCTATCCTGGAAATATTATTCCAATAACCGCTCAGCTTATACCCGTAGATTTTTTTCAGATTCTTATAACGGATCAGGATATCCGTCACAAAATCATAATGCTCTTCCTCTGCGCAGTGCTCCACCAGATCAATAAGAAGCCTCCTCCGCATCACATAGATGCCTGTGGAAATGGTCTGCGAACTGGCCACCATCGGCTTCTCTTCAAATTCCTGGATCCGGGCCGATTCATTCATCCGCACGGTGCCGAAACGTGTCGCGTCGTCGCCGTCCTCCAGATCCTTCACCACCACCGTAATGTCCGCCTTCTTTGCAATATGGTATTCCAATACCTTATTGTAATCCAGCTTATAAACCGCATCGCCGGAAGCGATGATCACATACGGCTCATGACACCGCCTCAGGAAGTCCAGGTTCTGGTAAATGGCATCCGCTGTCCCCCTGTACCAGTAGCCATTCTCCGCCGTAATGGTCGGTGTAAAAATATACAGGCCGCCCTGCTTTCTTCCAAAATCCCACCACTTGGCAGAATTCAAATGCTCGTCCAGCGACCGCGCATTATACTGTGTCAGCACCGCGACTCTCTGAACGTGGGAGTTCGTCATGTTGCTCAGCGCAAAATCAATGGCCCGGTAGCTGGATGCGATCGGCATCGCCGCAACCGCGCGCTTCGCCGTCAGTGCCTGCATCCGTCTGTTGTTGCCTCCCGCCAGAATAATCCCTACTGCTCTCATACACGATCACCTGCCTTTATCAATGTCTCACCGCTCTCCAGTATCCCGTTCAGATAATCCGCCGCAGCCGTCGCGCCGCTGATCGCCGTATTCTTTCCGATCTGTACGTCGGAAGGGATACGGGAATTTTCTCCGATCGTTGCCAGCCCTCCGTTGTAAATGTCCGGCCGCGCGCGGTTGGGCACATCGCTCCCGACCCCGATCACAACATTGCTGCCGATCACCGTATTCTCTGCGATGATCGCCTTTTCGATCACACAGTCCTCCCCGATGACCACATCCCGCATGATGATCGAGTCCCGGATGACACTTCCCTTTCCTACGCTCACTCCCGCGCCCAGCACCGAAGAATGTACTTCTCCGAAAATCTCGGAGCCATTGCTGATAATACACTTGTCCACAACGCCCTCCGGAGATATGTACTGCGGCGGAAGATTCATGCAGTTGGTATAGATCTTCCAGAATTCCTCATAGAGGTTGAATTCCGGTATAATATCGATCAGCTCCATATTGGCTTCCCAGTAAGAACCAAGCGTCCCTACATCCTTCCAATATCCGTTGTACTCATAGGCAAACATCCGCATTCCCTTTGCGCCGCAGTAAGGAATGATATGCTTCCCGAAGTCACAGTTCGGCTGGCTGGAAAGCCGGATCAGCGCTTCCTTCAAAACCGGCCAGCTGAAAATATAAATTCCCATGGATGCCAGGTTACTGCTGGGCCTCTCCGGCTTTTCTTCAAATCTGCTGATCCGTCCCTCTCTGTCCGTCACCAGGATCCCGAAGCGTCCCGCCTCCTCCATAGGCACCGGCATCGCCGCGATCGTCACATCCGCCTTGTTGGCCTTATGGGCGGCAAGCATCACTTCATAATCCATCTTATAAATATGGTCTCCGGAAAGAATCAGCACGTAATCCGGATGGTAGCTTTCCATATAGTCCAGATTCTGGTAAATGGCATTGGCAGTCCCTGTATACCATTCACTGTTCACACTCTTTTCATATGGAGGAAGAATCGAAACCCCGCCTATATTCCGGTCCAGATCCCACGGAATCCCAATCCCTATATGTGTATTCAACCGCAGCGGCTGATATTGTGTCAGGACTCCTACCGTATCCACTCCTGAATTGATGCAGTTGCTCAACGGAAAATCAATAATACGGTACTTGCCGCCGAAAGACACTGCGGGTTTTGCCACCTTTGCGGTAAGAACTCCCAGTCTGCTGCCCTGTCCGCCCGCAAGCAGCATGGCGATCATTTCCTTTTTAATCATGCCGTCACCTCCATTTCTAGTTATTCTATTTTATTATAGCATCATTTCATTGTTAAGTACACAGATTTTACAAATTTTTCTGACTAAATATTCTCTTTTTGTTGGAAATAAACAAAAAGAACTTCTTTCAATTTTTATCATATATAGTATAATAAATAAGGCAGAATCAATTTGAACCTTATTTATAAGTATTCTAAACGATGTATCATCGTTTCGTCAGGAAAGGAAAATAGATATGTATAAGATTGATTTCACGAAACCAATCCACATTCATTTTATCGGGATCGGGGGCATCAGCATGAGCGGCCTTGCCAGGATCCTCCTGCAGAACGGCTTCACCATATCCGGTTCTGACGCCAGGGAATCCGCGCTTACACAGCAGCTGGAAGAGAGCGGCGCTCAGATCTTTTATGGGCAGAAAGCCTCCAACATCATCGACGGCATCGACTGCGTGGTCTACACGGCGGCGATCAGCCGGGACAACGGGGAGCTGATCGAGGCCGTTGCCAGAAAGATCCCCATGCTCACCCGCGCGGAGCTGTTAGGACAGCTCATGAAAAATTATGACACCCCCATCGCGGTATCGGGAACCCATGGAAAGACCACCACGACCTCCATGATCTCCCATATCCTTCTGGAGGGGAACCTTGACCCCACTATCTCCGTAGGCGGCATCCTGCAGGCCATCGGCGGCAACATCCGGGTCGGAAATTCGGGCACCTTCATTACCGAAGCCTGTGAGTATACCAACAGCTTCCTGAATTTTTTCCCTAAGATCGGAGTGATCTTAAATATCGAAGAAGACCATCTGGACTTTTTCAAGGATCTGGAGGATATCCGGCATTCCTTCCATCAGTTTGCCGCTCTGCTGCCTCCTGACGGAACTCTGGTGATTAACGGAGACATCACGGATTACCCGGAGATCTACCGGGATCTGGAATGCCATGTAGCGACCTACGGAAGTTCTCCGGATTACGATTACAGCGCCGCCAACATCCTCCACGACGAAAAAGGGCAGGTTTCCTTTGATCTTGTAAAATATGGCGAGACCGTCACACGGATCCAGCTTTCTGTGACCGGCGACCACAACGTGTCCAACGCGCTGGCTTCCATTGCCACCGCCGAGCTTCTGGATGTCCCCATGGAGTCCATTCAGAAGGGTCTTCTGTCCTTTACCGGAACAGACCGCCGTTTTGAGTATAAGGGAACGCTGGACGGAATCACGATCATTGACGACTACGCGCATCATCCCACGGAGATCCAGGCTACCCTGAAGGCCGCGAAGTATTATCCCCATAAGTCGCTCTGGTGTATCTTCCAGCCCCATACCTATACCCGGACCAAGGCCTTCTTCCACGAATTTGCGGAGGCTCTGTCCCACACGGACCATCTGGTGCTGGCGGATATCTATGCCGCAAGAGAGACCGACACCCTGGGCATTTCCTCAAAGGATCTGGCCGAGGAGGTCCGGAAGCTGGGAACGGACGCACACTATTTTCCTTCCTTTTCTGAGATTGAAGAATTCGTAAAAGCACAGTGCGTTTCCGGAGATTTGTTGATAACTATGGGAGCCGGAAACGTTGTAGATATTGGAGAAGACCTGCTGAAATAAGAGTTATCCACAGTTTTCACACAGAGTTATCGACATAAAGGTTGAAAATGAGGAAAAAAAATGCTTTTTCCTGCCGGGTTAAAATGCTATAATACCTATACTAAACATCGGCGAAGAATCTTAAGAATTTAAGAGGTAGGAAGGGCAAATGAAAACTTTAAAACTCAAAAATAAGCTCCAGGCAAACGCAACCATGGTCTCCAACGACTTCATAGATCACCATCTGGCTCAGGCAAACGGTGAATTTGTAAAGGTCTACCTGTTTTTACTGCGTCATCTTGAGGATCCCTCTTCGACGCTTACGGTATCCAAGATCGCCGACTGCCTGAACCATACGGAAAAGGACATCATGCGGGCGTTCCGTTATTGGGAAGCCGCTGGCGTCTTAAGTCTCGGCAGAGAAACTGAAGGCAGGGCAGCAGAGACCGAGGTCCGGAAAAAAAGCAGTCAGCCTTCTCTGTCCGCTCCGGCAGAAGAAGAAAAAAAGGCAGGAGCGGTCACAGCAGCAGCCCCCGCGGCAGAGGACAACCCGGACGGCAGCGCCGGTCCTGTTTCGGACAAGGCAATGGCCGATCCTCTTCCCGATGCGCTTCCTTCCTCGGGCAGTCCCGCGGCAGACACCAGACCTGCAAAAGCAATCCCGCTGGATTCCTTTAAGGCACAGAAGGAACTGAAGTCCCTGCTTTTTATTGCAGAACAGTATCTCGGCAAGACTCTGACCAAGTCGGACACAGACGCCATCACGTATTTTTATGATACCCTGGGCATGTCCGCCGATCTGGTGGAATATCTGCTTGAGACCTGTGCGGAGAACGGCCATAAGAACATGCACTATATTCAGAAGGTCGCCCTTTCCTGGGCCGATGACGGGATCGAGACCGTAGCCCAGGCCCGCCAGCGCTCCATGAATTATAACAAGAACTGCTATACCGTCCTCAATGCGTTCGGTATCAAGAACCGCGGCCCCGCCGTTTCAGAGGTTACATATATCCAAAAATGGACGGATGAGTTCGGCTTTACACTGGATATCATCCAGGAGGCATGCAGCCGCACAATCGCCGCGATCCACCAGCCCAGCTTTGAATACGCGGATACGATCCTGGCAAAATGGCATGACGGAAAGGTACATCATTTAAAAGACATCGATAATCTGGATGCTGCGTTTCGAAAGGAAAAAGCCGCGAAAAAATCATCTGCCCCCAGTCCTAAAAGTGTCACAAAGAATCTGAATAATTTCGAGAGACGCACTTATGATATGGACTCTTTGGAGGCGCAACTATTAAACAGCAATTAAGGAACTGTGGAAAAACCGCGGCAGATTTTATCGGCCCGGGTATCTTTATTTGCAGTTCCTAAAAGGAGTTTGTCGTGGGATTAAAAAATTCACAGTACCAGGCGATCATGAGGGAATACGAGCAGAAGCAGCTCCGCAGCCGTGATACCCTTGCCAGACATTATGCTGAGGTGTATACAAGGTCTCCGGAATTTCAGTCTCTGGATGAGTCGATTTCCATCCTTTCCGTCCAGTATGGGAAGAGGCTGCTCAACGGAGACGACCATGCGGTGGAGTCCTTAAAGAGCGAGCTTGCGATCCTCAGGAAGCAGAAGGATGAGCTGCTGCAGTCCTGCGGCTTCCCTTCCGATTATCTGGAGCCCTCCTATGAGTGTTCCCAGTGCAGGGATACGGGCTATATCGACAATCAGAAGTGCCGCTGCTTTAAGGCGGCTGCCAGCCGTCTCCTTTATGAGCAGTCCAACCTGAAGGAAATTCTCAAAACCGAGAATTTTAATTCTTTTTCCATGAAATACTATTCTGATAATTATATTGACCCCAAGTCCGGGCGCTCCTCTCTGTCGGTCATGAAGGATGCGCTTGCGGTCTGTAAGGATTTTATCCGAACCTTTGATCAGGAGCACAAAAGTCTCTTTTTGTACGGCAGCGTAGGCGTGGGGAAGACGTTTCTGTCCAACTGTATCGCAAAAGAATTGATGGATGCCGGCTTTTCCGTAATCTATTATTCTGCGCCTGCGTTGTTTAATATGTTTGCACACAGTACGTTTCACAAAGATGATACAGATGCACAGAACATCCGGCATTATGCCTTTGACTGTGATCTGCTGATCATAGATGACCTGGGAACGGAATTCACCAATTCCTTCATTGCGTCTCAGCTTTTTACCTGCGTCAACGAAAGGCTGCTGAACAAAAAGTCCACGGTCATCTCAACCAATCTATCTCTGGATTCCCTTGCCGACTTATATACGGAAAGGTCTTTTTCCAGAATTACAAGCAACTATATTATGCTGAAATTGATCGGTGATGATATCCGGATCAAGAAAAAACTGATGAACAGGGAGGAAGTGTAATGCTGCGTCGAAGCGAACGTAACCTGGAGAACATCCCGGTAGGTGCACTGGGGCTGATTCCCATTACCGGCTGTGAGGAGCTCGGTGAGCAAGTCAACAAGTATCTTGTGAAGTGGAGAAAGGAAAGTGAGAACCAACATATCGGAGATGTGGTTTTCAACGGATATGTAAGAGACAACTATATTATCAATACGAATGTTCCCCGGTTTGGTTCGGGTGAAGCCAAAGGGATCATCACGGAATCGGTCCGCGGAAAGGACCTGTACCTGATGGTAGACGTTCTGAATTATAATGTCACCTATTCCCTCACGGGCAATGTAAACCATATGTCACCGGACGACCATTTTCAGAATCTGAAGCGGGTGATCGCGGCCATCGGCGGCAAGAGCAGGCGGATCAATATCATCATGCCGTTCCTCTATGAGAGCCGTCAGCATAAGCGCAATGGAAGGGAGTCTCTGGACTGTGCCCTTGCCCTGCAGGAGCTGGTACGCATGGGCGTGGACAATATCATTACCTTTGACGCTCATGATCCGCGTGTGCAGAACGCAATCCCGCTGAACGGATTTGAGACGGTCTCCCCCACCTATCAATTCATCAAGAGCCTTCTGGGCACGGTCAAGAACCTGCAGATCGACAGCGATCACATGATGGCCATCAGCCCTGACGAAGGTGGTACGCACCGCGCCATCTATCTGGCAAATGTACTGGGGCTGGATATGGGGATGTTCTATAAACGGCGTGATTATACCCGTATTGTCAACGGGCGGAATCCGATCGTGGCTCATGAATTTCTGGGCAGCTCCGTGGAGGGAAAAGACGTCATCATCATTGATGATATGATCTCTTCGGGAGACAGTATCATAGAGGTCGCAAAGGAGTTAAAGCGCCGGAAGGCAAACCGGATCTTTGCTGCCGCTACCTTTGGACTGTTTACGAATGGTCTGGACCGTTTTGATAAAGCCTACGAGGAGGGTCTGATCCACGGGGTCCTGACAACGAATCTGATCTACCGCACTCCGAATCTGCTGTCAAAGCCCTATTATATTGACTGCGATATGAGTAAATATATTGCCCTGCTGATCGATACCCTCAACCATGACGGTTCAATCAGCACGCTGCTGAGTCCCAATGAGCGGATACAGCATGTACTGCAGGTCTACAAAAACGGTGGCGAGATTGAACGGGAGATTGAAATTTAAAAAGCGGGCGGCAGGTGTACTCACCTGACCGCCCGTTCTTTATTCCTTTATTCCTTTATTCCAGTGTATCCGGTTCTTCTGCGTCTGCTTCCACTTCGCCTGTATCATCCGGCTCCGCATCTGCTTCAGCTTCTTCCAGGTTATCCGGCCCTACTTCGGCTTCTTTCAGGTCATCCAGTTCCGCTTCGGCTTCTTCCAGATCATCCAGCTCTGCTTCGGCTGCGTCCTCATCCAGATCGTCAAAATCTGCTTCGGCTCCCTCTGCGTCCGCATCTGCATCTACATCCGCTTCCGAATCCATGCCTTCTTCCAGATCGTCCAGCAGTTCGTCCTCGTCGAAGTCGATCTCATCATCCGGCTTGTTATCTGTATTCAGATGTACATCCCGGTACTTCTTCATACCGGTTCCGGCCGGAATATGCTTTCCGATGATGACATTCTCTTTCAGACCGATCAGGTGGTCCACCTTACCCTTGATCGCCGCTTCCGTCAGAACCTTCGTAGTCTCCTGGAAGGAAGCTGCGGACAGGAAGGAATCTGTCGCCAGGGATGCCTTGGTGATACCGAGCATGATCTGTTCCCCGGTCGCGGCAGTCTTGCCTTCTGCTTCCAGCATTTCATTCACTTCATTGAACTCCAGTACATCGACCATGCTGCCCGGCAGGAATTCGGTATCTCCTCTTTCCTCCACACGGATCTTTTTCAGCATCTGGCGCACAATGACCTCAATATGCTTATCATTGATATCCACACCCTGCAGACGGTATACACGCTGCACTTCACGCAGCAGATAATCCTGCGCCGCGCGCAGACCTTTGATCTTCAGGATATCGTGTGGGTTTACACTACCTTCTGTCAGCTCATCGCCGGCTTCAAGCACCTGTCCGTCCTGAACCTTGATCCTGGAGCCGTATGGGATCAGGTACGCCTTGGATTCTCCTGTCTGATCGTTGGTCACAATAACCTCACGCTTCTTCTTCGTATCGCTCAGAATCGCCGTTCCCGCAAATTCCGTAATGATCGCAAGACCCTTCGGCTTTCTGGCCTCAAACAGCTCCTCGACACGGGGAAGACCCTGTGTGATATCGTCACCGGCCACACCTCCTGTATGGAAGGTACGCATGGTAAGCTGTGTACCCGGTTCTCCGATCGACTGCGCCGCAATGATGCCGACAGCCTCACCGACCTGGACCGCTTCTCCGGTCGCCATGTTGGCGCCATAGCACTTGGAGCAAACACCGTCCTTGCACTTGCAGGTCAGGATCGTACGGATCTTCACGCACTCCAGCGGATTTCCCTTTTCATCCACGCCTCTTTTCATGACACGCTCCGCGCGCCGCGGAGTAATCATATGATTCGCCTTTACAAGAACATTGCCTTCCTTATCCTTGATGTCATAACAGGAGAAACGACCTGTAATACGCTCCTGCAGACTTTCGATCTCTTCGTTTCCATCCATGAATGCTTTTACATACATGCCCGGAATCTCTTTTTCTTCCTCGTTGATACAGTCGCTGTCGTGGATGATCAGCTCCTGTGATACGTCTACCAGACGTCTCGTCAGATACCCGGAATCGGCGGTACGGAGAGCTGTATCAGACAGACCCTTCCGAGCGCCGTGGGCGGACATAAAGTACTCCAATACGTCCAGACCTTCACGGAAGTTGGACTTGATCGGCAGCTCAATGGTCCGTCCTGTCGTATCGGCCATCAGCCCGCGCATGCCTGCAAGCTGCTTGATTTGCTTATCGGAACCACGGGCTCCGGAATCCGCCATCATATAGATGTTGTTGTACTTATCCAGTCCTCCGAGCAGCGCTTCCGTCAGCTTGTCATCGGTATTCTTCCAGGTCTCCACCACTTCCTTGTAACGCTCTTCCTCCGTGATCAGACCACGCTTGTAGTTCTTTGTGATCCGGTCCACCGTATCCTGCGCGTCCCGGATCATCTGCGGTTTCTCCGGCGGCACGGTCATATCGGAAATGGATACGGTCATGGCCGCCCTAGTGGAATACTTATAGCCGATAGATTTCACATTGTCCAGCACCTCTGCAGTCTGTGTCGCGCCATGGGTATTGATGACCTTTTCCAGGATCTGCTTGAGCTGCTTCTTGCCTACATGGAAATCAATCTCCAGAAGCAGTTGGTTTCCTTCTGCTTCCCGGTCCACAAAGCCCAGATCCTGGGGAATGATCTCATTAAACAGCAGACGTCCCAGTGTCGCGTCGATCATGCCCTGCTTCTGGGTGCCATCCTCCATGTTCTTCTTCACACGCACCTTAATCCTGGAGTGCAGTGTGATATATCCATTCTCATAGGCCAGGATCGCTTCATTGACGCTCTTAAAGATCATGCCCTCGCCTTTGGCTCCCGGCCTCTCCTGGGTCAGATAATAGATCCCGAGTACCATATCCTGAGACGGAACCGCCACAGGACCGCCGTCGGAAGGCTTTAACAGGTTATTCGGGGAAAGCAGCAGGAAACGGCATTCCGCCTGCGCTTCCACGGACAGCGGAACATGGACTGCCATCTGGTCTCCATCGAAATCGGCGTTGTACGCGGTACATACCAATGGATGCAGCTTGATCGCCTTACCCTCTACCAGGATCGGCTCAAATGCCTGAATCCCAAGTCTATGCAGGGTAGGGGCACGGTTCAGCATGACCGGATGCTCCTTGATCACTTCTTCAAGCACATCCCACACCTCCGGCTGGAGACGCTCCACCATCTTCTTCGCATTTTTGATATTATGGGCAGTTCCATTTGCCACAAGCTCCTTCATAACAAAGGGCTTAAACAGCTCGATCGCCATCTCCTTGGGAAGGCCGCACTGATAGATCTTCAATTCCGGCCCTACGACGATAACAGAACGTCCCGAGTAGTCTACACGCTTTCCTAACAGGTTCTGACGGAACCGGCCGTTCTTTCCCTTTAACATATCGGAAAGTGACTTCAAGGCCCGGTTTCCGGGACCTGTCACTGGACGTCCCCGGCGGCCGTTGTCGATCAGCGCGTCCACCGCTTCCTGGAGCATACGCTTCTCGTTGCGTACAATGATATCCGGCGCGCCCAGTTCTAAAAGCCTTCTCAGACGGTTGTTCCGGTTGATAATCCTGCGGTACAGGTCATTCAGGTCGGAGGTCGCGAACCGCCCGCCGTCCAGCTGTACCATGGGACGCAGATCCGGCGGAATGACCGGGATCATATTCAGGATCATCCACTCCGGCTTATTTCCGGATTCCCGGAAGGCTTCGATCACTTCCAGACGCTTCACGATACGCGCCCGCTTCTGGCCTGAAGTATTCTCCAGGGAAGCCTGCAGCTCCGCATATTCCTTTTCCAGGTCAATGGCCTGAAGAAGCTCCTGAATGGCCTCAGCGCCCATGCCTACACGGAACCCCTTATATCCCCACCTTTCACGCTGTTCCTGGTATTCCGCCTCGGAGAGCACCTGCTTATACTGCAGGTCCGACTCGCCTTTATCCAACACGATATAGGACGCAAAATACAGCACCCGCTCCAATGTACGCGGAGAGATATCCAGGATCAATCCCATCCGGCTGGGGATCCCCTTAAAATACCAGATGTGGGATACCGGCGCAGCCAGCGCGATATGCCCCATACGCTCACGGCGGACAGCGGACTTGGTCACTTCTACGCCGCATCGGTCACAGATAACACCCTTGTAGCGAATCTTTTTATACTTTCCGCAGTGGCACTCCCAGTCCTTGCTGGGTCCAAAGATCCTCTCGCAGAACAGTCCGTCCTTTTCCGGTTTCAGCGTCCTGTAGTTGATGGTCTCGGGCTTGGTCACCTCGCCTCTGGACCACTCCATGATTTTTTCCGGTGAAGCCAGGCCGATCTTGATTGCGTCAAATGTTAACGGTTCGTGTTGTTGTTCATTATTCGTTGGCATATAGTTGGCTCCTCCTATTCCATATCGTCATCATAATACTCGTCAAATTCCATCTCCGCATCGTCATCGAATTCACTGTCATCCGGTTCCATATCTACATCTTCCAGTTCTCCGTCCACGAATTCCTGTTCCGTATAACCATGCTCTCCATAAGATTCATCGTCATCGTATCTTCTGTCTCCTTCGATAATGGAATTCAGATTGGTTTCTCCATAGTCCACCGTCTCCATGATCTCCACCTCGACATTGTCGTCGCGCAGCACGCGTACGTCCAGTGCCAGGGACTGCAGTTCCTTTAACAGTACCTTGAAGGACTCGGGAATCCCCGGTTCCGGGATATTCTCACCCTTGATGATTGCCTCGTAGGTCTTCACACGCCCTACTACATCATCCGACTTCACGGTCAGGATCTCCTGCAGTGTATAGGATGCGCCGTAAGCCTCCAGCGCCCATACCTCCATCTCTCCGAAACGCTGTCCGCCGAACTGGGCTTTTCCTCCCAGCGGCTGCTGGGTCACCAGAGAGTAGGGACCTGTGGAACGCGCGTGGATCTTATCATCTACCAGATGATGTAGCTTCAGATAATGCATGTGTCCGATGGTAACCGGACTGTCAAAATACTCTCCCGTCCGTCCGTCGCGCAAGCGCACTTTTCCGTCCCTGGAAAGGGGTACGCCATGCCACAGCTCCCGATAATCCCGGTTCTCATACAGATATTTCAAAACCTCCGGAAGCAGCTCTTCCTTATGCTTTTTCTCAAATTCTTCCCACTCCAGATTGACATAATCATTTGCCAGATCCAGCGTGTCCATGATGTCCACCTCGTTGGCCCCGTCGAAGACCGGTGTGGAAATATTGAATCCGAGGGCTTTTGCAGCCAGGCTCAGGTGAATCTCCAGAACCTGCCCGATATTCATACGGGACGGCACGCCCAGGGGGTTCAGCACAATATCCAGGGGACGTCCGTTGGGCAGATACGGCATATCCTCCACCGGCAGCACGCGGGAAACCACACCCTTGTTGCCGTGACGGCCTGCCATCTTATCTCCTACGGAGATCTTTCTCTTCTGCGCGATGTAGATACGCACGGACTGGTTCACGCCCGGGGACAGCTCATCGCCGTTATCCCTGGTAAATACCTTGGCATCCACAACGATTCCGTATTCTCCGTGAGGCACCTTCAGGGAAGTATCCCTGACTTCACGCGCCTTCTCTCCGAAGATCGCACGCAGGAGCCGCTCCTCCGCAGTCAGCTCTGTCTCTCCCTTCGGAGTCACCTTTCCTACCAGGATATCCCCGGCACGGACCTCAGCGCCGATCCGGATGATTCCCCGTTCGTCCAGATCCTTCAAAGCCTCATCGCCGACACCGGGAATATCTCTCGTGATCTCTTCCGGTCCCAGCTTGGTATCTCTGGCCTCCGCCTCATATTCCTCAATATGGACGGAAGTATATACATCATCCTGTACCAGACGCTCGCTCAGCAGAACGGCATCCTCATAGTTGTAGCCTTCCCATGTCATGAATCCGATCAAGGGGTTCTTGCCGAGAGCCATCTCGCCGTTGGAGGTGGACGGACCGTCTGCGATCACCTGTCCCTCTTCCACCCGCTCGCCCTTATTGACAATGGGTCTCTGGTTGTAGCAGTTACTCTGGTTGCTTCGCTGGAACTTCATCAGCTTATAGGTCTTCTTGCTTCCGTCGTCGGAGCGGACCGTGATCTCCTTGGATGTGGAACGCTCTACCACGCCCGCGTTCTCCGCAACCACACAGACACCGGAGTCCACCGCGGACTTCACTTCCATACCGGTACCGACCACCGGAGCTTCCGTGGTAAGCAGCGGCACCGCCTGACGCTGCATGTTGGAACCCATCAGCGCACGGTTGGCATCGTCATTTTCCAGGAAAGGAATGAGCGCCGTAGCCACGGAGAACACCATCTTCGGGGATACGTCCATGAAGTCGAACTTGCTTCTCTCGTATTCCTGAGTCTCTTCCCTGTAACGGCCGGATACATTTTTCCGGACAAAATGTCCTTCCGTGTCCAACGCCTCATTGGCCTGTGCCACATGATAATTGTCTTCTTCATCCGCAGTCATGTAAACCACTTCGTCTGTGACCACCGGATTCTCCGGATTGGTCTTGTCAATGACACGATAAGGAGCCTCCACGAAGCCGTACTGATTGATCCTTGCATAGCATGCAAGAGAGTTGATCAGTCCGATGTTGGGTCCTTCAGGCGTCTCAATGGGGCACATCCTTCCATAATGGGAGTAATGTACGTCACGGACCTCGAATCCGGCACGCTCACGGGACAGACCGCCCGGTCCCAGCGCGGAAAGACGTCTCTTATGTGTCAGCTCACCCAGCGGGTTGTTCTGATCCATGAACTGGGACAGCTGGGAGGAACCGAAGAACTCCTTTACCGCGGCTGTCACCGGCTTGATATTGATCAGCGACTGGGGTGAAATCCCCTCCTGATCCTGTGTCGTCATACGCTCCCGGACTACCCTCTCCAATCTGGACAGTCCGATCCTGTACTGATTCTGGAGCAGTTCCCCAACCGCACGGATACGCCGGTTGCCCAGGTGGTCAATGTCATCGTCATTGCCCATGCCGTACTCCAGATGCATGTTATAATTAATAGAAGCAAGGATATCTTCCTTGGTAATGTGCTTCGGGATCAGATCGTGCAGGTCGCGCTTGATCAGGACCTTCAGCTCGTCAATGTCTCCCGCGCTCTCCTCCAAAAGCCCTTCCAGAACCGGGTAATATACCTGCTCCGTCACGCCCACTTCCTTCGGGTCAATGTCTACGATGGCCTGCAGGTCCACCATCATATTGGAAAGGATCTTGATATTGCGGGAGCTGTCCTCTCCGTTCACCCACAGGTACGGAGCAGCGGAATTCTGGATGGCATCCGCGATCTCGCGGGTGATCACCGTGCCTGCCTCAGCGATCACCTCTCCCGTCACCGGGCTGACCACGGTCTCTGCCAGGGTCTGTCCCTTGACACGGTTCTTAAGCATCAGCTTTTTATTGAATTTGTAACGTCCTACCTTGGCGAGGTCATAACGCCTTGCGTCAAAAAACATGCTGGTGATCAGGCTTTCCGCGCTGTCCACCGCAAGCGGCTCGCCGGGACGGATCTTTTTGTATAACTCTAACAGACCCTCCTGATAGTTCTCAGCAGTGTCTTTGCTAAAGCTGGCAAGAATCTTCGGTTCCTCTCCGAAAAGGTCTAAGATCTCCGGATTGGTCCCGATCCCAAGGGCACGGATCAGCACAGTGATCGGCACCTTCCTTGTCCGGTCTACGCGGACATAAAATACGTCATTGGAGTCGGTCTCATATTCCAGCCATGCCCCGCGGTTCGGGATCACGGTGGAGGAGAACAGCCGTTTACCAAGCTTATCATGAGCAATCCCGTAATAAATGCCGGGAGAACGGACAAGCTGGCTTACGATAACACGCTCCGCCCCGTTGATCACGAAGGTTCCTGTCTTGGTCATCAGGGGCAGATCTCCCATGAAGATTTCATGTTCGTTGATCTCGTCATTCTCTTTGTTGTAAAGCCTGACTCTTACCTTCAAAGGCGCGGCATAGGTCGCATCCCGCTCTTTGCACTCTTCGATCGTGTACTTTACTTCATTCTCGCACAATCTGAAATCAACAAATTCCAGACTCAGGTGACCGCTGTAGTCAGCAATCGGAGAAATATCGCTGAATACCTCTTTTAATCCGTCTGTCAGGAACCACTGATACGAATCCTTCTGAACTTCGATTAAATTCGGCATCTGCAATACTTCTTTCTGCCTGGAATAGCTCATGCGTGAACTTTTTCCGTTAGTGATGGGACGAATTCTGTTTTTCTCCATGGACGTTTCACTCCTTATTCGTTTTCTGAATATCTCCGTAAAGGCTGCGCGAAAATGCCAGCTTCTATGTGCATCCTTCTGACCAGTCAGCGTGGTGATTGCTCGAAGTGTGACATGTAACAAAAATATTCGTTGCCGGGCTGCGAGTTACCCTGTATATTCCCCTTAGAGCGCATCTTAAAAATATACCCAAGGGCATCCCATTATGGCCATTCGGCCGTTTCACAAGGTATATTTCAGTAACCATAGCTCATTAATTTACACTCTGTTCTGCGGCAATTCATGAAACAAGATTCCGCCTGTACATCAATTCCCTGAAATGGAAATATGTGGCAAACGGTATATCTATCCATAATAGCGCATTTTTAACTATAACACAAATGGGTTTTTGGTGTCAACACATTTTCAAAAAGTTCTTGACAAATTGTGATTTATGTGGTATTAGAAGCGGGTTAGAACAGAGAACCGCAGACGAACGTTCTTCATCTGCGGTCCTCATTAGATCATCTCTGTCATACGGAAAATAATCCATCTGTACGGTTGGATGATCTAAAGATCATCCAACCTACGCATCCATTCGCAAAATCCACGCTATCGCACTCTTGCGTCTGCAATGCAGCCGCATTTTGCTCATTTATGCGTAGGTTGCTAATCCGAAATATCTGTTTTATTGCAACAAGTTGCATAGAACAGATATCTCGGATTGCAACCGTACAGGTGGAAAATAATTGCCAGCAGCAATTATTTCAGGTTTACTTCTGCGCCTTCGCCTTCGAGCTTCGCCTTGATCTCTTCTGCTTCTGCCTTGGAAACTGCTTCCTTCACTACCTTCGGAGCGCCGTCAACCAGTTCCTTCGCTTCCTTCAGACCAAGGCCTGTGATCTCACGTACAGCCTTGATAACCTTAACCTTAGATGCGCCTGCAGATACAAGCTCTACATCAAATTCGTCCTTCTCTTCTGCTGCCGCTGCTCCTTCCCCGCCTGCTGCCGCAACTACAACGCCTGCTGCCGCAGATACACCAAATTCTTCTTCACATGCTTTTACTAATTCATTCAGTTCTAATACTGATAATTCTTTGATCGCTTCGATCATTTCAGCTGTTGTCAATTTAGCCATTGTCATATCCTCCATTTTTTATATTAATATCAATCTGTCATCAGTCCTATACTGCCGTCTGCACCGGCCGATTCCCGCGGGCGCAGCTTCCATTCAACACTCTATGGGCATGAAACTCTGATCATTCTGCTGCTTCTGCCGGAGCCTCTGCGGTCTCAGCCGGAGCTTCTGCCGTCTCGCCATCCTTCTCAGCAATCTGCTTGATGACACGCGCGAAGTTCGTGATCGGTGACTGCATGCTTCCAAGCAGTCTGGAAAGAAGAACTTCTCTTGACGGAATCTTGGACAGTTCTGTCAGTCCCGCGACATCGTATACATTGCCCTCTACTACGCCGCCTTTCAGTTCCAGCTTGTCTGCGGTCTTAGCGAAATTGCAGATGATCCTTGCCGGAGCTGTCGCGTCATCCTTGGAGATCGCAATCGCGCTGGGTCCTTTCAGACAATCATCCAGACCTGCGAACTCGGTTCCCTCAAATGCCCTTTTCATCATAGTATTCTTGTAGACCTTGTATACTATGCCGGCTTCTCTGAGCTGCTTACGGAGTTCCGTATCCTGAGCCACAGTCAATCCGCGGTAGTCAACAAGCACTACGGACTGGGCATCCTTGATCTCCTCAGCGATAGCATCTACAACTGGTTGTTTTAACTCAACTTTTGCCACGTTCTGGTGCACCTCCTTATATATTTATGAATAGCACTGCCACAAGGAAAGTGGATTATACAGGGTAAATACAGAAAGTCCGACATGGCAGCCCTTCTGCATACGATGGTATATAAAAACCTCTGTGTACACAAAGACACAGAGGTAAAATCCAATTCAATGAATCTCGCATTCCTCGGTAGGCGTTGGTCTGCTTATGCCTTGCGGCACCTACTGTCTTCGGCAGCTAATTGCCTGATTATAATAACACCGATTCCGGGGGATGTCAACTCATTTTATTTAATTTTATCAAATTTACTGCAGCCGCATCGGATTGACCTTGATGCCAGGGCCCATCGTGGAGGTGAGTGTCACGCTCTTTAAGAACTGTCCCTTTACTGCTGCGGGTCTTGCTTTTATAATTGCATCAACAAGCGTCTGGAAGTTGTCCGCTAACTGCTCCTCGGTAAAGGAAGCCTTACCGATCGGCACATGGATAATGTTCGTCTTGTCCAATCTGTACTCAATCTTACCAGCCTTGATATCGTTGATCGCCTTTGTAACATCCATTGTTACGGTACCTGCCTTCGGGTTCGGCATAAGGCCCTTCGGTCCAAGCACACGTCCAAGACGTCCAACAACACCCATCATATCCGGTGTAGCAACCACTACGTCAAAATCCAGCCAGCCTTCGTTCTGGATCTTCGGAACCAGCTCCTGTCCGCCTACATAGTCAGCGCCTGCTGCCTGAGCCTCGTCAGCCTTTGCGTCCTTAGCAAATACAAGGATACGGACAGTCTTACCTGTTCCGTGAGGCAGAACAACCGCGCCACGGATCTGCTGGTCAGCATGACGGCCGTCACATCCGGTTCTGATATGAGCTTCGATTGTCTCATCAAATTTTGCAACTGCTGCTTTCTTTACCAGAGAAATAGCCTCTGCCTTCTCGTAAAGATTGCCTCTCTGGATCTGTTTTGCAGCTTCGATATATTTCTTTCCTCGTTTCATTCTATATAACCTCCTTGTGGTATTGGCGGGATCGAACCCCTCCCACTGATTTCTTCTTCGTTACCAGGGTATAGTGCCCGCAGACGCGCTTACTCTACGGTTACGCCCATAGAACGGCAGGTTCCCTCGATCATACTCATAGCAGCTTCCAATGACGCGGCATTCAGGTCAGGCATCTTTGTCTTGGCAATCTCTTCTACCTGGGCCTTCGTGATCTTCGCGACCTTGGTCTTGTTCGGAACACCTGAACCGGACTTGATGTTGCATGCCTTCTTGATCAGAACCGCTGCCGGAGGAGTCTTTGTAACGAAGCTGAAGCTTCTGTCACTGTATACAGTAATGACAACCGGGATGATGAGGTCACCCTGGTCTGCTGTCCTTGCATTGAACTGCTTTGTAAATTCAACGATATTGACGCCATGCTGTCCAAGCGCAGGGCCTACCGGCGGTGCAGGAGTTGCCTTGCCGGCCGGAATCTGTAACTTAATATAACCTTCTACTTTTTTTGCCATTTTTCATTACCTCCTTGTGGTATTGGCGGGATAAAATCCCTCCCACTTCTTATTCCATCTTCTTGACTTCTGAAAAGCTGAGTTCGACCGGTGTCTCACGGCCAAACAGTTCCACATTGATCGACAGGCTCTCCTTCTGCTCGTTGACGCTCTGCACCACGCCCACGGTGCCTTCCCAGGCCCCGTTGAGTACGATCACGGCATCGCCCTGCTCAAAGCTGACCTTCACTTCTTGACGGATGCCGAACCTCTCCATCTCGTCCTCCTCTAAGGGAACCGGCTTGGATCCGGGACCGACAAACCCTGTCACGCCGCGGGTATTGCGGACAACATACCAAGTATCGTCATTCATATACATATGGATCATGACATAACCCGGAAACAGCTTCTTCATGCTGACCTTCTGAACGCCATTCTTCTGTTCCAGCACTTCCTCCAGGGGAACCCGGACTTCCAGGATCTGATCTTCCAGATGACGGTTTTCGATTGTCTTGTCAATGTTTGCTTTTACCTTGTTCTCATACCCGGAATAGGTATGAACCACATACCATCTTGCCTCTGACATAAAATCACCTTTCCGTTATGGCTTCGTATCTGCCGAAGACAGCTACAAAAGCTTCTCACTTTACCAAAAGGTCAATCCCGTACTTCATGATCGTGTCGATCACTGTGATGATCACACCCAATAATACGGAAACAGTCACAACTGCCGTCGTCTGCTTCACTAACGCATTCTTATCCGGCCAGATGACCTTCTTAAACTCTGTCTGAAGTCCTTTGAACCAGCTTTTCTTCTGAGTTTTTTCTGTCTTTCCGCTCATAGCATCCACTTCCTTCCAAAATGACTATTTCGTCTCTTTGTGCAGTGTGTGGGATCTGCAGAACTTACAGTACTTCTTGGTCTCCATGCGTTCCGGATGTGTTTTCTTATCCTTGGTCATGTTGTAATTGCGGTTCTTGCATTCCGTACATTCCAATGTAATTCTTGTGCGCACAACTTCCACCTCGCTTTTTCTCAGAACACCTCTCAGGACTCCGCCGCCAAGACCGACGCGGCCCAAAATCCCCGGATGCTCCCTTGATTCACTACATGTTACTGATGGTTGCGAAGCCATCAAATTTAGGCATAAAAAAAAGACCTACTTCCATTCGCAGAAAAATTGTAACACATAGGATGCGGGGAAGTCAAGTCCTTTCTTTGAAATCATATCAAATCTATACTTCACGGCATAGCTGCGCCAGTTTCATCGCTTTAAACAGACTAATCATCCGCTCATCTTCCGAATCCCATATTTCTGCATGATATGGGTTTTTATGATTTCCAATCGGGTTAGGAAACGTATCGGAATTTCTACATTGTCGGGCACTTATTTTTACCGAAGTTTTATAATCATCCTTTTTTCTAAACCGCCACTTGAAATTTTCAATAATCTCTTCTTCTGACCTTCCTCCGTCACGATCCACAGATGCACCACTTTTATCCATAAATAAAGCAGCCGTTGGTTTTCCATTTATAAAACCATTTGGATCAGATTTTTTAACCATGCGATATAATATTTCTGAGTCTGCAATATTATTCAAGTCCATAAAATTTTTCCACACACTCCTTTATCCTGTAACCTGTATTCTCTGTAAACAACTCCATTTGTGCCATAGAATAATCGCCTTTCGGTATATATACTTTTTCTGTTTTTTCTTCGCTAACTTCAAAAACGAGCAGACTTTTATCGTCCAATTCATATTGCATCAACAAACTATTACGTCCTGTCGGCGCAATCTCCGGCTGTTTTTCAAGCATCTCAATAATCATTTTAAAAAGCTTAATAGCCTTTTTCGAAAAAATACTCCCTCCTGTTCCATTCCAATCATCATCAAACGCTGCCATTTTCTCTATCTTATTAAGATTTCCCACCTTCATTAAGTCTATTGTTTTATCAACATACATATTTATATGCCCTTTTTTCGTATTCAAGTTAATATATTGTATGTATGAAGGCATTATAAAATCATATCCAAATAATGCGTCTAAATCTGCCGTACTCTTCAATGCAGTCGTTCCAACAAAAAGCGCAAAAGCAACAGAAGTAGCTATACCCACATTGGTAAATGATTTCCTCTCAACATGATTATTCGATTTCGCATCCACTTTTGATAATGTAATCAAGTTCCCATCATTCATCTTATTTACCTTTTTCCTTTGACATAGATAGAACTGGATCCTATTAATTGACTGTTAAAAAATACGGTTGTGTTATATAAGCCTTCTGTTTCAAAAACAACATTACGGAAATCCATGCTCATATATACCCCTTTATATTCCTTTGGCAGTTCAACTTCATCCGGCTCTGGCATAGGAGGCAACATAATAATGCCAGTATTAACCAGATCAGCTTCTTCTCCATCTTTTGAAAAAACAATCCGTATAGAATTATCTACAGAAACATCAATATCCAGCACGGAAAAAATAACAGAAAAAGTAAAAGTTCCCGGAAGAAATTCTGGCGTTAATGCAGTCATAACCCCCATTGCATTTATACTAACGCCTTTTCCATCATTTGCTGGAACTCTGTCTGCACTTATGCAATAAATAAAATTAGCCAATTTAGCCATTCAATCACCTCTATAGATCTTTTATACCGATTACCCATACTGCCACATTCATATTATACTAAGTTTCCTTTAAAAAAGCAATCATACTTACATCTTAACTACTAGGAACGCCTGTATTTTCAAACACTTCGCAGGCTTCATGATGTTATTTTCCGTACAAAAATAGAATTATTGAAAAAACTGTTGACAGACCAGCCAAATCACGCTATATCCTGAATTTTGCAAGGGATTAAGTAAAAAATGCTCTGGACACCGCATAAATAGTGGCGTTCAGGGCATTTCTGAAATGTATGGAAGTGTTGTATTTTCTTACCTGTTTTGAGTTTATAAAAATTTTATATTTTTGTCTCCTTATACCTGAATTATTCACGGAATAACGGCATCAACTGCTGAAACCCGCATGGTTACTGTATTTTAATTGAATATTATATGGATATTTTAAACACCGTAAGCTTAGAAAGCAATAGCCAAATTAAAATAAATTTTGATGGAGGCGATTTATCCTCCGACGCTGGACTTCTCTTGTTCAAAGAGTTCCTGTTTAAGATTGGAGCAGTTAAACTCGTCAATCGTATGTTTAAAACCAATGACACCGCGTGGTTCCGCATCCATAAGGATGACGCGAACCTGATGCAGGTCATTTATCAGATTATCAGTTCCTACTTTGAAGATGACTGTGCGGACGAACTGACAAACGAACCTGTCATGACGGCTATTTTAGAAAAAGAAGCTCTGGCATCCCAGCCTACCCTATCCCGCTTTTTTAACCGCATGGATGAAGATACGCTCAGCCAGCTGCGCCAGATCATACGCGAACTCCGTAAAGTCATCTATTCTATAAAAAAACCGGAATTCATGCTCTTTGATATTGATTCTACACTTCTTGATACCTACGGGAATCAGGAGGGGGAAGGTTTCAACTATCATTATCAGGCTCACGGTTATCATCCGCTTCTGTGTTACGATGGACTGACTGGCGATCTTCTGAAAGCAGAGCTCCGTGACGGCACCATGTACCGCGGCAAGGAGGCGGACCTTTTTATGAAGTCGCTTCTGGAGGAGTTCGCCGACGATTTCCCGGATATGCCACTTTACCTTCGGGGTGACAGTGATTTTGCGTCACCAGACCTGTATGAAGTTCTTGAGGACAAAAACTGCAAATACGCCATCCGGCTCAAGGAGAACGCAAGGCTCCGTGAATTAGCAGAAGAGGAAAACCAGGCATTGTACCGGGCAACAAGATCCAACCAGGTGGACTATGCTGTCGAGTATGGGGAGTTCCTGTATCAGGCTGGCTCATGGAGCCATCCTCGCAGAGTGGTTTTTAAAATCGAAAAACCCTATGGCCAGATGATCCATCTATACACCTTTATTGTCACAACACTGGAAATGGAACCCTATCAGGTAATCCAGTTCTATTGCGGAAGAGGCAAAATGGAAAATTTCATCAAAGAAGGCAAAAGCGGTTTCGACTTTGCCTCTGTAAGCAGTTCCTCAAAGCTGGTAAACGCGAACCGCCTTCTGGTTCATGCGTTAGCTTATAATTTATTCAATTGGTTTAGATGTCTGGCGCTCGCTGTGAGCATGAGAAAACAGCGTATAGACACCATTCGTTTAAAGTTGCTGAAAATAGCCGCAAGAGTGGTAAGATCAGCACGATATAAATATTTCAAACTGTGCAGCAGCTGTCCCTACAAGAAAGAATTCTACGAGACACTGGAAAACATCCATAACCTGAAACCACAGTTGGAATAACAGCGGTTAACGAACCTTGACAGCCACAATAGATCTTTAAACCTATCATAGGAGAAGTCTGCCCATTTTTAGGCTGTTTTCTGGTAGCGTGAGGTATTGGGAGTGGTTGTAACGATAACTGCGGCGAATTTTATGCGAGCTTATACCGCCGTGAATAATTCAGGATTAATATTGTTATATAACAATACACTATTGAAATACCATCGTCTTTAAGTTCACTTATACTCACAATAGTTATTATAACTGGAATCAAAATATATAATACAAAATATGCAGTACCATCACCTTTTCTAAAGTCCTAAATATTTTCTCTCATCCAACTTTCGACTACTGAAGAAGGAAACGTATTTGGACAGGCCTCATCTTTTGTATTCAATCTATAATCCCCCTCAATCATCTGTTAACTATATTTGCTTACACTCCTATTATACTAAGCCCCATTTAAAAATGCAATTACAATTATATCTTAATCGCTAAGAAAGCCTGTATTTTCAAGCACTTCGCAGGCTTCATGATGTTATTTTCCGTACAAAAATAGAATTATTGAAAAAAACTGTTGACAGACCAGACGAATCACGCTATATTATTGATATGGGATACATACGTGTTGCGTATTAATAGAATCCCGAATTCCAGGCTTATATATATGAATCAGGCATCACAGTTTTCTATTGTGCGCAAGCATTTTGATGCGGTCAGCATTTGGAATATATGTGAAGCCTTCAAACAGATCACAACTCCAAAATTGAAAAAGTAGATAGAAAAGGTAAAAAAGAGCACTTCCAGGTTTGCTCTTTTTTACTTTGTTCTTTTTTATCACCGCTTCTCATTTAGCTGATAAAAACCGCCCCGGCGCTCGTTAAAGCGCAAGGGGCGGTTTTCAATTACTTATTTCTTTTTCTTTGTTTTTTGAGACGATTTCTGTGTTGTCTTCTTTGTGGTCTTGTTCGGCTTTTTCTTCTTTCCGTTTTTCTTCTTCACAATACCGACAATCACTCCGATACTCACGACCGCCGCCGCAATCCACGGGATGAACGAAATCGGATCACCGGTCTTCGGCATGAGGTTGGAAAGAGCGCTCTTGCTGTCATCCGATGCGCCTTGTTCGGCTGCATTGGTGGAAGATGTCGTTCCGTTTCCGTTAGTGCCGTCCCCGTTCTGATTGCCTGTGCCGTCTCCGTTTGCATTCGGATCCGGGTTATCCGGGTTGTTCGGGTCATCTGGATTGGTTGGATCATCCGGGTTGTTTGGGTCGTCCGGATTATCCGGGTTGTTCGGGTCATCTGGATTATCCGGATTGTTCGGATCGTCTGGATTATCCGGGTTGTTCGGATCATCTGGATTACCTTTTGCATTCCATGCAATGACTATTGGCGAAGCTCCATGTACCGTGATAGACAGTCCACTCTTATTTTCCGCTTCAATTACAGGAATCTCCTCATAGCTTCCATCGTTCGAATACATATGAAGTCCTTTAAAATCATGCGTAGACCCCGAAACACCATCTGATAAACCATCCAACACTTGGAGCTGACTATAAGGAATTGTCACAGTAATACCATTGGTAAAATCTTCTTGTGTAGGAGCTTGTTTTCCCTGTGATTTATCGTCTTCATCAAAAGCTTCCATCCATACATCAAGATCATAAGCTGCTGCATTTGTGCTTAAATATCCTTGCTTCTTATAATTATTCTTTGTTTCGTCAAGAAGAATATTAAGCATAGCAATTTTAGTACCTTCTGCAGTTTCATATGTTTTCTTTAAATAATCTGACAAATGACTATCTGCTAAAAGTTCTACCTTTGCGCCTGGATCTCGTCTGCCCTTTGCCACAAAGTTCTTAGCTTCCGCTTCATCACTAAACAACATTCCATCTTTTTTAGCAATTGCTCTAACCTGCGTATCTTTTGTAATAGGAAATACACCATCATAATTTGGCTCTGCCAGATTTTTAGGATCGGTTCCATCTGTTGTGTAGTAAATAGCCGCATCACCAGTATCACAATCAATTTTTATATTTGCGCCACCCGCAAACGCTAGTTTATCTCCACTTTCGCCTTCTATATGAATTAAAGGCTGTTTTGTTTTTCCTTCTGGAGCATCTGCTGTTATAGGAGATGGCGTACTAGCTTCATGAGTTCTATCCCCCTTATACCTAACAAATGCAGTACAAGCTTTACCAGATGGCCAACTTGCTGTAGCACTCTCTGAATACGAAGCCCCTTCATCAAAGCTATACTCCACGCCTTTACCAGACTCATCATTCGATGTAATCACTCCTTCGAACATATCATCGTACATATTATTTTCGTTAATCTCAGGAAACGAAAGCTCAAAAACTTTTGGATCCGGAGCTTCTCCTTCATAAGGCAGGGGATTAAATACACCTTCTATATAATATGGATAAGGAGCTACGCCACCTGCAGCAGCTACATTATTTGTTTTTTCAGCTTTAACATAGAAAATATGCTTAGTCGGATTTGTAGGATCATCACTTGGTTCAATACCAGAAAACTCAGCACTCGTCTGCCAACTATCTGGGTCATCTGGTGTATCCATACAATAGCGGAGCGCACTAGGTTCCACATAGCCTGTCGATGCACTTGCATTTACTGTATAAATGAACGTCTCATTATCCTCCGTGCGATAGATTCCATCAACCGCAATTTCTGGTGCATCGCCCGGCTCAAATTTAATTCCTGCTGTCAACGCAGGTGTTCCACCAACAGTATATACGCCGTCTATCGTGTAGTTTGCACCTTTAGGCCCACCTACATGTGTATTCTCAAGCGTAACAGTAGTATAACCTGTCTCAGCCAAAGTTCCTAAAGGTACATCCGCAGAATCTATAGTACCAATTATTTTAACATCTTGTGTGACATCATCCACTGTATCACCATTTGCAAGCGCGGTTTCATAGCCAGATGCCCATTCAAATTTTGTTACCTTAACCTGATTATTTCCATCATACTTTCCGCCCTCTTTCTCAGCGGTTATACTTGTAGCATCCAACTTTTTCCTTTTTATTTTATATGTTGCATCACATGAATCCGAAAAATTCTTTATGCCTTTAACTCTTACAGTTATCGTCCCCGCACTTGTATAATCTGTTGTAGCTTCAGCTTCTGCAGTTGAATCCTCCTTCTCCCTTAAATACTCCACAGTAAAATCCGTACCTTGTACTAATGCCCCTCCCGGATGCCTCGTTGTATCTAATCCAGACAATAAAGCTTCAACTTTCATTTTCTTTTCATCATTATTATACGTAGGAAATGACGTTTCTGCAATAGGCACCTGTTTACCATCTATCGTCATCTGCATTGTGTTCGCTTCAAATGCGGTTTTCAAAGAAACAGGTTCTATAACAAATTCTGCTGGAATTTCACCACTAAAGTTATTTTTAAACTTAATAGTAAATGGAACTTTTCCTGCATCCACCATATTAGCTTTATCGGAAAAGCTCTTAGAAAATTGATTCTTATCTTCTATCGAAGTAGTTCTATTAGTAATTTTATTTTCATAAGTCAATTTTACCTTTACATCATCTTTTGCATACGCCCCTCCGGTATAGTTTACCGGGTCAACTGAAACTGTACAATCCGACGCAGTTAAAGTATATGGCTTTACTGTAACTTTTTTAGAAAAGCTTTTAAAGCCTGTTTTAGTGAACGTAACTTCATACTCTCCAGCATCTATAATCTTTTCCGTGGGAGGATACGTATAATTATCCTTTCCAATCGTTATATCCCATCCCTCATTATAAACGGGATAACCTGTAGCTTCATCTGTCTCGTCAACCGTAAACATACCTGCTCTTAAATCTTCACCTGTATATGTCAGGTTTCCAGGATTTACATTGTCCGCCGAAAGCATTACCGCTCTCTGTATGTTAGGACTCACCCCGCCGTTTGGGTCTATTACTCTATCAGCCCCAATAAGCTTACCATCACCGACTATAGTCCCTAAATTCGTCCACATTGTCATACTATCAGGAAGTGCTACAGATGTGTCTTCTCCCCAGATTTCTAACGTTCCACCGCCCAAATCAAAAGGATCCGGCAATACCGCTTTACCATATGCAGTACATGTATCCCCCAAATCTATGGTATTTCCGTTTTTTTCTATACTCCATACCAAACCGTTCAAAGTAATATCCATCCCTGTCTTGGGAAGTCCATTAGTAGACTTAACAACCACACTAGTATTTTCATTATCTACAGAAGATAATTCATCCGCATTTATACCATAAGTTCTGGTATTATTGCTCTCCTTTCCACCTATAGCAGTTATAGTAGCCCCACTGATCTTAACGGTACTAGTACTACCGGAATCATTGCCATTTGCTCCAACTCCAATACCAGGTGATGCTTTTCCAATTCCAATAGAAGGGTCTGCATCACCACCTGTTGCCTCTACCGTCGCATCTTTTATATTAATTGTACCAGATCCACCTCCATTATACCCGCCAATACCAGCTCCACCTTTTCCACCTGTAGCAATTATTGTACCACCTTCAATATTAATAGTACCAGCTGTACCTGTCTTTCGTGGCGTTATACCATAGCCACCAATTCCTGCCGAATTTCCTCCACTTTTGGCTTCCAATTTGGCAGAAGGCTCTTTGGCAACAATATTCAATGTAGCTCCAAGTGGAACAGATATTCCAGGCATACCCAAACCGCCACTCAACTTGTTATCCCCTATCAAAACCAAGTCCAGGGTTGCCCCTTCTTCTACGGATATAGCTGATTCTGCAGCTTCTGCATTTATTGTTGCTCCTTCTAATACAATCCTATGCTTTCCTCCTTCTACCCTAATGCCATGCCCCTTCGATACTGTGTCTTTAAAATAATGTCCTGGGCATTCTCCACCATCATGACTATTAATTGTCAGGCTAAATGGAGCAGTATTAAGTCCGCTTCCTGTAATATCCTGAAGATTTCCTTCTTCTGGACCTGCTTTCACTCCCATAGTCACAAAAAACGATGCCATAACCGCCGTCATTGCCATCGCCAGAACTTTCCCCTTTATTCTCTTTTGAATCACTCTATCCTTGATCATCTCAACACATCCTCATAATCCTTATTATTGATAGCCCTTACTTGTTTCAGTATAGTGCAAAAGTCCACAAAATTCAATGTTTTTATACAGAATTCGCAAAAACCTTTCCTGGACTCCCAATAGCCACCCCTCCCCTGTATTATCAATCTATTCTCCGCAGCGGGCAAACTATTTGTATAATTATTTATCGACTGTCCCCCCTAATTTGATAAGCATTCTTTTTTAACTTAATCTTCCAATTTTGCTACTCCAAACCCGGTAAGCATTTACCGGATAACATCCGCATGAAAATACCTGGATTCTCTCTTGTATTCCCGTACAACCATATGCTACAATAGGGAAAAGCAGATTTTCTAAAGTTTCTTATAGTCGGAACGTCTGGTTTCGATATATCTGAGAACGTGACATTTCTACACAAGGGCCTCTGTGTCCTGCCTTTCAGAAAATTCGTGCTTTGATCCACATGAAGCGGGAGGTTTTCTGATATGGTACGGGAAAATCTCCTGACAACAATTGAATAAGATGAGGTTTTCTATGAAACAAAAGAGAACGAGTAAGAAAAAAGTAAGCAGTACAAATGTGGCTGTTGCTTCTGCAGAACAGCTGAAAAGTGTTATTACAGTAGCCGATGCGGAAAAGGAGAACCGTGAGCATAAGGACAGTGTGTTTGTTGACTTGTTCTATGAGGATGAGACTGCGGAAAAGAATCTTCTGAGTCTCTACAACGCATTGCACGATACGCACTACCGGAATGTAAAGAATATCCGCAAAATCCGAGTCGAGAATGTCCTTTATAAAAACTTCAAGAATGATATTTCTTTTGAGTTGGATCAGAAGGTGATCGTATTCGGCGAACACCAATCAACTGTCAATAAAAACATGCCCCTCCGGTGCCTCATGTATGCGGGCAGGGCTTATGAGCAGCTGGTTGATAGTGAGGATAGGTATCGGACTGCGCTGGTGAAGATTCCCGCTCCGGAGTTTTATACGTTTTACAATGGAATAGCGGAGTTTCCTCTGGAACAGGAACTGTTTCTTTCTGATGCTTACCTTGATTCCAATGGAAAAGCTTCATTGGAATTGATGGTTAAGGTCATCAATATCAATTCCAATAAGGCACATAGTATTCTTGACAAATGTGAGGTGTTAAAGGAGTACAGTCTGTTTATTGACACGGTTCGGAAGTATTCGAAGGAAGAGGATTCTATAAAGAAAGCGGTCCAGGAATGTATGGAACGCGGGATTTTGGCGGATTATCTACGGCGAAAAGGCAGTGAGGTGATGAATATGTTGATTGCGGAATACAGTTATGAGAAAGATATTCAGGTGAAGCAGGAGGAAGCATTTCAGGTTGGGGAACGGATTGGAGAAACCAGGGGTGAAAAAAGGGGCAAAAGGATCGGTAAAAGAATCGGCAAAAAAGAAGGAATTATCTTATCCAGTAAGGTTTTTCAGGCAGTAAAAGAGAATCCGGATTTTACAGACAAGCAGATTGCAAGTAAGGTTGCCTGCACTGTTGAAAATGTAAAAGATGTACGGAAGATGTTTTCCATATAATATTTCAGAGATATACTGATATGCCCGCTGCAAAGAACAGGTTCTTTACAGCGGGTATATTTTTTTAATGCCAGATATCCGTAACACGAAAATATCTGGATTTTCTCCTGTACTTCCCCTCAGCCATGTGCTACAATAGGAAAAAGCAGATTTTCTAAAGTTTCTTATATCGGAACATCTGATTCCGGTATATCTGAGAACGTGACATTTCTACACAAGGGCCTCTGTGTCCTGTCTTTCAGAAAATTCGTGCTTTGATCCACATGAAGCGGGAGGTTTTCTGATATAGTACGGGAAAATCTCCTGACAACAATTGAATATGATGAGGTTTTCTATGAAGCAAAAGAGAACGAGTAAGAAAAAAGTAAGCAGTACAAATGTGGCTGTTGCTTCTGCAGAACAGCTGAAAAGTGTTATTACAGTAGCCGATGCGGAAAAGGAGAACCGTGAGCATAAGGACAGTGTGTTTGTTGACCTGTTCTACGAGGATGAGACTGCGGAAGAAAATCTTCTGAGTCTCTACAATGCATTGCACGATACGAATTACCAGAATGTAAAAAATATCCATAAGATTCGAGTCGAGAATGTCCTTTATAAAAACTTCAAGAATGATATTTCTTTTGAGGTGGATCAGAAGGTGATCGTATTCGGCGAACACCAATCAACTGTCAATAAAAACATGCCCCTCCGGTGCCTCATGTATGCGGGCAGGGCTTATGAGCAGCTGGTTGATAGTGAGGATAGGTATCGGACTGCGCTGGTGAAGATTCCCGCTCCGGAGTTTTATACGTTTTACAATGGAACAGCGGAGTTTCCTCTGGAACAGGAACTGTTCCTGTCCGATTCCTTCCTTGATTCCAACGGCAAGTCTTCATTGGAATTGATGGTTAAGGTCATCAATATCAATTCCAATAAGGCACATAGTATTCTTGACAAATGTGAGGTGTTAAAGGAGTACAGTCTGTTTATTGACACGGTTCGGAAGTATTCGAAGGAAGAGGATTCTATAAAGAAAGCGGTCCAGGAATGTATGGAACGCGGGATTCTGGCAGACTATCTGCGGCGAAAAGGCAGTGAGGTGATGAATATGTTGATTGCGGAATATAGTTATGAGAAAGATATTCAGGTGAAACAGGAGGAAGCATTTCAGATTGGAGAATCCAGGGGCAAAAAAGAAGGAATCCTTTTATCCAGTAAAATCTTCCAGACTTTAAAAGAAAATCCTGATTATACGAACAGGCAGATTGCAGATATGGTTGCCTGTACTGTCAAGGATGTAAGGTCTGTTCGGAAGATGTTTTCCATATAGTATTTCAGAGATATACTGATATGCCCGCCGCGGAGAACGGACTCTTTGCGGCGGGCATTTTTTATGCTGGATGCCGTTACTGTGAGCGCCCGGTCAGGGTGTGAACAGTAACGCCTGATATCCGTAACACGAAAATATCTGGATTTTCTCTTGTACTCCCCCTCAGCCATATGCTACAATAGGGAAAAGCAGATTTTCTAAAGTTTCTTATATCGGAACGTCTGGTTTCGATATATCTGAGAACGTGACATTTCTACACAAGGGCCTCTGTGTCCTGCCTTTCAGAAAATTCATGCTTTGATCCACATAAAGCGGGAGGTTTTCTGATATGGCACCGGAAAATCTCCTGACAACAATTGAATATGAGGAGGTTTTCTATGAAGCAAAAGAGAACGAGTAAGAAAAAAGTAAGCAGTACAAATGTGGCTGTTGCTTCTGCAGAACAGCTGAAAAGTGTTATTACAGTAGCCGATGCGGAAAAGGAGAACCGTGAGCATAAGGACAGTGTGTTTGTTGACCTGTTCTACGAGGATGAGACTGCGGAAGAAAATCTTCTGAGTCTCTACAATGCACTGCACGATACAAATTACCAGAATGTAAAAAATATCCATAAGATTCGAGTCGAGAATGTCCTTTATAAAAACCTGAATCCGTGAACCCAAAAGGTGAAAATGTGCTAAAAATCGAATAACTGCAAGGGTTTTAGGATTATATGATTCCAAATATTTTTTCACTATTGGGTGAAAGCATTGTAGGAAAACATATCGCCAAAGGCATAATATTTTCAAATTCTCCGAAAAAATTTCACCCAAATGGTTCACGGATTCAGGAAAAACTTTAAGAATGATATTTCTTTTGAGGTGGAGCAGAAGGTGATCGTATTCGGCGAACATCAATCAACTGTCAATAAAAACATGCCTCTCCGGTGTCTCATGTATGCGGGCAGGGCTTATGAGCAGCTGGTTGATAGTGAGGATAGGTATCGGACTGCGCTGGTGAAGATTCCCGCTCCGGAGTTTTATACGTTTTACAATGGAATAGCGGAGTTTCCTCTGGAACAGGAACTGTTTCTTTCTGATGCTTACCTTGATTCCAATGGAAAAGCTTCATTGGAGGAGTACAGTCTGTTTATTGACACGGTTCGGAAGTATTCGAAGGAAGAAGATTCTATAAAGAAAGCAATCCATGAGTGTATGGAACGCGGGATTTTGGCGGATTATCTACGGCGAAAAGTCAGTGAGGTGATGAATATGTTGATTGCGGAATATAGTTATGAGAAAGATATTCAGTTGAAACAGGAGGAAGCATTTCAGGTTGGGGAACGGATTGGAGAAACCAGGGGTGAAAAAAGGGGCAAAAAGACCGGCAAAAGGATCGGCAAAAGGATCGGTAAAAAAATCGGCAAACAAGAAGGAATTATCTTATCCAGCAAGGTCTTTCAGGCAGTAAAAGAGAATCCGGATTTTACAAACAAGCAGATTGCAAGTAAGGTTGCCTGCACTGTTGAAAATGTAGAAGATGTACGGAAGATGTTTTCCATATAATATTTCAGAGATATACTGATATGGCATGGGAAAATCTCCTGACAACAATTGAATAAGGAGGTTTTCTATGAAACGAAAGAGAACGAACGAGGAAGAGGTGATGAATATGTTGATTGCGGAATACAGTTATGAGAAAGATATTCAGGTGAAACAGGAGGAAGCATTTCAGGTTGGGGAACGGATTGGAGAAACCAGGGGTGAAAAAAGGGGTAAAAAAATCGGCAAAAAAGAAGGAATTATCTTATCCAGTAAGGTCTTTCAGGCAGTAAAAGAGAATCCGGATTTTACAGACAAGCAGATTGCAAGTAAGGTTGCCTGCACTGTTGAAAATGTAAAAGATGTACGGAAGATGTTTTCCATATAATATTTCAGAGATATACTGATATGCCCGCTGCAAAGAACAGATTCTTTACAGCGGGTATATTTTTTTAATGCCAGATATCCGTAACACGAAAATATCTGGATTTTCTCCTGTACTTCCCCTCAGCCATGTGCTACAATAGGAAAAAGCAGATTTTCTAAAGTTTCTTATATCGGAACATCTGATTCCGGTATATCTGAGAACGTGACATTTCTACACAAGGGCCTCTGTGTCCTGTCTTTCAGAAAATTCGTGCTTTGATCCACATGAAGCGGGAGGTTTTCTGATATGGTACGGGAAAATCTCCTGACAACAATTGAATATGAGGAGGTTTTCTATGAAACAAAAGAGAACGAGTAAGAAAAAAGTAAGCAGTACAAGTGTAGCTGTTGCTTCTGCAGAACAGCTGAAAAGTGTTATTACAGTAGCTGATGCGGAAAAGGAGAACCGTGAGCATAAGGACAGTGTGTTTGTTGACCTGTTCTACGAGGATGAGACTGCGGAAGAAAATCTTCTGAGTCTCTACAATGCACTGCACGATACGAATTACCAGAATGTAAAAAATATCCGTAAGATTCGAGTCGAGAATGTCCTTTATAAAAACTTCAAGAATGATATTTCTTTTGAGGTGGATCAGAAGGTGATCGTATTCGGCGAACACCAATCAACTGTCAATAAAAACATGCCCCTCCGGTGCCTCATGTATGCGGGCAGGGCTTATGAGCAGCTGGTTGATAGTGAGGATAGGTATCGGACTGCGCTGGTGAAGATTCCCGCTCCGGAGTTTTATACGTTTTACAATGGAACAGCGGAGTTTCCTCTGGAACAGGAACTGTTCCTGTCCGATTCCTTCCTTGATTCCAACGGCAAGTCTTCATTGGAATTGATGGTTAAGGTCATCAATATCAATTCCAATAAGGCACATAGTATTCTTGACAAATGTGAGGTGTTAAAGGAGTACAGTCTGTTTATTGACACGGTTCGGAAGTATTCGAAGGAAGAAGATTCTATAAAGAAAGCAATCCATGAGTGTATGGAACGCGGGATTTTGGCGGATTATCTGCAGCGAAAAGGCAGTGAGGTGATGAATATGTTGATTGCGGAATATAGTTATGAGAAAGATATTCAGGTGAAACAGGAGGAAGCATTTCAGATTGGAGAACAGCTTGGAGAATCCAGGGGCAAAAAAGAAGGAATCCTTTTATCCAGTAAAATCTTCCAGACTTTAAAAGAAAATCCTGATTATACGAACAGGCAGATTGCAGATATGGTTGCCTGTACTGTCAAGGATGTAAGGTCTGTTCGGAAGATGTTTTCCATATAGTGTTTCAGAGATATACTGATATGCCCGCCGCGGAGAACGGACTCTTTGCGGCGGGCATTTTTTATGCTGGATGCCGTTACTGTGAGCGCCCGATCAGGATGTGAACAGTAACGCCTGATAGTTACATGTCACACCCCGACCAATCACCACGCTGATTGGTTGGGAGGATGCACATAAGAGCTGGTATTCAGGCCGTCCATTGCCGTAGGCAATTTAAAATGACGGCCTGAGTTACAGGGCACGCCTGGTCAAGGTGTGACCTGTAACGCCTGATATCCGTAACACGAAAATATCTGGATTTTCTCTTGTACTCCCCCTCAGCCATATGCTACAATAGGGAAAAGCAGATTTTCTAAAGTTTCTTATATCGGAACATCTGATTCCGGTATATCTGAGAACGTGACATTTCTACACATGGGCCTCTGTGTCCTGCCTTTCAGAAAATTCGTGCTTTGATCCACATAAAGCGGGAGGTTTTCTGAATTTGGCACCAGAAAATCTCCTGACAACAGTTGAATAAGAGGAGGTTTTCTATGAAACAAAAGAGAACGAGTAAGAAAAAAGTAAGCAGTACAAATGTGGCTGTTGCTTCTGCAGAACAGCTGAAAAGTGTTATTACAGTAGCCGATGCGGAAAAGGAGAACCGTGAGCATAAGGACAGTGTGTTTGTTGACCTGTTCTACGAGGATGAGACCGCAGAAGAAAATCTTCTGAGTCTCTACAATGCACTGCACGATACGAATTACCAGAATGTAAAAAATATCCATAAGATTCGAGTCGAGAATGTCCTTTATAAAAACTTTAAGAATGATATTTCTTTTGAGGTGGATCAGAAGGTGATCGTATTCGGCGAACATCAATCAACTGTCAATAAAAACATGCCTCTCCGGTGTCTCATGTATGCGGGCAGGGCTTATGAACAGCTGGTTGATACTGAAGACAGGTATCGGACTGCATTGGTGAAGATCCCTGCTCCGGAATTTTATACGTTTTACAATGGGAAAGCAGAGTTTCCTCTGGAACAGGAACTGTTCCTGTCCGATTCCTTCCTTGATTCCAACGGCAAGTCTTCATTGGAATTGATGGTTAAGGTCATCAATATCAATTCCAATAAGGCACATAGTATTCTTGACAAATGTGAGGTGTTAAAGGAGTACAGTCTGTTTATTGACACGGTTCGGAAGTATTCGAAGGAAGAGGATTCTATAAAGAAAGCGGTCCAGGAATGTATGGAACGCGGGATTCTGGCGGACTATCTACGGCGAAAAGGCAGTGAGGTGATGAATATGTTGATTGCGGAATACAGTTATGAGAAAGATATTCAGGTGAAGCAGGAGGAAGCATTTCAGATTGGGGAACGGCTTGGAGAATCCAGGGGCGAAAAAAGAGGCGAAAAAAGAGGCGAAAAGAGGGGCAAAAAACAGGGAATCCTTTTATCCAGTAAAATCTTCCAGACTTTAAAAGAAAATCCTGATTATACGAACAGGCAGATTGCAGATATGGTTGCCTGTACTGTCAAGGATGTAAGGTCTGTTCGGAAGATGTTTTCCATATAGTGTTTCAGAGATATACTGATATGCCCGCCGCGGAGAACGGACTCTTTGCGGCGGGCATTTTTTATGCTGGATGCCGTTACTGTGAGCGCCCGGTCAGGGTGTGAACAGTAACGCCTGATATCCGTAACACGAAAATATCTGAATTTTCTCTTGTACTCCCCCTCAGCCATATGCTACAATAGGGAAAAGCAGATTTTCTAAAGTTTCTTATATCGGAACGTCTGGTTTCGATATATCTGAGAACGTGACATTTCTATACATGGGCCTCTGTGTCCTGCCGTTCAGAAAATTCGTGCTTTGATCCACATGAAGCGGGAGGTTTTCTGATATGGTACGGGAAAATCTCCTGACAACAATTGAATATGAGGAGGTTTTCTATGAAACAAAAGAGAACGAGTAAGAAAAAAGTAAGCAGTACAAGTGTAGCTGTTGCTTCTGCAGAACAGCTGAAAAGTGTTATTACAGTAGCCGATGCGGAAAAGGAGAACCGTGAGCATAAGGACAGTGTGTTTGTTGACCTGTTCTACGAGGATGAGACTGCGGAAGAAAATCTTCTGAGTCTCTACAATGCACTGCACGATACGAATTACCAGAATGTAAAAAATATCCGTAAGATTCGAGTCGAGAATGTCCTTTATAAAAACTTCAAGAATGATATTTCTTTTGAGGTGGTTCAGAAGGTGATCGTATTCGGCGAACACCAATCAACTGTCAATAAAAACATGCCCCTCCGGTGCCTCATGTATGCGGGCAGGGCTTATGAGCAGCTGGTTGATAGTGAGGATAGGTATCGGACTGCGCTGGTGAAGATTCCCGCTCCGGAGTTTTATACGTTTTACAATGGAACAGCAGAGTTTCCTCTGGAACAGGAACTGTTCCTGTCCGATTCCTTCCTTGATTCCAATGGAAAAGCTTCATTGGAATTAATGGTTAAGGTCATCAATATCAATTCCAATAAGGCACATAGTATTCTGGACAAATGTGAGGTGTTAAAGGAGTACAGTCTGTTTATTGACACGGTTCGGAAGTATTCGAAGGAAGAAGATTCTATAAAGAAAGCGATCCAGGAATGTATGGAACGCGGGATTTTGGCGGATTATCTACGGCGAAAAGGCAGTGAGGTGATGAATATGTTGATTGCGGAATACAGTTATGAGAAAGATATTCAGGTGAAACAGGAGGAAGCATTTCAGATTGGGGAACGGCTTGGAGAATCCAGGGGCGAAAAAAGAGGCGAAAAGAGGGGCAAAAAAGAAGGAATCCTTTTATCCAGTAAAATCTTCCAGACTTTAAAAGAAAATCCTGATTATACGAACAGGCAGATTGCAGATATGGTTGCCTGTACTGTCAAGGATGTAAGGTCTGTTCGGAAGATGTTTTCCATATAGTATTTCAGAGATGTGAGGTGTTAAAGGAGTACAGTCTGTTTATTGACACGGTTCGGAAGTATTCGAAGGAAGAGGATTCTATAAAGAAAGCGGTCCAGGAATGTATGGAACGCAGGATTCTGGCAGACTATCTACGGCGAAAAGGCAGTGAGGTGATAAATATGTTGATTGCGGAATATAGTTATGAGAAAGATATTCAGGTGAAGCAGGAGGAAGCATTTCAGGTTGGGGAACGGATTGGAGAAACCAGGGGTGAAAAAAGGGGCAAAAGGATCGGTAAAAGAATCGGCAAAAA